>CAYWFF010000001.1:0-93350 GCA_964458085.1 uncultured Gammaproteobacteria bacterium
TTTTATAATCCCGATCGAAAGAAAGAATGTGCTGTTTACTTTTTTTAGCTTGGCTAAAAAGTAGCAGGTCAACAAAATCTATTTTTTGTATACGGTAGTTTTCTAAAGCATCAAAGATTACATCTTTATCATCCAAGTTCATCCATTGCGGTGAAAAAAGTGTTAAAAGTTTATCAACGGCTTCTTTTTTGGTTAGTTTATACCAATGTTCTAATGCAAATTGAATTTCCACTACTGTGATTTGAAGAATTCTCAAATTTATTTTACCCTTTTCGGCATCCTTAAATCTTTTCTCAGCTTTATTCGCTTGAGGTGGCACATCATTTGTTAAAAAACGCAAAAACACATTGGTGTCCACTAAGAAAGTCTGCATTAGTGTGAGCTTCTCGCAAGAAAGTTTTCGAAAGATTTACGAACTTTTTTATAGTCTACTTTTCCAGCGGATGCTTTTACCGATCCTCGTAAGCCATAAATATCAACTACAGGTTTTATAGTTACGGTATCATCAACTTTAGTTACCACAACGTGATTATTGGGTTTAAGTCCTAGTGCTGACCGAATTCCGGCAGGGATAGTAACTTGGCCTTTTTGATTGACAGTAGAATATCCGATCATAAGAGTATGATACTAAACGTAATACATATTGTCAAAATGTATTACGTATAAGAGTATTGTAATACTCTCTTTCTGGTATACTACATTCAATGACAAAAAGTAAAGAATCCGAAATAACAGAAACAAATTATCATTTTTATATGCTGCTAGACACGAAGAAGCCTGAAGACCTTGCAACGATTGTAAAACCCCTCATTTGAAACCCAACTAGCTAGAACGCGAGCCGTTAATAAGGTCGATAAAGCGCATTATTAATAATTAGCTGATACTCCTTACAGAGCAACGCCTGTATAACCGCCCAAGCTCTAGCTAGTTAGATTCCAAAAACAAGTAATTAAGCAAAAAAGTAATCAGTAATTATGAGCTTTCAAATTCTAAGTTACTCAATTACCCAAATACTTAATTACAAATCTGTCAAAGTTCGCAAGTCGAAAAACCGCACTGTTTACATTTATAGCACTTTTTATCTTTCTTCAACGGCACATCACAAGTCGGGCACATCTTGACTTCAGATTTCCTGTTTGCTCCTCCAAATTCAAACACCTGATCCTTTTTAGTTCTATCTCGGTAAACCGTCAAACCTTTACAACCCAATTTCCAAGCTAGTACATAAGCTTCTTCAATATCATTAGGAGAAGCAGTTGAGGGCATGTTTATAGTTTTGGTAATTGCATTATCAGTCCACTTTTGGAAAGCTGCCTGCATTTTGATGTGATCACGCCAGTCGATGTCGTGAGCCACTTTGAAAACACGTTTAATGTCTGTAGGAATTTCTTCTATATCCTGGATACTACCGTGACTTTCTACAATTTTTTGGATTAGGTCCTCTGAATAGATTTTTCTTTCTTTCAATTTTTCAACCAAAGTAGGTACAATTGTCCGAAGCCGCATGCCTTCCATAACATTTTGTTCATAGGCAAGAGCAAAATAAGGTTCAATCCCGAAAGAAGTCTCGCAAATTACTGCGTTACCGCTTGATGGCGGAAAAGTAAGAAGAGCAACATTTCTAGGTTTTCTCTTTTTATTTGCCCAGATGGAATCAGTGACAAATGGAAACGGTCCTTTTTCATCAGCCAGATCACAAGATGCATCAAATGCAGCAGTGTACATAGTTTTGGTAACTTTTTCAGCTAAATCAAAGGCTTCTTCTGAGTCATATGGAATATCAAGAAGCGCCAAAGCCTCTGCCCAACCCACTGCTCCCATTCCGATCCGCCGGTGATTTCTCACTGCCTGCTGAACTTCTGAGACAGGAAACCATGACGCATCTATTACGTTGTCCATAAGCCTGGTTGCAACTTTTACCACTTCACTTAGATGATCGTGATCAAACTTATTGTCTTTTATAAATTTTGTGAAATTCACATACCCTAAATTACAAGATTCAAAAGGGAAAAGAGGTTCTTCCCCGCAAGGATTTGTAGCGGCAATCGGTCCGCGTTTTTTAAGAAGCGGATTTCCGAGTGCAGTTCCTTTGTTAATTGCAGATAAATTAATAATCCCCGGATCCCCGGTTTGCCAAGCCATTGTTGCCATCAAATCTAAAATGGATTTTGCGTTCACCGTGTTTACAACTTCTTTAGTTCTTGGATTTACAAGATCCCAATTTTTACCTTTAAGGGCAGCTTCCATAAAGTCATCAGTAATGCCTACTGAAATATTTGTTTTAGGTAAATAACCGTCTGTTTGTTTAGCGGATATAAAGTTAAAAATATCAGGATGGTCAGCGTTAAGTATCGCCATATTGCCCGACTCATATTTTCCCTCCTGCCTGAAAAGACTGGTCATCAGATCAAACATTTCAATCATTTTGACCGGACCTGCTGCAAGTTCAGGGATCCCACCTACCAAATCCCCCTCAGGCCGGATGTTAGAGAAATTGTATCCGCAACCCCCTCCGTGTTTTTTAATGAGTGTGGATTTATGCAATATCTCAAAAATATCGTTAATGTCATCTGTCATAGGCCAGACAAAACAATTTGCCAACTGAGGAGTTTGCTTGCCTGCGTTTGCGAGAGTCCGGGTTCCGGGTAAAAATTCAAATGACTCCATAATTCCTAAAAACTTACTAAACCACTTTTCCTGTTTTGCCTTGGTTTTTTCAACAGAAGAGAGTGTTTTTGCAACACGGGTAAGCATTCCTTTTGGAGATTCTATAATTTTCCCCGCTTTGTCCCTGCGTAGGTACCTCATCTTTAAAATGTAAAGCGTGTTGTATGAAAGCCCTATGTCGTCTTTTACCCCCAATGCATTTTTATCCTGTTTAATATGTTTCTTATTTTCTCGGAAGCGTATGTAGGCTTTTGCAGTCTTTGCATGTCCGCGCTCAATTAAAACCTTTTCCACAATTTCTCCGATTTCTGATGTTAAAACCGCTTCGCCATTCGGATAACGATTGTTGACAAATGCCACAACTTCCCCGGTAATTTGTTCTGCCAAAGTTTTATCACTCCCGCCTACACTTTGGGCAGCAAGCCAAATACTGGTGAGGATTTTTTCCGGGCTAAAGACTTCTTTTTGGCCGATATTTTTTAGTACTAGTTTTTCTTGTTTTGCCATAAAACTGGTTTAGTTCAATCGTTATAAAAAACTCTTACTTTTCTAGATTTTGCATTTGCTCCAACCGCATTCTTTGCAAGTCACACAACCGCCTTCAAATTCAACAACCCCTCCGCATTCCGGACACTCTTTTTCGTCGTAAACTTCAACTTGTGCAATTGCCTGACCTGTTAATTTTTTAGACGAAGCTTTCTGTTTAATGCCGGCATTTAAAACCTGATCATCTTTACTGCCGTCCCGATAAATAGTAATTCCTTTACAACCCAATTTCCATGCTAAAAGATAGGCTTTTTTAACATCACCAACCGTTGCTGAATTTCTGAAATTAACCGTTTTTGAAACTGAATTATCGGCATAGCGTTGGAAAGCTCCTTGTATCCGAACATGCCACTCAGGGTCAATATCGTGAGTTGTAACAAAAACTTTCTGGATATCTTGGGGTATTTCTTTCATGCCTTGAATCGACCCGTGGTTTTCTGCTATTTTTGCAATTAATTCTTTTGAATATAAACCCCGCTCTTTTAAAACCGCTTCAAAATTAGGCTCTACATAGAAAAGCGACGCAGTTGAGCGGTTTTTGGAGTCTTCGTTGTAAAAGGACCGTCTGGTATATACAAGTGCAAACAAAGGTTCAATCCCAGAAGTTGTATTTCCGATCATTGAAACAGTACCGGTGGGTGCAATTGTAATCATGGTGCAATTTCTGTATTTTTCAGCAGATCCTTTATAGGTTGATATATCCCAATTAGGGAAAACGCCTCGGGTCTTTGCTAATTCAAGTGACGCATCCTCAGCGTTTTTCTTCACAAATTTTGCAATTTTGTCGGCAATTCTAACGCCTTCCGCAGTGTTGTAACCCACGCCCATTTTAAATAAAACTTCAGCAAAACCGATCATTCCAACTCCTATTTTCCGGTTGCCGTATTTAACCAGCCGCTCTGTTTCTGTCAAAACATAGGCATTTACTTCAATCATATTGTCCAAAAACCGAACGACGGTTTTAACGGTTTGTGCCAAATCGTCCCAATCCATTTCATAGCTTCCGTTCTGTTTCACCAAGTGACTGGCCAAGTGGACAGAAGTCAGGTTGCAGGATTCATACGGCAGTAAAGGCTGTTCTCCGCAGGGGTTTGTAGCATCCAGTTTTCCCAAAGTTGGCGTGAAATTATCCTCTTCCATCCTATCAAGAAATATCATTCCCGGATCTCCAGTTTTCCACGCGTGTTCACAAATATCATCAAAGAGTTTTTTCGCTCTGACGGATTTTACCGTAATACCGTTTCTGGGATTCACCAGATTAAAACGTTTATCAGACACTACGGCGTCCATAAATTCGTTGGTTACACCGACTGAAATATTAAAGTTCTTCATCAAACCATCCTGATCTTTAACTGAGATAAATTCATAAATATCGGGATGTTCAACATTGAGTATTCCCATATTTCCGCCGTGCCTTTTTGCACCCTGAACTATTTTTGAAAGTGCTGCAGAATATACCTGCAGAAAATCAACCGGTCCTGAAGCGGCGTTGGGAATATTTCTTACTTTATCTCCTTTAAATCTGATTTGACTGAAATTAAATCCTGTCCCACCATAATTCTTCTGAATTAGTGCAGCGTCTCCCAATGTTTTAAAAATTGCACCTATTGAGTCCGTTACCGGTAAAACAAAACAGGGAGACAATTGCTGAAGGCAAGCTTCATTTCCCGCTTCATACAAAGCACTTCTGGTACACACAAATTTAAAACGCGCCATTTTGTCAAAAAATATTCTGGCAACCTGTTCAACCAGCTTTTCGTCCCCCCAGGTAATCTCCGCTTTTGCCAAGTGTTTTGCTACCCGCCAAAATATTTGACCCGGAGTTTCCAGAAGATCCCCGCTTGAGTCCTGTTTGGAACATCGGGAAACCAACGTGAGTTTAGCGTTTTCTGTCATTTTAGGTTCCCACATTTTATAAGAAGATTTTTTTGCACTTAGCTTTCTCTCTTTAAAGAGAATGTAATATTTTGCAGCTTTGAAGTATCCCGCTTCAGCTATAATCGGTTCTACAATGTCCCGGATTTTTTTGGTAGTAATTGTCTCCTTGTCGATTTCTGAAAGAATAATGTAAACTTTTTTAAAGATGTCCTTTGCGGTTTTTTGACTGTATGTCTTAGTGTCTTTGCCGACGAGAATTATACTTTTACTTAGTTTTTGTAAACTGAATTTTTCTTTATCCCCTGTACTTTTGATTACCGTTTCTATTTTCAAGTGAGGCAGTGAAGCTGCCGAACTGCTTATTTTTAAATCACCATAACTAACAGTGGCTAACATTTCACCCGGAGGGCTGCCTCTACCGTTTGTTGATTTTTGGAGGTTTTTTAAACTGCCGTTATTTTTTTTCATAAATATAACTAATCACTAAATACTAAAACTCACCTGTCGTCAACACTCTGAATATCCGCAACCATGACATGTTTTGCAACCCATTTCGTGTACTAAAGTTGCGTTTCCGCATGAAGGGCACATATCTGCCTGTTTTGTAACTAATTCCATTTGAGCAGGAACTGCTTGCTCTTGTAAAGGAAGAGTCTGCTGCTCCTCGGCATAGCTGTTTCCGTTGCCGTTTATAGCATGAGGGTCTTGTTTCTCTTTACCCGAAAGCATTCCCATATCCATAGCAAGCGCTTTTGCTATAGCATCGGGAAGCGATAGTATTTTCTCTGATCCGAAACCTACTGTCCGAGCTCCCCCAATACCCATAAGCTGATCGATTATAAATACTGCCCGCTCTCTCGTGCTTAGGTTGCTGCCGAATCTCAATGATTTCGAAATTAACCTGCCTAAAGCTTCCGCCATAGCCTGAACATCACTCCCCGCACGGCCGATATTTATAAACAACTCAACCGGCGCTCCCGTCTCATCGTGGTTAACTGTAATAAACGCCGTCCCCACCGGAGTTTTCAGGCGATAAGTTGCGCCAATTACTTTAGTGGGGCGAATCCAATTGTAGGACTTTTGCAATTCGCCATTTACGTTTTCGGGTGAAATTTCACTTTTACCTGCTTCTTTACCTTTAGAGCTTTCGTCTGCCCTGATTAATGTTCCCTCACGCGATCCTTCTCGCATATAAGAAATTCCCTTACATCCCGTTTCGTAAGCAAGTTCATATAGTTTTTTAACATCGTCCACGCTGTGAGTTTTTGGCGCGTTTACGGTTTTACTAATGGAAGAATCGGTATAATGCTGAATTAATGATTGAATTTGTACATGCTCCGCAGGAGTTAAATCATCAGCAACAACAAAATATTCCGGCATAGTTTCAGTTCCGTTTTCATCAACCCACTCCTGATATAACGGGTGGTACATAGTTCTCTCGCCTAGTCGATCCTTTTGGATATAAGAAAAAGAAAAGACCGGTTCTATTCCAGATGATGCTCCTGCTAAAAGCGCAATTTTCCCGGTCGGTGCTTCAGTCAGGATAAGTGCATTTCTTATCCCGTGTTTTTTAATATTTTTCCGAATGCCTTGAGGCATGGTCCTCATAAATCCGCTGGCAAGAAACTTGTCTGCCATGAACTGCGGGAAAGCCCCTTTTTCCTTTGCCAGATCCACTGACGTTTCATAAGCGACATCCCGAAGCGTCCGGTAAATTTTTTCAATCACTTCAAGAGACTTCTTGGATCCATAGCGAATTTTCATTTTTATAAGAGCGTCAGCTAAACCCAAAGTTCCCAGCCCAATACGTCTCTCACGCGCCTGAACTTCCTCTATTTCGGGATATAAATATTTCTCGGCATCAACTGCATTATCCAGGAACCGCACTCCTGAGCGGACAACATCAGAAAACTCTTTATAGTCAAAAAGACCCCCGGAGACAAATGAGGAAAGATTGATTGAGCTTAAATTACAAACACCCCACGCAGGTAATCCCTGTTCGCCGCAAGGGTTTGTAGCAATGTTTTTTTCAAAGTACCAGGTGTTGTTCATTTCGTTGTATCTATCCATGAAGACTACTCCCGGTTCAGCCGAAGCCCAAGCAGAGTTACAAATTTTGTCCCATAGATAGCGGGCTTTTTCTGTTTTATACACCCTTACAGGGTGGCCTTTAGATTCCCAGTCGGACATATCTCCCTGCCAGTCTGTCCGGTAGTGAGGTGAGTCGGTATCCGGGAATTTAAGATCCCAATTGGCATCACTTTTTACAGCCTTCATAAAAGAATCTGAGACACAAACGCTTAAATTTGCTCCTAAAATTTTCCCCTGTTCTTTTTTGACAGTAATAAATTCCTCCAAATCAGGATGCCAATCCCACAACATAATCATAAGAGCTCCTCTTCTGGTCCCTCCCTGTTGAATAATGTCATGAGCAGCCACAGAATAAATATTTGCCCAGCTAACTGCTCCCGAACTTGTACCATTAACTGACTTTAAATAAGATCCACGCGGCCGCAGGCTTGAGAGATTAAAACCAACTCCTCCGCCCCGAGCACTTATCTCAGTCATTTGTTCAAGTGTTTTAATTATGCCTTTTCTGGTATCTTCGGGACTAGGTATTACAAAACAGTTAATCATAGTCGTGTCAGTACCTGTTCCTGCGGTTGTCAAAAATCGGCCTGCGGGACAGAATCTAAAATCAGTCATTGCATCAAAGAACTTTGCTTCCCATTCTTTTTTCAACTTTGGCGTTTTTTCTACTTGAGCAAGAGCTTTGGCGACTCTTTTCCACATTTGCTCTGGATATTTTTCAAGCGGGCTGCCGACTTCGTCTTTCAAGGAATAGCGGTCAAGGAACAGTTTCTGTCTTATACCGGAAAGCTCGGTTCCATTGTCGAGTTCAAAATAATACCGGTTGGAGCCTGAATATGCTTTTCTTTTTGTTTTTTTTGCAGAACTTTGTAGTTGCATATTTTAATCTTTTATTGCTTTGGCAAAATCTTCAAGGTCTTCAAATTCCAAGTACACACTGGCAAATCTAAGCCAAGCCACTCTGTCCACTTTCTTTAATCTTTTTAAAACAGCACGACCGATCGCTTTTGAGGATACTTCTTCTTTCTCTTTTCTAAGCATCTCCCGCTCGACAGAATCAATCACAGAATTAATAAAATCGAGAGGAAGCGGCCGTTTTTCAACCGCTCTCAAAATCCCGCGTTTCACTTTTTCTCTGTCAAAAAGTTCCCGTCTGCCATCTTTTTTAATTACCCATATACCGTTGCCTTTAACCGTTTCATAAGTAGTAAAACGCTTTTTGCACTTAATACATTCTCGTCTTCTTCGTATGCTATGACCTTCGTCCCCTGAGCGAGATTCCAATACTTGCGTATTGGCAGTTGCACAAAACGGACATTTCATAAATTTTTTATAAGTAATTAATATTAAATGTTAAAACACCTGTACCATAAGTAAATTTATCAAAAACCTCTTTCACAGGTGTAAACAAAAGTCACTATTGGTAGCGACAGAAACAATGATTAAACACTAGATGTGTAAAGTCAACTACTAAGATATACGTCAAAACATATCACTACAAGCACAACGTCAGCCTAAAAAAAGCAATAAATTAAACTTCTTTTTCCGCGAAAAAACAATTCAGGTTAAAGCGGTTATAATGCGATAAATTGGGGGTAAATCTATGAGGTAATTATTTTAACAAAAGTAAAGTTAATTACCAGTTATAAGGGTTTTCCGGTGGTTCCATTCCTTCTTCAGCCATTGCTACACGAACTCCTTGATAAATAACTTTGGGATAGCTAGCCGAGCTCACAAGAGCTGCCTGTAAATCTCCGGTAACACTTTCACTCATAGCATCAATTATTTCCGCATGCTTGAGCGATGCAGTTGCAAGCGTTGTAAGAAACTCTTTCACTTCCCTACCGGCTTTTCTGTTTTCTTCTTCTTTCAAAAATGCCCGTTCCAGATATTTTTCAGCTTTTGACAGGGTAGAAATTGCGAGTTCAGTTTTACCTTTTTCTAAAAGCTTTATACTTGACACCAATCGCTTATCTGCAAAAAGTAAAAGCAGTTCTGCTTCCCTTTCCGGATTTGAAGTTGAAGCAAGCCACAATTGATCGCGTATTACTTTTATGGACCACCAAGGAGAATCAGGAAGAACTTTCCCCGGATTGGGAAATCCATACTCAACCGGATTTTCGTTTTTACTGATTATCAGCGTTTCCTGAAGCGGAAAGTCATATTGGACAGCCGCCGATCTGAAGACTGATATAAAAAGTATAACAAAAGCTAAAGACACTAGAGTAAGTACAAGCAATAATTTACGGAGCATTAGGTACACTTATGGTAGATTTGGATATTAAAAATGTCAAGGAAGGTCCGGTCAGCGAAAAAGCATTATCGGCCATTCCCAAAAAATATGAAGTAGGATGGATGCCGTAACATTTTTAGTTCTGGCAAATACAAAAGCAGACCCTATACCGAAAATTGTCGTCAATATTAGAAATATAATTGAAGTGTTGGTATCGATATCAAACCAAAAAAGAGTAATAGGAATATGAATCAACCCCCAAACAACGCTGGTGGCAAGATTTGCTACCCATTCATTCGAGAGGGCATGCCAAACCCTGTTAAAAATAAAACCGCGAAAAACAATTTCCTCTGAAATGGCTGTTGCAAGAGACAGCCCTATTGAAACAAAAAAGAGCTTATCTCCTACATTTGCCCCAAAATCAAATTCTTGATACTTTATATAATTGACAAAAACTCCCTCAATTGCAAATATAAGCCCTAATCCGATTGACAAATATATAGCAGGGAATAAGTTTTTTGAAGTTATCCCAATGGTTTCCAGAGAGGAATGTTCTTTTTTTAGAAAATAAATGACCGGAGTCAGCCATAAAATAGGTTTAACAACAAGTTCTTCGATTTCGACCGGTAATTTAAACAACAACCTGTAAAAGCCCCAAAATACCAGTATATAAGCCGCGAGCAAAGTGGCGTGTTTTATGGCGGTTTCTTTTTTGGGCATTTTACTCAATCAGGCTGCATATTAATTGTACACTCTTTATAAGCAAAATCTATTGCATGGACAACATCTTTAACCCTAGTCTGAGCTTCCATTAAAGAAACTGCATTTGCTTCATTCGGAAACCAATGAAAAAGAAGATTGCGGGACATTTTCCATGTTTCCCACAGTTCTTTTGCCAATGCCTGCCCTCCACAGTAACGTTCAATTTTTTCATATACACTCTCTTCATTAGGATCCTTTTCAAGAGAAGGATTGAGTGCCCGGCCGATTCTGAAACGTTTACCGTCATATTCGCCTTTAGTGATAAACCCCATATCCAAAAAGAACTTTTTCAAAAATCCTTCATAAGCTTTTGCTGCAGGAAAAACAATAAAAGAATAGTCATGAAATTCTTCATCCCACCTTTCTACCCTGTCACAAAGAATTAAGGATTCTTTTAAGAGTTCCTGAAGATCGTGCGCAATATAGGTCCACCACTGTCTTTTTTCCAAATCCTGTATATCGTACATAGTGTTATTGTAGCCCAATTGTAATTGAAATTGCAGTAGTTTCTGATTTCGGAGTCAGACCGATAAAACCTGTATAGTGACAGGAAAGAGATCTGTCGATGCACCACAACGCTTTGAGCGATTCATCAGAAACTGTTTTTTTAATTGAAGCTATATATGTTTCGGAGGAGTCTGATATTTCCATTTCCCACCCTGCTTCCGGCAGTACCTGAGAGTAATAGGATGATACTTTTGACAATTCGTCAGGGCTTTCCAAAACGACCGACATACCTATTGACCCTTTCGCTTCGCTGCTCCATGAACTTACTATTGTTGCTCCTGGATATATCGGCAGATCTTTGGGAAATTGGAGAGGTATCCTTTTTTCATTGTCTTGCGTGACTGGCGCGTCACTCTGGGAAGAAGGTAAACTCTCCGTTGGCATACTGTCTGAAGTGAAAATAAGTTTATATACCAATATGCCGAGTAAAACGAAAACAAAAATTGTTATGATAAAAATAATGCTTTTCCTGCTTCGCATACATTACTATAACATGACCATTTGTATTCCAACTGCCTTTTTGGCAATAAACCTAAGATGCAAAAAAGATAAATCTCTCATATAATTTGTAGGCGATGAAGAAAACAAGAAATAAAGGGTTAAACTCTGTTTCGACTGAAGTTAAAAAACGAACCACTAAAAAGCAGGTAAAAAAAGTTACGGCTCAAAGACGAAAAGGAATTTTCACTTTCTTCCGGCGGAAAAAGAAAAAAAAGGACAATCAGATGTTGTCTCCAAAAGCACGAAAGATATATAACATTAAACGGGTAATATTTTTAAGCGTAGTTTTAGGCAGTTTCCTCTGGTTATTCTGGGGTGTACCTCTTCCGACACAACTATCATCCCAGCAAATTCCGGTTTCAACGAAACTGTTTGACCGCAACGGAGAACTTCTTTATGAAATATATGCTGATAAGAGAAGCACGCCGGTGAAACTTGAAGAAATGCCTCCCTATATAGAGCAGGCTACAATTGCAATTGAAGACAAGGATTTTTACCGCCATTACGGTGTCTCTTTCACCGGTATCGCCAGGGCTGCATACAACATAGCCTTCAAACAAAAACTTCAGGGCGGTTCGACATTAACCCAACAATTAGTAAAAAACGCCTTACTTACTCCTGAGAGAACCTTAAGGCGTAAAGTTCGCGAACTTGCACTTACTCTTTTTGTGGAAACAATTTATTCCAAGCAAAAAATCATGGATCTTTATCTAAATCAAATGCCTTACGGCGGAACTGCGTATGGAATCGGTGCAGCAAGCGAACTTTACTTTGCCAAATCAGCCAAAGATCTTTCACTTGCTGAAGCAAGTTTACTGGCAGGACTCTTAGCTTCACCGTCCCGCTATTCTCCTTTCGGCTCTCGTCCGGAACTTGCAAAAGACAGGCAATCTATTGTTTTAAGAAGAATGGTCGAAGACGGCTACATTTCCCAAGAAGAAGCAGATAATGCAATTGAAGAAGAATTGAAGTTTGCCAAAATTGATAATTTGAAAGCCCCCCACTTTGCACTCTGGGTAAAAGAACAATTAGCAGAAAAATACGGTGAAGCGACTGTCGAGCGGGGCGGTTTAAGAGTAACAACAACACTTGATTTATCACTTCAAAATTTTGCACAAGACGCTGTAGCATCTGAAGTGGCTGAACTAATTGATTTCAATGTGGGTAACGGTGCAGCTTTGGTTACCCGTCCGCAAACCGGAGAAATATTGGCAATGGTTGGCTCAAAAGATTATTTTGCAACGGATGAAGACGGCCAGGTAAACATCATTTTTGCCCATCGCCAACCCGGATCATCTATAAAGCCATTGAACTATGCACTTGCAATCGAAGAAAAAAAGATAACTCCGGCAACCATCTTCGCTGATGTCCCCACCTGCTTTATAGTCTTTGGGGCATCTCCCTATTGCCCTAAAAATTATGATGGTGGCTTTCATGGTGGCGTAGCAGCCCGTTTTGCTTTAGGTAATTCGTACAATATTCCTGCTGTTCGAACACTTGCTTTAAACGGTATTGAAAACTTTATGGATTTTGCAACTAAACTGGGTATATCCACTTTTACCGATCCTTCACGCTACGGTTTGTCGCTCACTCTCGGAGGCGGTGAAGTTATGCCGTATGACATGACACAAGCTTTCGGGACATTTGCCAACGGCGGCGTTAGACAACCGCTTATTCACATTCTAAAGGTAACCGACTGGCGCGGTAAAGTCCTGGAAGAAACAAAACTTGACGAATTAGAAGGCGAGCGAGTTCTTTCGCAGGGAACCGCATTCTTAATTTCTCATATTCTCCATGACAACAATGCCCGAATTGCTGCATTTGGGTCAAATTCACTTCTTAATGTTAAGGGGCATCCTGAAGTATCTGTCAAAACAGGAACTACAAACGACAGAAGGGACAACTGGACAATAGGTTTCACCCGCCACGCCGTAGTTACCGTGTGGGTAGGCAATAATGACAATAGTTCTATGTCAGGAGCAGTTTCGGGCGTGTCAGGAGCCTCTCCGATTTGGAACACAATTATGCAAAAAACTCTGGATAGAGTCGAAACCGGAATATATAGTGAAGAAGATAAAGAACATGGATGGCCGAGACAGCCGAAAGACGTGGTGGGACGAGAGGTGTGCGCATCAACTGGAATCATTCCTCGGGAAGGTGAAAGCTGCGGTACACGCTTTGAATATTTCCTGGCAGACTACCTGCCCACCGAATTTAAAGGTGGTATACAGGATGTCCACTTTGATAAAACTACAGGTGGTTTTATTAACGAACAAACACCACCAGAAAATATCGAAGTACGTCAAAATAGCGTCATGTATGATCCCCTGGGAACTTTTCTCTGTGTCGACTGCGGAATACCGTCATCTTCTCAGTCGGCAACTATTCGTTACCCTTTAGAAAACTAATTCTTCACTATTTCCGTCAAGGCTGATATAATAGTCAAAGTGGCTCCAGCCCGGAATAATTTATCAGATGAAAAATATGCCCCCTCACCTGTCGAGACAAGTCTTTATCTAATAAAAAGACTCCTGGTTTTTATTGGTAGCCCACTTTATCATGTCACTTTTATCTTCCTTAAACTAATCTCTAACGGATTTATTATTACAGGACTATATCTTACTAGCATGATACGCCATATAAATAAATCTATTTCCAAACTTGGCTCTTGGCAGGAGCTTTTTAAAAAATCAGGGCTCGAAAAAACATTAAAAGATGTTAAAAAACCTGCAGTATCAGAAGTGTTGGAAAAAATGGAAACTCCTTTTGAAGTCTTTAGCCGCATTCTCAGAACGCAGATATATTTGCTTAATCGAAAAAATTACAAATATCATAAATATTTTGCCAAAAGTTTATCTTCAGTTTCAATATCTTTAAAATCATCCCCTAAAAACACCGTTTTTAGAAATACGTTTCGTAATCTTATCAAAGTCTGGCATGACTTCTATTCAGCTATAAATCCTGTATTTTTTCGGATTAGTAAAATCAGCAAATTAAAAGTTAAGGAATTCCATACCACATTACTGCCACACATTTCCCGCAAAAAAGGGTCGGTTTCACAAAATTTCGGTAATATTTTCCACATAATTCCTGCCCACACCAAAAGAGTAAAGAATACGTTTAACTTTTGGAGCAAAAAAGGCATAGAAAAAAGTACCACAGTTAAACAACAGGTCAGGAAAAATATAGTAAAAACCGGAAAAATACTTAATCCTTTTTTCGTTCTTTCAATTTTTTGGCTAAAATGGAAATTACTTTTTACCCGTATTCCCAGGTTTCCCCGAATTAACTTCAGAAGATCAATTCTTCTAATTGCATCGTTTTTATTGGTTGTGACTTCGATTTCCTTAGCACTATATCTGTCTTGGGTTTACCTGACTATTGATTTACCGTCCCCCAACGAACTATCAACTAGAAAAATTGACGTAACTACTAAAATATTTGACAGAAACGGACTACTTCTTTACAAAGTCTATGCTGATGAAAACAGAACTCCGGTAAAACTTTCCGAAATTCCCAGGCACGTCATCACTTCAACTCTTGCAATAGAAGATTCGGAGTTCTACTCTCATCCGGGATTTTCTATCAGAGGCATCCTACGCTCTGCTAAACGCAATATTGAGCGCGGAGAACTAACAGGCGGATCAACTATAACCCAGCAGTTAGTAAAAAATACCCTTCTTTCCTCTGAAAAAACTTTTACCCGAAAAATCAGAGAGCTTATTTTGGCGGTACAGGTCGAGTTGAATTATTCAAAAGACGAAATATTAGAAATGTATTTATCTGAAGTTTCCTACGGAGGCACTGCTTACGGTATTCAGGAGGCATCAAGAATGTATTTTGATAAAGATGTCGGAGAATTAACCATCGCTGAAGCCGCTCTCTTAGCAGGAATTCCCAGAAGCCCTACTAACTATTCACCTTTTGGTGTCCACCCGGAAACAGCTGCAGCCCGGCAAAAAGAGGTTTTACGGCTAATGGAAATAAACGGTTATATATCCAAAAAAGAGAAGGGTGAAGCAGAGGCGGAAAAACTAGTCTATGCGAAAAATGTTGTTGACATAAAAGCACCGCATTTTGTGATGTATGTTAGAGAAAAGTTGGAAAAAAAATACGGTAAAGAAGTAGTTGCTAAAGGAGGCCTCCAGATTGTTTCAACACTAGACTATGAAATTCAGACTATGGCTGAAAAAATAGTAGCGGAAGAAGCTGCAAAACTCGAAAAGCTTCACGCCACAAACGCCGGAGCAATCATTATGAATCCGAAAAACGGTGAGATCCTGGCAATGGTAGGTTCGAAAGATTATTTTGCAACCGAACAGGACGGAAACGTAAATGTCACAACAGCTCTGCGTCAGCCAGGATCCTCTATTAAAATAGTTAATTACGCTTATGCTCTATCTCATGGTTTTACGCCATCTTCTGTTATCGCAGACATACCTACATCTTTTTCCGTAGAAGGACAGCCGGCTTATGTACCGAAAAACTATGACGGCGGCTTTCGGGGAAATATAACTCTAAGAAGCGCACTTGCTGAATCACGAAACATTCCGGCAGTTAAAATCCTAGAATCTTACGGAGTTTCCCAAATGCTTCAGCTTGGACAAAAAATGGGGATAACAACCTGGAACGATCCTTCCCGTTACGGCCTATCTTTAACTTTAGGCGGAGGCGAAGTTAAACTAATTGATCTGGCCCGAGTTTACGCAACAGTTGCCAATTACGGCAAACGCCCTGAACTGACATCTGTAATATCTGCTGTAAATTATAAAGGCAAAACCTTAATAGACAATCGCTGTATCGAAAAATCTCCGTTAATTGCTGAAGCCAATGCTTCCGAAACCATTGCCTCAGCATCTGCGGTACGAACTGAACCCGCCACCGAGTGCGGAGGCGAACAAGTACTGGAACCCGCAGTTGCCTATTTGCTCATTGATATATTAAAAGATAATTCAGCACGGACACCTGCGTTCGGATCAAATTCGCTTCTGGTAATTCCCAATCATCCTGAAGTGGCGGTTAAAACCGGAACCAGCAATGATTTGAGGGATAATTTGACGGTCGGTTTTAACCAGGATTATTTGGTTGCGGTTTGGGTTGGCAACAACGACAACACACCCATGGCACGTGTTGCTTCAGGCGTTACGGGTGCAACACCTATTTTTAACCGGATTATGACAACATTACTATCAGACAAAACTGCCAGGGAGTGGACAGCTCCACCGGGTGTTGTCCATATTTCAATTTGCAGTATTACGGGAACTCTTCCATGTGAGGGATGTCCCACCAAAACTGAATGGTTTTTGGACAATAATAAACCACAAAACCATTGTTCACCGGAATATTTTAAACGTAAAGAGAGCGGAGACAGAATCGCCCGGGAAAGATGATTTAATTTGTACTTTTACTTTGGGCTTCAAATACAATTTCTGATAGCTTGGGAAGTACTTCATCCGCTTCTTTTTCTACAATTCCTTTACTCATAACAACCACTGCATAAGGTTTGCTACTGAAAACGATTCCTGCGTCGTTCACCACACGGACTTCGCGACCGAATTTATGAGCAATGGTAATTGAATCCGGAATTCCTTTAGGCAGCCAGTTTTCAAAATTGGTATCTGTTAAAAATCCCAACAATTCATCTCTATGTTCTAAAGTTAATATTTCGCCTTTATACAAAATCCGGAAAAATTGGCCAATGTCATTTGGTGTAGTTGCATTATCGGAAAGGGACGTTTCATACATTCCAATTCTGGAAAGCGTTTCGTCAATAACCTTTTCTCCCACAATCCGTTTTAATGCAGCATATGCAGTATTGTCTGATTCTTTACCCATTAATTCTAAAAGTTCGCGATAAGTAAATTTCGTACCGTTTGGCCTCGTGCTTATTGAACCCGCACCTCCCCGTTTGTCCTGTGCTTCCAGTCGATATATTTCATTTAAACTCAATGTCCCTTTTTCAACTTCCCTGTAAACCGTTGCCATGAGAGGAAGTTTAATTAAAGATGCTGCCTCAAATTCTTCAGTTTCATACAGTCCATAATCATTTCCGTCAGTGAGGTCTACCACATACACTCCATATATCCCCGAATAATTATTAGTCACCTCCCTTATTTTTTGCAACGTTTCATGACCGGCCTGACCAGGAGAATCACCTTCAATAATATATTTTTCTTCACCTAAAAAAGGTAAAGATGATAAGTTAAGCCTCGGTAGTTTTGGAACTTTCCAACCGCGGGAAGAGAGGGATAAGACAGAAGAGACGCTTGCTGTTAATAAAAGTAAACCAAAAATGATTCCCCGCTCTTTTATACCCCAAGGTTTTTTCAGTTCTTTGCGAGCACGTTTGTTTTCTGATTTTAAGTCTTTAAATTCTTTGGATTTGGGAAGCTTTTTTTTGGGAAGAACATCTTCCAATTCTTCTTCAAGTTCTTCAGGTTCTTTGGTTTTCTTTTTTTTGAAAAATCCCATGGCTCATTGTAACAGATTTATTTTTTCAATCCGAAGCTGAACCCTTAAGGTTTAAAAGTATTCATTAGAATTACGTCAAAAAAAATATCCGACTACACACAATGCTGTTATAATATTACTGTGGAAAACAATTCCGATTTTTCTGCAACACCAGAGACAACACAAACAAAACTTTCCAAATCTTTCAAAGCAGTCCAACAGACCCTTGGAATAAGAAGCAAGGTGGACCAAATAGCTCTAATTCAGTCTGACCAGTACGATGCTTTACCTGTAGCAACCAAAAGCATAGTTACCGGAAAAGTAAGTTCGATAGTCCACATTCCTCCATTCTCGACAGAAGCCGGTAACCCAGATTATCCATTAACCCACGAGCTAGCTCATATCGCATTAATTGATTCAGGAATTCCAACTACAAAACTTGGCATGATAATTGAAGAAGGGCTGGCTGAAAACATTGCTTTACAAACTGCTCCTGGAGAGTTCCGTAAACGTGTCCTAAAAGAAATAAGTATACTGTCACCGAATTTTGAAGAAACTGTAAAAAAAGAATTGGCTGGAAACGATGCTGAAAATTTATACATCGGTGGCGGTATTGACCGCCATGATGGTACAGCAAAACTTTATACCATTACCCACATTGTCGGGACAAATTTCATTGCGCATGTATTGAAAGATAAAATATCCGCTTGGCCTGTAATTATACAAAATCCACCCACAGCTGAAGAATTATGCTATCCGGAAAAATATCTGGAGAAAATGCTTGAAAAGATAGAGGCTTATTTACCAGAGACAATCATACCAAAAGAAATAGCTTTGGCCTCAACCGACATTACCCATCCGGATAACCGGATAATATAAATTACTTTTTAACATTTTCCCTCAAAACCCCTTTACATTTAGCTACTTCGAAAAAAACAGGAAGGAAGAGACTTTAAAATAAATGGGGTTCAGCAGATTACCCTCAAAATTTGTAAATACTTAACTTTTCTTCGGGCGAATTAATATTTTTCCGTCTACGCTTTGTTTTGCCTCAATTGTACTTGTACTTATTCCTGATATTTTTCCAATTTCATCTTTTTCAAAAAGTTCGGACACACTGTCTTTAAAGTTTTGCAGACCAATCTCTGCCTCTTGATCAGATATGGTTTGAGGAAGTGTCAGTCCTTTGATTCCGAATTTAAAAGCTAAAGCCTTATATAAAGATTCTAATTCCTGCTGAGGAGTCTGATCACCAATTTTTTCCCACTCTGTATCGACAATTCTAACTTCGCCTGATTCAGTAATCATGATATTTTCCCATCCTTTAGCAGTCACCAGATCTCCGTGAACTCTTTGCCCTCTTACGTGGTACTCGGCAACCTTGTCTAGTAGCTGCTGCCCCTGATCTTTTGTAAGCATCCCAACCATAGCTCGATGTTCAAGATCTTCTTGTATTACAGCAACTTTTTCTTCATTAATTCCTGATAAGGTGTCCGAACTTTTTATGCCATGATGTGTGGGATTTTGACGCATTTCTCGAATTTGCTTTTCGATCTTATCCATTTTTTCCTGGATTATCTCACTAACTTTTCTGCCTTTTATTTTTTCCATCTTATAACCATTAACAATTGCGCCTTCAAATACAGGAAGGCCTCCAGCACCATTCATCTTGCGCATAAATTCAACTTCAAAGTAAGAAAATGCAGAATTTGGTTCGTTAAACACTTTTGCGACTGAATCCTCCCCTGCGCTATAGACATTTGACCATTTTCCACCCGCAAGCCTATCCCCATACATTTCCCTTACCTGTGAATAAAAGGCTGTTTGTTCTGTAGGTAGATTTAAGGTTGGCATACCACCTTCAAATGTCTCCCCAGCTCTAAGCGGCCGATATTCTTCCATCTGCTGTTCTTTACCTGTAGTTTTTTCCTCACTAAAGTTGTCCCACTTATTTAAGTCATCTGTTCCCTCTTGCGGGACGAATGGTTCTTTTGGTTCCGCCACCGGCTGCTGCATGGCCATGATATCCTCCGGAGTAAGCTTAGACATTTGGGTAAGTATGTCATTAGGAGGCTCTTCTTCTTTTCTAAATCGCCCAGCCAAGTCATCCAGCCACTTTTTCCCTCGTGCGGTTAAGCGACTCAAACTGTTAGGCTGTTTTTCAGCTGGCAGTTCAGGTTTCTGAATTCGTTCTCCTTTTATCTCAGTTACTGGAGTTTCCACTTGGTCTAGATCATCTGTCATGGTGTGGCTACTTTCTTATTAACTACTTTTTCTAAATACTCCTGCATTTTTTGGTGGGCTTCTTCAAACTTCTGCTGTTTTACTAAACCGTCTACCTCTGTCATCACTACTGGTTTCTCCACATTTTCATATTCGGCTATATGTTTATTTACAATTGCCGCCAGCTCATAAAATTCATCATCAAGCATTAGGACAATTTCCTGAAGTTTATCTTCAGGAGTACTCTGCGGAAGGGCTTGCAAAACAAACTTTGCAATTTGCGAAGCTCTAGCCAGGCCCATTTCCTGATTTTCTAGTTTTTCGATGAGAAGCCCGGCAATTTCAGTTTCCAGTTTTTCTAATTCTAAGTTTGGTTGTGTAATCATAAAGCTATTAAATCTAAAGTATTGTGTTTTGTTAAAACTTAAACTTATTCTCCAGAAGTAACCAGGTGGTTTGGTTTTAAATTTTCAACTATTTTTTCCGCCTTACGGATGTGAAGATAATGTTCTCGAGCTTTTTTATAGGCATCTGGATTACGAAACAGTCTTTGAGTTTCCTCATCTACAAAATCAGCGGTTTTATTCTTAGTTTCTATATTTTGCGATGTCTCGGCAACATACTTTCCAGCCATAATTTGATTTAATTTGTCTAATCTTGCTGCCTCATTCACCACGGCATTTAAAGTATGTAATTCATCTGGAGTTATGTTCTGGAAATTCCTATTTACCGCTTGTTCTGCTAGTGCCGTCAATTCATGTATTGACTTAGCTTCATCAAGTACCGGTTCCAACTCTTCCTTTCTTCTTCTTAACTCTTCATTTTGTAGTCTTCTGTAAGCACTAACCCAATCCTTAGGCGGAGGTATAACTTCGTTATGTGTATCGTCTGGCAGATCTTCAAATTGCTCAGCTTCCATACCATAAACAAAATAAGCGCTGTCAGCTTCCTCATTTACCTCTTCCATCAAAGTCTGAAAAGCTTCAGTCGGAGTAAGTGTAGCAATTTCTCTTAGTACTTCCTCCTCATCCGGAATCATTGTCTCGGTAAAAGCTTTTTTCAAAGGTTCGCCCCGGACACGTTTCAGAAACTCAATAGCTTCCGGAGTAGCACCAGACTTTCCAAAAATTTCAGAAGCCTCTTCTTCATACTGCTCTGGATTGTCTGAACTTAGCCAATTCCACACTGTTTCACTGTCTTTTAAAGGATTGTTATTTTCATAGACTGCATCTTCCAGACGCTTCAACAATTGCTGTAATCCACTTTTGTCAGTCCGAGCTATATCTATTAAACTTTGCAGTTCATCTAAATATCGATTATTAAACCGATCTGTAACTTCAGCGATCGCATTTTGAGTACCTTTCATAATTTCTCCCGGAGTCAAATGTACAATTTCTTTAGAACTTTCTTGTCCACCAGTAATTTCAGTATCTTGTGCCATGTTTCTAATTGTTATATTTGCTATCCTATCCGTCAATAACTACAATAATTATATGTTTTTGGGAAATGAAGAAAAGTATCATTTAAATACTCTTTTGAAAACAGGACTTTTTGAGAGAGCTGAAATGCTTGAGTATAAAAAAACAAATGAGCTGGCAAAAACACTCATTGAAAAAGCGGACGCGCTAACACAGGAAGAATATTCTAAAGTAGTTATGGAAATAATGAAAGATTACGGCTTATATTTTGAATTAACATCTGAAACCAGCGTGGCAGATCTTTTGAGCTATTTGGCTAATTCAGTTTATGAAAGCGGATATCACCCAAAAGACCAAACCGTTACCTTCCTCGGAAAATCTTTTAAAGATATAAAAATTAAACCCTATCAAGTGGTTAAGTTTATAAAAACTCAAAAGCTCAATCAGTTGCTAACAGAAGAGCGAGGATTATATCTTCAGGAAGTAAAGATACGAGAAGGTGCCAGCGGATTTTATCTTTTAAAATATGGTGTTAAGTTTGATAAAAACGAAACAGAATTTCTGAAATTTGTAAAGGGAAAAATTTTTAGTTAAGAAATTTTACTGCCTTCTTTTCTCCCACACATCCGGGTTAACAATGGTGTCCGGTCGCTGGCCGTTGAGGGTATTTAGCACCGCATCCACCGCTTGGTGTCCCATTTTTTCCCTAGCTTCCCATGTGGCGGAAGCAATATGTGGAGTCAGTATCACGTTTTCCATACCGACAAGTTCGGGATTTATATTGGGCTCATTGTCAAAAACATCAAGCCCGGCACCGGCAAGTTTTCCCGACCGAAGCGCATTTACCAAATCATGTTCATCAACGATTGGACCGCGAGCGGTATTTAAAAGAAAGCTTCCCGGTTTCATTTTGTTAAATGCGTCAATATTCATCATGTGTCGTGTCTCGTCAGTCAAAGGCACGTGGAGTGTCACAAAATCACTCTCCGCCAAAAGTCTATCCATATCAGCATATTCGACTCCAAGTTCCTGCTCTGCTTGCTCATCACGGCTTCGTTTGTAATACAAAACCCGCATATTAAAACCCTTTGAGCGCCTGGCAACCATCGCACCTATCCGCCCCATACCGACGATTCCCAATGTTTTTCCGATTAGACTTGAACCGATAAATATAGAGGGTTCCCAACCTGAGTAACTTCCCCTTTTGGTTGCTTCATCTGCTTCCACAATCCTTCGGGCTAAACCTAAAATCAAAGCCCAAGCGTGCTCAGCCACCGCTTCGTTAACCTCATCTGACGGAGTGTTTGAAATTACAATTCCCCTCTCTGTTGCATCTTCTACTTTAATATTGTCAAAGCCAACCGCGTAGTTTGATACAACTTTCAATTGCGGTCCAATAGCATCCAATACTTCTCCGTCAATTTTATCGGTTAGTAAAGACAATAAAGCATCTGCTCCCTGCGCTTTTTCCAGAAGTTCTTCCGCAGTTAGTGGTCTGTCAAATTCGGAAACCATTATTTCGTGCCCTGAATTGTATAGCTTTTCAAGGGAGGTTCCGGGAATTTTGCGGGTTACAACAATTTTCATTAACTCCAGTCTACAAATTATTGAGACTTACTGCAAGATGTTTGGAGAAAAAAATTAAGTAAGGTAAAATATACTTAACAATGACTGAATCAGCACCCGGGAAAAATAATGTAAGTAGAAGAGATTTTTTAAAAGTAGCTGCAACAACTGCAGCTGCATTAGGTGCTGATGTGTTGAGAAGAACTACAGGAATAGATGCAAATACATTCGCCGCTGAAGCCGCTGGACTTGAACCTCAGGTAACTTTACCTCCTAATACGGAAATCGATACTGTAGTTACATACGGTGTAAGAACGGAAAACAATGAAACCAAACTCGAACCTTTAGATTATATACAGTGCAGGCAAGTAATAGATTATTTTAATGGACTTAAAGCAGAACTAGATCCTAGAAAACGCATCACAATGGATATAGTCTCAGAAACTACTTATAAAAATTTCACACTCGGACCAGATGATCCGAGAACAATTCAAGCTTATTACGGTGATGTACATGAAGCAAAAAACAGCATTTATGATGAGGGTAAAAAACTACTTGAAAATGTAACATTAGATGAACAGTTTGAGGGTGTAGAATTTCGAAACGTATTAATTGTAGTTAGAGATGATATTTTTCCGGAACCACCCGAATCTCACCATTTAGGATTTATAGATCCAAACAACCCAGGACCGTATTTATACGTAGATGGCTGGCGGGGACGTGTCGGTGAACTGTCCGAACCAAGATCAAGTGACTATTGGATTGATGCTTTACAAGCAGATGGCTCCAGACTTCATGAGGGTTGTCATTTAACAGAAGATCTACCTGACGATTATTTAATAGACTATGATTACAATTTAACAGGAACACAAAATTTATTACGTTTTATACAAGATAAGAAGTACCCAAATGGCGACAAGCGAATAGCTGAAATTGTTGGTGTAAATGTAGAAGAAATAGAAGTTCATCTTATTCAAAAAATTGAATTACAAAAAAACCAAGCTGAGAAAAACACCTCGGCAAATGTTGATCCATTCAGAGGTGTACCAACCGAGTGGAGAAAATATTTTGTTAATCAACGGATTGGCCCCCCGGGCACAACCCCCGATCCTGACGGTTCCACTATAATGAGTGAGGCATCGCAAATGAAGATAAGCAGATATGCAATGTATGTGCAATTGAACCGTATTAGAGAAGGCAAGATGCATGATCTTACTTATACTAAACCAGAAATATACGGAATTCCTCCCTTAATAGCAGAAGAAAATTACTTGAATGTTGGGACTGCTTTAAATGGTCAACAATTTGAAATATATCGATCAGAAGGTGATTATGGTGATAGACATTTTGAAAGAATTCTAAATGGTAGTGTTGAGGATGGAAAAATTAATATACAAAACCCTTGGTCTGATCCGAACCTATTAGTAAACGTACAGGGGCGGGATATGATTCCTGAATACCGAAGTCTTCTTTTTATAAAAGTTATCGGTAGTGATCCAGATAATCCAAAGTGGATATATATGGATGCCCGGTCGTTTTTTGAAGCATATATTAAACATCACAAAACTAAAGCAGTAGAATTTACCCATATTCCTCTGGCAGATAAAAACTCAATATTCCAAACTCACGATTGGGCAAGTCATGGGAATACGAGAGTTTATCAAGAAGCTACCTTAACCTCCACACCTCTTCCAGCAACTGAAACTCCACAATTTACAGTTACACAAAC
Source organism: uncultured Gammaproteobacteria bacterium (assembly GCA_964458085.1). Taxonomy (GTDB): domain Bacteria; phylum Patescibacteriota; class Microgenomatia; order UBA8517; family UBA8517; genus CAYWFF01. Next base: position 24,572 of record CAYWFF010000001.1, read on the forward strand.
ACCACCCGCCAGCACTGGTACACAAACTGCAACAGTCACGGAACAACCAACTGTTCAACCGCCAATTTCTGCAACTCCGACTCCACTGAGGCAACGATTGGAGAAAATATTTATACCACTTTTAAAGAAAGGAAGATAACTCAAGTTATTAAACTCGATGGTTACAGTGTCTTAGAGAGAATTCAAAGGTGAACTACAACTCACTCACTCCCACGCCACAGCTTTTGGCACGCTCCAGCCATTCAGGCATTTTTTCCTCGGTTAAAAGTCCCTTTTGCGGTCCCATGTAGCCTATAACCGAAGATGCGTTAACTGCACCCCATACCAAGGCTTCTTCCAAAGGTTTGCCTTTTATTAGAGCCGCAATCATACCCGAACCAAAAGAATCCCCTGCTCCGGTCCGCTCGTAAGCATCAATAGGAAGTGCTCCTGCCCGTAAAAACCTTTCACCGTCATACACAAATGAGCCATTGCTGCCGTCTGTAATTACGGACACCTTGGGCCCCATCTGACTCATAGCGCTTAAAAGCTCTCTGTCCTTGTCGTGAGAGTCACCAAATCCTGTTATTTTTTCAGCTTCTTGCCTGTTTACGTACACTAAATAAGTTGATTCCAAAACCGGTTTTATGGTTTCAATTCCTGCCCTTAGCTGCCTACTTCCGGGATTAAAAGCTAATTTAGTTTCAGGATGCGTCTTAGCCCAGCGGGAAAGTTTTAGGTAAAAATCTTCAAATCCTTCTGCCATGGAAGTCAAATATACCCAAGGAACTAGAGGAAAGTCCTCAGGAAACTGATATTCTTTTTTGGCATGGTAAGTGAAAATTGTCCGCTCCCCCGAATAAACGACTACGGTCGAATAATTGGACTCTACTCCGTCAAGCATACGGGTGTAAACCAGATCAACCCCTTCGTCCCGTAATTGATCGTATATATTTCTTCCGGTTGTGTCTCCTCCTAAACTTGATAAAATTCCGGTTTTGATACCTAAACGGGCTGCACCAACTGCGTTATTTGCTGCATTTCCCCCAACAGAAAAGTCCAGAGTGCGCACAGGAATTTTGTCGCCGTAAGAAAAACAAATTAGACAATCTTTATCATTGAGTTGACACAAAGCTTCACTTTCAGTAGGAGTAATGTATACATCCATCGTCGCATCCCCAACGGATAAAAGTTCCAGATCTGTTGTCATATTCTATACTACCACGAAGTTACTCGTTCTCTAAAGAAATGTTATATTTCCCCTCTCTGGCCAGAGAATTTAGTTTTACCCGTTTTAGGAAAGCTTGTTGGGAATTTTCTCTATTTTCCTCTTTCCCTTGCCAGGTTGAAAGAACCGGTTCCTGAAGTGCGCGCCCGAAAGAAAAACTTATTTGCCAAGGCGTATCTGCTTTGTTTTTATTAATTTCATTCAAGTATAAAGTGGAGTCTTCTGGTGTTAAACCTCCGGACAAAAAGACTACCCCGGGAACTTGCGCAGGAACTGAACGGGTTAAGGTGTGGAGAGTCAACTCGGCAATTTCTTCTAAAGTTGCTTTACTTTGGTTTTCTTTACCTGAAACAATCATATTTACCTTCAAAAGCATGCCTTCATAGATTACTTTATGATCTTCAAGAGATGCGAATAGGGTTTTTAAAACCGCAGTAGTCACTTCTTCGCATCTGCCTATATCGTGATCTCCATCCATTAGAATTTCAGGCTCGACAATTGGCACCAGTACTGCTTCTTGAGACAACGCAGCAAAACGGGACAGTAATTCGACGTTTGAATTTATACAAGTTAATGTCGGAATTCCTGCTCCTACCGTAATAACTGCCCGCCATTTTGTGAAAGCCGCGCCCAGGGAAACATATTCTGATAGTCTCTCGCGAAGTCCGTCTATTCCTTCAGTTATCTTTTCATCTGGAAAAAATGCCAAATCGACCGTCCCTTTGTCCACTTTGATTCCGGGAAGAATTCCACGCTCATGAAGATACTGAGGAATAGGTTTACCATAAGTTGTCGTTTGTCTAATAGTTTCATCAAAAAGAATTACCCCGCTGATGTATTTTTCCATTTCAGGAGTTGTAAGCAATAAATCTCTGTATTTTCTTCTCGATTCTTCAGTTGATTCAATTCCGATTTTGTCAAACCGCTTTTTGATGGAAGGAAAACTCTCATCGGCAGCTAGAATTCCTCTACCCTCGGCAACTAATTGTTTGGCAACTGAAATCAATTTATCTTTGTCCATAGCAGTTAGTTTAAAGTAGCATGCGGCAGTTGAAATTACAATCTCCTCCACTGATAATGAAGTATGGCAAAAGAACCAGAGATAATAACAGTAGTCAAAGCGAAACGGTCAATATTCGATTATTTTAAACCTAAGAAAAAAAGAGCTGACAAAAAACCTAAACCCAAAAAGCTTCCCAAAGCAACGGTTTTTATTGAAACAAAGAAAGTAAGTCCGGCAATTTCCAAAGAAGCACCTTTGTCTACTAAGGTAGTTTCTAATCCCGTACAACCACCGCAACCCACCAAAAAAACTAATGTGTCTAAAAAGGCTAAGGCAAAAGATAATACTTTACCGAAAGCGGTGCCTAAGTTAGAAAAAGTTAAAACACTCTCAACTACACAAAATGTTGCTCCCCGCACAGACGGTATCGTGGTCGGTCACATTAAACCTGTTAGCAAATTACCAGTAATTGTAGTGACGCTGTTTATCCTTTTTGTTATGTTTTCAATACTTATTTACCTCGTAATTCAAAATACCATTTCCTAAACTTCGCTTGAAATGAATAACATTTCTGACTACACTACCCTATGACCACCATCCCCGAATCGGAATATGGCTTTCTGTTTCACTATTACCGGGCTGAAGTATACCGTGAGTCAAATTGGCGAAGCAGACTCGATGTTACCACCAATTGGGCCATTGTCACAACCGCTGCAATTATTTCCTTTGCGTTCGGAGAACCACGTGTTCCTCATACAATAATTTTAGTAAACTACTTGCTAATCTGGTTTTTCCTCTATTTAGAAGCAAGAAGATACAGATATTACACAATGCTTCGCGAGAGGACTCGTGCCCTGGAAAAAGAACTCTTTGCACCTATTTTTTCCGGTACAAACATTAAAAACCTTGACGTAGAAAAGTGGCAGCATGCAGTTTCTGACGATTTACAAAAACCACATGTCCATATGTCAAAAGCCGAAGCAATAGCCTGGCGGATGTAACATAATTATATTATGCTTTTTATCTTTTTATTTTTAGTTTGGATAACGAAAATCCGGGCATATCCGGTTGACGCTATAGACTTAGAGCAAATGTTTGAAAACGCAAGACTTTCTTTCATTCCGGGAGGTTTGGTGTTCGCTGTTTTTTCGATTTTTCTTACTATAACTATTGCCTTTGCAATCTATATTCCCAGACATTCTGAGGTGGATGATCTTCCTTAAGATCTAAACAATCTGTTTTCGAAGTATAAATGGTGAAACAAGTCCGCCTAAACCTAACAGTGTAAGCATTACGGTGGGGAGCCCAAATCCTGCATCAGGGAGCTGATCGGTTGCGGTGGTTGTTCCGGTGGAGTTTTCGATACCAGTGTCTGCCGGCACATCACTTCCGGTAGTTAATGTAAAACTATACAATCCGCCAGTTGGAGATGAAAGAGCTACGCTGTGGTCCCCTTCCGTAAGGGTCGTAGCATAACTCCAGTTTCCTCCGGTGTCTGCGGAAGTTGTTGCCGACACATCATCTATAACTATAGTTACTACTTCTGACGCAGTTGTTGTTCCAGTTAAAACTACATTTGTACTTGTATACCACCAATGGGAATATTTAGCTCCACTTGTATCCAAGCCACCGATTGCAGTAAGGGTCAAGTCGGCAGCGAAAGCGGCGTGGGGAAAAAGTAGAAAAACAACAAGAAAAACTGAAATGATTCTGGACAGATGCATTACTTATTATTACGGAAGTTTAAACACCTTGTCAATGGAGCAACAAATTAGCAAATGAAAGAAGTTGTATTATTGGTATTGTTATTCTGAAGTGTTTTTCCGGGTAATAACTTTCCTTACTTTCTCTTCGATGCGTTCTGCCGTAAGTCCATACTTCTCCCACAATTCTTCAGGTTTACCTGATTCACCAAATGAGTCCTGCATCCCTACAAATTCCATAGGCGTAGGCTCCCGTTTTACTAATAATTCTGCAACTGTACTCCCCAATCCGCCACTTACTTGATGCTCTTCGACAGATACTACTGCACCAGTTCGTCTGGCAACTGAAAGAATTGTTTCTTCATCAAGTGGTTTAACGGTGTGACTATTCACTACAAGCACTTCTATTCCTTGCTCTTCCAACAAATGTGCAGCTTTCAAAGCTTCAGACAATAGTGGTCCACAGGCAACTATAGCTGCCTGAGGACTAGCAGACTGCCAATAAATTTCAGCTTTACCGATTTCAAATGGGGTTTCTTCAGTTGTCATTACAGCGGTTTTTTCGCGAGCAAGCCTTATATAAGAAGGCTTGCCGTTGTCAGCGATTGCAATTGTTGCTTTTTTCGCCTCTATTGCGTCGCAAGGAACAACAACAATCACATTAGGCAACACCCGCATCAAAGCAATGTCTTCTAGCGCTTGATGTGTTGCGCCGTCCGGACCAACGGAAACTCCGGAATGGGAACCCACAATTTTGACTGGCATTTCGTTAAGCGCAACAGTAGTTCTAATCTGCTCCCAGTTTCTCCCCGGAGAAAAAGTGGCGTATGAAGCTATAAAAGGGATTTTTCCAACTGCTGCCATTCCTGCAGCAACTGTAACTAATGCCTGTTCCGCAACCCCAACCTCAATAAACCTTTCGGGAAATTCCTTGCGAAATAAATCCATTTTCGTGCTTTCAGTCAGATCAGCACACAAGGCAATCACCTGTTCGTTCCGCTTCCCCGTTTCCACCAAACCTTCCCCAAACCCCTGGCGGGTAGGTACCAAGTCCACTTCTGAAGTGAAAATTCTTTCTGATAACAAAAGATTCTTGTTTAACATAATTTATTCGTATTCCGATTGTATCTTCCCTCCCAAACTTCTCAAATTCTGCAATGCATCAATTGCGTCCCCCAGGTCAGGTGGCTTTCCGTGCCACTCAGGCAAGTTCTCCATAAATTCGACTCCCTTCCCCGGAATTGTCCGGCAAATTACAGCAACCGGATTGACATGAATTGCGCGTGCCTCGTTTGCTGCATCTATAATTGCCTCGATATTGTGACCGTCTATTTCCAACACCGTCCAGTTAAATGCTTCATACTTTGCCCGTAAAGGCTCGAGAGGCATCACATCTTCTGTATAGCCGTCAATTTGAATGTTATTACGGTCAATAAACATTGTTAAATTAGCCAAATTGTATTTACCGGCAAAAAGAACCGCTTCCCAATGATTTCCTTCCTGATGCTCTCCGTCTGAAGTTACTGCATAAACTCTGTTAGTTTTGCCGTCCATCCTTAAGCCGTAGGCCATTCCCGAAGCTTGTGCTAAACCAGAGCCTAAGGGACCTGAAGTTGTTTCAATTCCTGGGAGTTTGGTACGTTCAGGATGACCTTGAAGTCTTGTGCCTAACTTCCGGAGAGTTAACAATTCCGATATGGGAAAATAGCCGGCATGGGCAAGTGTCGCATAAAGTACTGGAGTGATGTGTCCGCAGGAAAGCACCAATCGGTCACGTTCTTCCCACATTGGCTCATCAGGATTATGCTTTAAAATGTTAAAATACAAAGCAGTAAACACGTCTGCCATCCCCAAAGGCCCTGCAGAATGCCCGCTTCCTGCTTCTAAAAGCATTTTGACAATATCCTGTCTTATTTCGTTGGCTCTACTCTCGAGTTCCTGTGTTGTCATATTTAGCGAATTAAAATAGTTCTACCAATTTAGTAAAGAATATTAAATATTCTAGCCCGATAAAAAGTGTGTTTCCTTTGTGTTTATTTCCAACTTTACAAAACCATATTATTCGTAGCTATTCGTATCATTCGTACTCATTCGTAGATTAGTATCATTATTAAGTCATGAATGCTTTCTCACTACACACCTTGCAATGGCTGTGGTCTATTTTTTGAAGTTTGTGTTCAAACTTTTGAATAGTAGGCAAAACATCCTCTCGTCTTTCGACAATCTCAAATGAATTCATTTCCTGATAATCTATGTTCATGTTCCGCTTTATAGCGTCAACAATTTCGTGCCAGAAGTCTCCATAGAGAATAAACGGTTTATGGTGTCCATGATAAAGTTTGGACAGAACCCAAGCTGTCCCGAATTCGCTTAAAGTACCAGATCCGCCTTTAAAAATAATAAACATATCCGCATGTTCCAGAAGTTTAAACATTCGCTCAATATAGTTTGTTGTCTTTATTTCATCAGTAGTAATATTTCTGACATACCGACCTTCAAATCCCGGTGCGTCTTTCGGATAAAAAGTCACGGAAATGGTTTCCCCATGTACTGCTGCAGCTCCTTGGGTGGCTGCATACATCACTCCCGGGCCGCCGCCATTTACAATCGTAAAGCCTTCTAATGAAAGCTCCTTTGCCAATTCATAAGCGTCTTTAAAAACGGGATCTGTTTCAGGTATGTTTGCATCCCCGAAAAAAGCAATATTTTTTAAAAGCGGGCGCGGAAAAGGAACGGAACTTGCTTTGGTTTTCTCACCCATGAAGTTTTATCTCCTTTTCAAATTCTTCCAAGTTAGTTTTTAGATCCCTTTCAAAAAGCCTTATACCAATAGCCAATTCATCTGCTCCTGCTTCGACAATTTCCTTAGCATTTTCCGGGGTGATACCGATATCGGAAATTATGGAAAACGGAGTATCATCTTTTTTACGTAATTCATTTAATTCCTTTATTTTACCTAAAGCCCTTTTGTCAAAAGGCTGTCCGCCGAATCCTGCCGAGCCGTTAAGAATCAAAACCGTATCAAGATCAGTCAAGATTTCCTTGTCTAGAGCGCCCAGCGGAGTTTCAATATCCAAAGCAAGTCCTACTTTGCAGCCAGTTGCTTGGACTTTACCAATAAACTCTATCTGGCTTTCCATCATTTCAATTTGACCAATTATTCGCTCCGCCATACCTCGCACACAGCGCTCTACCCAGTCGATAGGGTTTCTAACCATTAAATGGTAATCAAGTCTGAGGGAACTTTCGAGATCAGAAAAAACTGACGGATCAACTGTTTTATTGGCTGCAAATTCACCATCAATAATATCAATTTGGAACTTTTCAACTAAGTCCTCGCACTGTTCAATCCAGTTTTTAATTTCATTAGGATCGTTTGAAATAGGTGATGGGATAATTATCGCCATAGTAAGGAAAATGTTTCCAAAGCTTTGTGTTGGGTTGTCTCAAAATGAGTCTCAGGTCGTTTTTCCATAACCAAACTCATGGCCTCAGCAACACTCATTTCTTTATAGCGAATAAGGTAAGCCGCAACAAGTGTCGGGCTTCTTCCATGGCCATTTCTGCAGTGAACGTAAATGATGTTCCCATTCTCAACCGCTTCGTGAATAAGTGTGGTTCCAATTCGAAGTTGATCCGGACTCGGCGCGTCACCATCAACAACAGGAAGCCAAGCATACATATCAATATCATCAGGTGGTGTTTCTTTTTTCTCGGCTGCCAGATTAATCTCCAAACAAACACCAAGTTTTTTAAATTCATCTGCGTGGAAGGTACACTCTCTTCCGGTACAGAAGTCCGACCCTACATAAATCTGTTCAGTTATTTGCGAATAGTCAAAAGTGTGTTCATCGTTTCTACCATGTGGTTCCGGCTTATCCATATTTACTTTGTTTGAAATGAAAGTGTTAAAGGATCTGTTGGAGCTTTTGACGAATCAAGAGTTCTACCTACCCTAATTACCTGTTCGACAAGCCGGTTTGCATAACCCCATTCATTATCATACCAAGCAAAAACTTTCACCATATTTCCCGCAACCACTTGCGTTAAAGAAAGGTCAACTATTGTCGACTCGCTTCTGCCGATAATATCGCTTGATACTAAAGGTTCCTCAGAAACTGCAAGTATTCCCTTGTATAAGGGGTTTTCCGATGCTTCAGTAAAAGCTTGATTAACCAGTTCAGGAGTCACATTTTGTCTCAAAAGTAAAGTAAAGTCAGTAATTGACCCCGTTGCCGTTGGGACCCTTAGAGACATTCCGTCAAACAGCCCTTTAAGCTCAGGAATGGTTTCTGTCGTCGCAATCGCAGCGCCGGTTGTGGTGGGAATGATATTTTCTGCTGCCGCCCGTGCACGCCGTAAATCCTTGTGGGAATTATCCTGCAAATTCTGATCATCGGTGTAGCTATGGACCGTGGTCATCATTGCTTTATCGATACCGAATTTAGCATGCATAACGGCAGCAACGGGTGCTACACAATTTGTGGTACAGGAAGCATTCGATAAAACATCAATTCCGTCTCCGTCACTGTCTCCTTTATATTCATTTACACTTAAAACGAAGGTGCCTACATTTCCTCCCTTTGAAGGTGCAGACAAAACAACCCTTTTAGCTCCTCCCAAAGCATGTTTTTTAGCATCTTCTTCTTTGGTAAAGGCACCGGTTGCTTCAATTACCACGTTGGCTTCGTATTTACCCCAAGGTATTTTTGCAGGGTCCCTCTGGGCAAGAACCGCTACCTGTTTTCCGTCTGCTTTCAAATACCCTATTAGGGGATCTTCATCGGTCGCTTCTTTTGCATCCTTCACTTTTTCCCACTTAACATCTTTTTCAAATTTCCGATACATTGTGTCATGGTTAACCAAGTATGCCCATCCATCCACATTCATGGATCCGGATGTATTTAAAACAGTAATATCTAATTCAGAAGTATGTTTCAGAATCCAAATTCGAAATGCTATCCGTCCTATTCGTCCAAAACCATTTATTCCCACTTTTATCATACTTTTAGCGTATACAATTTTATGCTTATTGACAATAGCATACGGTGCTTAGCGTATAATCAAAAGAGCCGAAATGGAAAAATCAGCAAAAAAAGTTCTAGTTCTCACCACCAAGTGGGGACATCTTAGTATTGCACGCGCAGTTTACGATGCTTTAGACAATTCATCCTGTCAAGCGGTGGTGGAACAAATTGCAGTTGAAAAACTGTCTGATCATTCGTATACCACTGTTTACCGCCTCTTCCCTCATATGTGGAAGGTCCCTTTTCGATTAGCGGAAAAGGAAAGAATCGGTAAGCTGACTAAAAAGTATTTAAAACATACTTACCGAAAAAAAGTTGCCGAATTGATTAAGCTTCATGAACCAGACATTGTTATTAATACATATTTCGGATTAAACCCGGTGCTTGAAATGTATGCCGAGAAAGGATTGCCTGTATTTAACATCGTTGCCAATCCCAGAACGTTCAGTAAACTGGAATTAAGCAATAAACTTGTGAATTTGCTGTTTGATAGCAAGGCAATAAAGGATGCCGTAAAACTGGGAATTGCAAAACAAAAGTGTGTTCAGGCTGGATGGTTTGTCCGAAAAGAATTTCAGGAGTCATATAACAAAATAGAAATTAGAAAATCCTTAAAAATGAACTCTGCCGTATTTACTGTTTGTATAGTTGGCGGAAGCGACGGCATTTACAGCATTCTGAAAGTTCTCCCTGCATTTATAAAATCTCCCGAACCTGTACAGGTGGTTTTTGTGGCCGGTAATAATACCCAACTTTTAAGGGCAGTCAATGGCTTTAAAAAACTGGCTGAATCTGAGACAAATCACAAAACAACACTTATTCCTATCGGCTTTACCCATGAGCTTGATTTATATTTAAAAGCATCGGATCTCGTCGTCGGAAAAGCCGGACCAAACCTTCTTTTTGAAACCGCAGCAACACACACTCCCTTCTTTGCAGTAACCCACATTACAGGCCAAGAAGACGGAAATTTAGAAATATTAAAAAAATTAAAACTCGGGATAGTTGAGGAAAACCCGGTTAAAGCTGTTCGATTAATTCGCCACATTCTTAAAAAACCTAGTTACCTTAACCGGTTCACGAAATCCGTAGATAAAATGTCGTCTTACAATAAGTTAGCTGCAGCAAAACTTGTGAGTTTACTAGAGGAAGAAAGAGACAACTAATCTTTCTAATTGTTGTTTACTAAAGCTTCAATTCCCGGAAGTGCTTTGTGAGCCAGAAATTCAAGCATTGCACCTCCACCGACTGAAATCCAATCAAATTTTTCAGTCAACCTTAAAAGTTTTAACGCAGCTTCAGTGTCTCCACCTCCTGCCACTTTAAATGCTGATGAGCCAGCGACAGCCTTAAATACTCGTTCAGTTCCCTGCCTGTGACCTTCTTCTTCAAACCTACCAATTGGTCCACCAACCACAATTGTCTGGGCGTTTTTAATAACTTCTTCAAATTTTTCAACTGAATGGAGCGTAATGTCTTCTTTGTCAGGCAGAAGTTTTGCAATCAACACTTTGTCATCATTTTCGTACAGCCCCTGAAATTCAATAATTTCAGGTAGTCTCCCAGCTACCAATATAGTGTCACTAAAGTTTTTAAAAGGCTCAATATATGCTAATTTATCTTCTTTTAGCCCACTAAGTATGATTATTACAGGACGCTTTGGATTATCAAATACTTTGCTCAAGTTTTCCACTTCTTGCACCATACGCGGACCAGCAGCATGAGGCAAAAGTTTAGGCAAACCGACTATAGACGCATGCTTCCGGTGAGAAATGCCAAATGCTTCGTTAACGTATAAATCTCCAAGTGAAGCCAGCTTTTGAGTAAACTGTTCATCGTTTAACACCTCCCCCGCCTCAAACCTCAAGTTTTCCAATAAGCAAATTCTTGCATCGGGCAGTGTTTCGGGAGTGACTTCAGTGACAAAAGATACTTGTTCTCCAACAAGATTAGTTAACATTGTTGCAACCGGTTCCATACTAAATTCCATATCTCTACCCTCAGGTCTTCCGCGGGTACCCAGAATAATAATTCTGTCTGGGTTTTTTGCCAGTATTGTTCGGACGGTATCGGCAAGCACCTGGAGTCGTAAACTGTTTTCTGACTCAACGTCAGTATCTCCCCGAAGAAGTACTGGTTTGCCACTTAAATCAAGTGTTTCAATTCCTGGCAGATTCATATTCGGCAACTTTTTCTAATCTTTGTATGTATTTATCTTCATTTGAAAATTTGGTAGTTAGAAATGTGTCCACGATCGCGTGCGCAACCTCCAAATTAACATAATCAGCACCGAGCGCAAGTATATTTGCATTATTGTGTTCCCGAGCTTTTTTCGCCATTTCAACTGAAGTTGCAACCGCAGCCCTAATTCCTTTCACTTTATTGGCAGCTATTGCTTCACCGTTTCCGGAACGACCTAAAACAATTCCAAGAGCCTTTTTATCTTTTGCTATCTTTTCGGCTAAAGGAATAACAAAGTCGGAATAGTCATCGTCTTTTACAAATTCTAAATTCCCCAGATCGCTGACGTCATACTTTTTCCCTTCCAAATATTTTTGTATGTTCTCTTTGAGAAACCATCCCCCATGATCTGATGCCAGGTAAATTTTCATAAAATTAAAACGTCTCTAAAAAATCCGATAAACGTAGTCCATAATGTCATTAGTCGCCAGCTCCGATTGCCTTAAATTATTTATTTTTTAAATCCATTTATCAGTTCTCGAAGTTCTTTCTCGGGATCACCTGCTTTAACGATGCCCGTTGCTATTGCTATACCCTGAGCTCCAAGCTTTAAGCTGGTTGCAACATCCTCCACAGTGTGCACCCCAGCTCCCACTATAAGCGGAATATTGACCGCTTGTGCAATTGTTGCTGCTTTGACAATAACATCCGGCCTTGCGGTAGCAACGGAACGTGTAGTACTGCCCACCAATTCAGGTGGCTCATACGCAAGGTAGGTAGGTTTAAAACGAACAACTACATCAAGTTCATCAGTATCAGCAGCAAATATAAGTGTTTCCAGCCCCACCTGTTTTGCTCTGGTTACTGCTTTAGATAAATCTTCAAACTGGAAGAATTTTTTCTCTGAGTGGTTTAAGAAAGTCCCCGAAGCACCATCCTCTTTTACTGCTTCTGCAATTACTGAACCGGTGTGTGCTCCGAATTCTACAGGGTCAATATGCTGTGCCCAAACTGTTTCTGACACGCTGCTGACTTCTTTGATGTCTCCTGACTGAACAACCGGAATTATGGGAATGCCGGTTTCTTCCGACACTTTGACAAGAACTTGTGAAAGTTTAACTGCATCTTGTCCTGTCCCTTCGGGATAAGCTTTGAAATTAACAAATATCATGGAGCCAATTTAAAAACGGTTTGCAACTTACCCTTATCAAAACCTACTATTGTCTCTTTAGAACCGTCTTCTCTCTCGACGACAGTAAAAGGAACCCCCATAAATCCATGGGAGTCTGCCATCATCACCTTTTGCGCATCCGGATCCTGATCGACTAATTTTTCTGTAAAAGGAATATTTTTACCGGTTAAATAGTCCATCATTAATTTACAGTAAGGACAGGTTGTTGTTGCAAAAACAGTAACTATCATATAGTTATTAAGTCATTGTATAGCGTAACCAAGGCGAAATGCAATTTCAAACATAAAAGCATTGACATATTTATAGGTATCAGTCAAAAGCAAAATACCCATTCCGATAAGTAATAACCCTGTTAAATTCTGTAAAATATGCAGCATTCTTTGTGACCTTATTTTTTTTGTAATATGTATTACTCCCAAACTTGTAAGAATAAACGGAACAGACATTCCGAGTGCATAAAAAAACAACAATAAAGCACCGTTTAATACTGTCGCTTGTACTGCTGCAAGCGTAAATATAGCACCCAGGACCACCCCCACACAAGGCGACCAGGTAACAGCAAACAAAACTCCAAATAAAAATGCATGCCCGCGAAGTTTAGTTTTTAAGGGGTGGGGAATTAAGTTCCACTCTCCGGTAAGCCACGGAATTTTAATTATTCCTAACTGCTGAATTCCTAAAATCACAATAAATAATCCGCCCGCTTGTTGTAATGAACCCTGATACAAACGCAGTACGCTCCCCCAACTTGCAGCTGTTGCTCCCAAAATCACAAATACAGTAGTAAATCCGATAACAAAATTTGCTGTCAACCAAACAACTCTCAAATTAATTTTGCTTTTATTTACAGCCTTACTGGGTATAGCGTCTCCTGTGATAAAACTAATATATAAAGGTAGCAGCGGCACGACGCACGGAGCTAAAAATGATGTGATCCCTGCCACAAATGCAACCGGAAGAGAAATGTCAAACATCATTTAAGTATACCCGAAGTTGTAATTTTAAAATATCAGAATGAGCCTTGCAGCAAGATGTTTTGCGGTTTATTGTCCGGTGTTTTATCCCGGGACACTATTACCTGAGTAAAACCTGAAAGGTCGAGCGTGTTTTGATAGTCTACAATATACCCTCCCTTGGCAATCTGAAGAGTTCCCATATAGACAACTTCATACTCGTCCTGGTCTTCTGTTCCTCTTGTTAACCAAGCATGATATGGCTTCCCGTCTGCCGGGTCAGGCAAATCGGCAAGCACCGTACTATCAAAACGATTATTTTCATATTTTTTAGTAGCAATAGCAGAACCGTTTCCCCCTGACACATCTTTTAGTTCAGCTTTATCCACATTTTCAGGAAGAGTTACCCTGAATCTTTCCTGAATATTTTGTTCTATTCCCTGAACGAAAGGAGAGGGGCTCGGAGTCAGAGAATTTGATACCTGAATTTTGTTGTTATTTACCCGTTGCCAAAGATACCACCCTGCAGCACCCGCAACTACCAAAAGCACAACTACTATGAGTATCCTTCTCACTAGGCAGAGAATATCATGCTCACAACATGGTGTCAATTCTGCTCAACCAAAAAAACACATACTGTATATTCCGCATATTTACCGATTTTTTACCGCAAGCCTCAGCGAAGTTTCATATAAACACCAAAAAGTGCTAATACAGAAGCTACCAAAAGCCATTGTGTTGAGGCTAGCCAAATATCGGTTCCCATATATCCGATTCCTGACAATACGACTGCAACAGCCGCACCTCCCATTAAAATTTGAGAAAAATTAGACATATCACCACCTGTTTCCTTCTTTTTTGCCATTTATATCACCTCCTTTACAAATACCCTTATTAAGACTCGCTAGAGTGTTCCCACTTTTCTGCGTTTTCTAAAATATCACCTTTTTTAAAGAGTATTGCAGAAAGTACCTCTTCCCACTTTGGAAGTTTTCGTATTACCCATGCCAGGTCTATTGCAAAATGTTCCATTTCTTCTTCCTGTGCGTGGCGCATAATTTCTGCAACCTCCTTGTCTTTTGTTGCAGCAATCCGCTGTTCATACCATGAAATCGCTTCTGCTTCTTCTGTTAGGGAAGTTATAATCCGTGCAAAATCCCTGGTTTTGTCGTCCATTTCTTCCGCCGGTTCATGATACTGGTTAAATCCCATACTGCTCACCTCCTAGCTTAAGACATAAGTTTGTAAGAAATATCCTAAAGAATATGATACAAACGACGCAAATCCGCCGACAAATAAAGTTTCAAAACCGCTATGGATTTTATTTTTTCCCGTGTAGTTTGCCCTAAGCACTCCAACATAGAAAAGGGAGATCATAACGAAAATAAATGAGTACATGAATGTAGACGGAAAGTTAAAAATATATGGTACTAATGGTATAAGTCCTGCCGTATTAAATGCCGCAAACATAATCGCACCATGTTTAAAAGGAGCGTTAGTCGGCTCATCCCCATCACCCGACTTTTCCTCATATTCCAATTCGCTTTTTACCCCCAAATAACTTCCTGAGGCCATTGAAATACTGTCTGCCAAAACATTTGCAAATCCTAAAATCAGAACAGTCGTATAAGGCAAGTGAGCACCTGCTGCTCCGGCAATAATTGCAAACGTTGTTACCAACCCGTCACTTGCAGCAAAAACAGCATCACCCAAAAGGGATGCGCGCTCATGGAGTTTTGAAAGTCTGGGCATTCATTCATCTTAGCTTTCAAATGTTCTACTTGTAAATAGCCTAAGGATTGTAATATGATGACTCAGGTTGTGTTCAAGGAATACGGTCAAATCCGTAGCTGTACCGCAACTGTAACCTTTCGATTTTCGAAGGGAAGCCAGAAAACTAACAACCGCTGCCAAATTTATATTGCTTTTGGCGTATCCCGAGTAGGAAAATATGAAAAAGATAATAATTATCCTTCTAGCACTCTCCTCTTTAGTTGTTGCTTTATTTGTATGGCAAAATCTCACCATAAAAAACTCCCCAGTCGGAACTAATTCCCAAGTATCAAATATGCCCGATACTAATACTCTATCGGCTAGCGTCTTAATTGATTACGGAGACACCCAAAGCCCAGAGTACCCCCTTAACTTGGCTGAAACCACAAATGCTTTTGATGCGCTCCTGTTTGCGGCAGAAAAAGAAGGTAAAGAAATAAAAAGTACACAATATGATTTTGGGGTCTTTATTGAAACAGTCGGCAGTATGGAAAGCTCAGCCGAAAAAGCCTGGATTTATTTTGTGAATGGCAACTCCGGTCAAGTTGCAGCTGATCAATATGAATTAAATGAAGGCGACAAGATAGAGTGGAAATTCATAGCACCCACGGACAATTAACTTAAAAATGAAAAGATCCCAAACTTACACACCCTTTGCGAAACGCCTTGTAATTGGTCTTTTTGTTATTGCTTTTTTAGAACGAGTAATATTTGATCTGGGTGCGAATGTTGAACTTGTTACGGCTGCTTTCATACTTGGTAGTGCTTACTTGGGAAGAAATCAGGTTTTATGGTTAGTTTTGGTTCTTATGGTTTCCACAGACCTTTTACTGGGAAACACAAATATATTTCTTTTTACCTGGAGCGGTTTTCTCGTTCCGGCATTTTTTGCTGGAGGCTTAACTAAAAAACTTATGAGGTTTATCAAACACTCCAAAGTCCGCTTTCCCAATAAATTACTGAAGGGTATAGCACTCACTTCCCTAGGATTAACTTCCAATCTCTTTTTCTTCTTTTGGACTAATTTTGGAGTATGGCTTTTGGACTCTTACGGCATGTATGCAAATGATTTCGAAGGGCTTATGCTTTGTCTTATAAACGGCCTGCCCTTCTTGCGCTCACAAATACTAAGTACTCTTATCTTTATTCCCGTTTTCGCTATAGCAGTAGAAATCTCCACTCTTCCTGTCTTCAAACTATTGACCAATAAATTGCTGTTTTCCAATAATTTCAAAGTTCTGGTCAAAAATTAGAGAGATTGTGTTTAAGGAACTACGGTGTAAATCCGTGACTGTGCCGCAACTGTAACCCTTCGATTTTCGAAGGGAAGTCAGAAAACTAACAATTCTCTTCGTATATAAGCAACCATCCCGAGCAGGAACATGACGTACAGCGAACACAAAGAACTCCCTCATATTACTACCTGCCGTTTTTTGGAAACTTGGCAAGGCATAAATCCCAACCGTTTAATCGCCGAACTAATATCAGTAAACAATGAAACACATAGGAATCCTGACCCTTATCATTTCAGTTTGAGACAGGGAAAATTGATAGATCCCGAAACTGGAAAACCTATAACTGATTTTATTTCTGATGGGGTTGAGTTAGAGGTAGTTTTAAAATTACAGGATTGGGCTAACAAAAAAGATGCAGGCCTCGCCTATTGGGTAAGCCCGAGACTTGTGGATGTATATCCAAGTGAAAAGTTAATCATTCACAGAATCGCATATACTCTGACCGGCGAAAAAATTGTTTTGAATAGTGCAATTCTTTTTGAAGCAGAACTTGATAACCCCGAAACTCTTAGGGATACACTTTTTGAATCAGATGATACAGAAGAAAATATTCTTAAGTTATTGGCTTGGGTTCAGGAAGTGTCAGGAGAAGCAGTGAATTTAACTTCTCACAAAACACATAAAGACCAGGCTCAGTACTTTGCCAAACAAATCATAAATGGGGTGGATCATTCCCAGATTATTCAAGAAATGCTTCAAACAGGATTTTTAGGTGAATTCTCAATCAGTTGTAAGACGGTAAATAACCCAGCCAGTTTTTCAAATTATATTCTCTCCCGAGCTGCAATAAATTCTATCGAGACTAGTGAAGGAAAGTATGTAGAAAAATGTGGCAATTGCGGAAAAGAAATTAAAGCAGTTATCAGAAAAGGCTATAAATGCAGCTGCGGAGGTGTATATGAGGGCTGCTAATCAATCTGGATTACACCAACCCGCCCTGGTATAATACCTTTGCAAATTCAATTTGCACGCACATTAAATTTAAGCATTAAGCATAAAAGTTGTAAGCAATAAATTCTAAAATCTGACAGCAATTTGCTAATTGCTTTTTAACAATCCCCGGTAGCTCAGTGGTAGAGCAGGAAGCTGTGAAGTGACGCAGCCTTCAACAGAGATGTTGAAGAGAAAATTGGGTGAATTGCGGGAAGCCTAAAGCTAAAGCTAAGGTAATCCGCAGCCAAGACCTATTTGATATTATCAAACAGGTAAGGTTCAGAGACTAGGTGATTACACCCAGAGTCGAGTCTGACTCGACGAGAGCGCCCAACACCCTACCCTTTTAGGAAGGGTGATGAGATAGTCCACGCTATATGGAAACATATGGATCAGTGTAACTTCAAGGTCGTAGGTTCGAGCCCTACCCGGGGAGCACATTAGTACGATATTCTGGCAAAAGCAGTACATCGTAAGGTTTTTTGAGGCGAAAATCGAGTTTTCCGTCTTTCAAAATAAGGTTCTCACCGAGGTCGAGAATCAAATCACGTTTTTCTTCCTTTGTCCCATTCTCCAATCTTTCTTTAGCTGAAAACGCATTATCGAGATATCGTGTGCACATTTCCAACCAAGTATCGGCTGAGTAATCATTATCTTCCAACTTTTCTTTGATAGACTTTTTCTCATTGAGAAGTTCTGACTTCTGCTCCAGAAACTCTTCCTTAGTTAGTTCTTGATCTGCTCTCATCCTGACCAGATACTTAATTCGAGTTTGGATGGCATTATATTGATTCTGTAAATATCTTGCTCGTTTGGAAAACTTTTCTACTTCTTCTTGGTATTTGGCTTTGAATAACTCAATACCTAATTTCCATGTCTCTTCATCAATCTTGATCTGCACCATGTTTTCGAGCAGAAGTTTTTCTAATCTTTTGCCTGTTATTGCTTGTTGTTTGCAAATACCTCTTCTGTGAGTGCAATGGTGGTAAGTATAGACAACTGTTCTGTTGGTACGTTTGAAATACTTTGTTTTGACTGTTGTTGTGATTTGGCAGCCACAATCGCCACAAGTAATCAATCCGTTATAGGTATGCTCCCATACTTTCAATTTAGGCCGAGAACGGAGTTGTAATGCCATTTGCACATCCTCAAACAACTTCTTGGTTATTAGTGGTTCATACGTACCTTCAAACAACTCGCCATTATGGTGGAAGTATCCATAATAAACTATGCAGTTTAGAATGTTGTGTACATGGCTTTTACTGATTTTCTTACCTCGCTTAGTTCGTAATCCTTTATCGTAAAGATGTTTGGCAATCTTTGAGAGGGGGTTACCTTCTTTCGCCATTTGAAAAGCCTGTTGAATCAATGGGCCTTCAAACGGATGTGGCCTCATAATTCGTTGTCCTCGAATACCAAAGCCTTCATATCCAACTATAGCTGGTCTGGGATACTCACCACGTTCGCACTTATGATTTAGTCCTCGTTTTACGTTTTGACTTAGATTTCTTGAATACTGATTAGCCATCCCAAAGTGGATTTGCAGAATCAGGTGATCTGATTCCTGTGTATAGACAGAACCAGTTGCTGTTCTAATTTCCTTGAGCACACCATCTTGGAGGAGTTGTAAGATCATTCCTCCTTCTTCTGGATTACCACAAAGACGATCTTCTTTCCAACAAAGAAAAGCATTTGCTTTTCCAGTCTTTATCAACTGGATTGCCTTATCAAAGTCTGGTCTGTTGTGAGGCTTGAAAGCTGATCTACTCTCAGAGAATCGGTATTTGACTCTGAGTCCTTCTCGTTTTTCAACCTTTACATTTTCAGCATGTTGATCTTTGAGAGAAGCTACTTGTCGCTCTTTCGCTTCGGACGATTTGCGACCATATTCTATATGCACAATTTCATTATCTATACTCATATTCATCTACTTATAATTTTAGCAAAGTAACAGCCTCATTACAGTGATGGTTCCTCCTTATTACTCTCTCCTAAACTCTCCTCTATATCTCTAATATCTTCCTCAGATAAACCCAATTCACCCATAGAAGGAAAATTAGAGCTTTGAGGGCTGTTTTGAGATGACTTCCTTTGCATTTCTGCAATAAAATAATCCTCTTTTTCAATTTGTGTATGCAAGGTTGCAAATAATTCTTTCATTATTGATTCAGGGAACTTAGCAAAGATTTTGATCCACTCTTTTTCAAAAGCATAATAATTGGTAATGATGGTCAGTCCATTTTTTTCGCTGAGAAGTCCCAATTTGATAAGTTCTTTACGCCTTCTATGAACTGTTGAAATACTACAGTTCCACGCTTTGGCTAATACTTGATCGTCACGGATGATTACTCTGTAATTTTCGTGTCTTCGATCAAAATCAGCTTGCATAACAAAGGCAATATAAGCACCTAACTGAGTAAAACCAAAATCTGGATGATTGAGAAGGAATTGGACACCTCGAAGAACCGAAATGTATCCGATAAAATTAGGTTTGTATTGAATCTTCATATCAATCTGTCACAAATATCAATTACCTTTCTGCGAACAAGCGATCCTTGAGAAATCGCATGTTCATGCTGTATTGCTTTACAGGCTGTTTGAGTTCTCCAGAAAAATAGGCACTTGTTATTTCTTCTGACCCTTGTGAATCAAAAACAAACCAGTAGAAGTTTGCTTCTCGCTCAAGTCGAATTAGTTTGATTCCTGCTGTTAGCAAAGCTGCTGCATGGGCTAAATCCTTAGTAAATGTTTCTTTTGAATTACTGTTTGTTTGCATATTCCATCCTCCATCTAAACTTGAATGTATGTTCTACAAATGAAACAAGATTCTCAGCAATGGTGATAACTTCTAAATCGGAGAGGGGGCGTTGATACTTTGGCTCGTACATTTTTCTGACTTTCTGTTGCAGTTCGTCAGTGAGCCATTTCGGAGCAATGATAGTTTTATTTGATTTCTTATTCATCTGTTACCCTTGCTCGAAAAATTGTTTCCGAGCGATTACACAAAGGGTAACAAGAGAAGAACTCAAAGTAACTTGAGGTTTGGTGTGGTGGGCATTATTCTTGTTTTAGTAATAGGTGGATGGTACTTGTTCACTTCTCGTAATCAGGTAATGCTTTCAACCGAAGAACAAATAAAGCAATTAGAAGAAAAAATCGCTTCTGATCCTCAATATCAGGACAGAAGATCACAGACATACAAGGATGCACAGAACCAGTTGTGTTTGTTGAAAGCTCGTCCTACCGATCAACGAGAAAAAGCAATTACTTCAATAAAGGCTTTCATTGATGATGAAAATGCCAAGGTTGATTTTTCCTGTGGAGAGTTTAGAAGGCCAGCATTTTTAGGAGCCTCACAAGCAGAGAGATATTTAGTAGATAACAACGAAATTATCATCAATACAGCTACGAATCATGTCGCTGAGATACCTGTTCAGGATAACTGGGTATATCAAAAGGACGGAACACGTTTTGGTAATACATCTTCAAATCTACCCTTATATAGCCAGACAGAGATTGAGGAATTAGCCAAGAACTTTCTGACTAAACATTCTCAAGCAATTGGGTCGATTGACCTCTCCTCACTAAAGTTTGAGATTGGCAAGAAGAGCAATGGGACCAGTTCAACAAATTATTTCCTTACTTGGAGTGGTGAACAGAAAAAAAGGAAATTACCAGAGCCTCAAAAGACATGCAGTAAGGATTTAGCACCAGAAGCAATCCAATACTACGAATCCGATGGAACGCCTTGTTACACAAATTACGAAGAAAACTATAACCCTCAACTAAGCATTGCATTTACGAACGAAGGGAGGCTTGTCAGTTTTAGTAGTTCTTTGGAGGTAGAGTAAATGAAGTTCGGTATTAGAACACCATCACTCAAAAGGAGGATAGCAGCCAGAACATCTTGGAAACGCTTTGTAAGGCACAGTATGGGCTTGAAAGCTCCCAGAGGGATGGGAATAATAACAAACCCAAAAAAGGCTTTGTATAACAAAGTTTATAACAAGACATCTGTGAGTGTCGATGACTTGCTGAAAGGACATTCTCCTATTCCAGCAGTACCATCTCTCACACATAAACCAAATATGGAAGAACAACCACAAGCAGGTATACAAATAAACAATACAGGTAACATTATCAGGAGTTCGAGTCGAGCACTTACAGTTACAAGCAAGAACTTTCAGGAATTGCGACAGCAGATTACTGATATTTACAATCAGAGAGTTGAATTGCTCAAGAAACTGAGTAACGCAAAGACTAAATTATTTTTACTTACCACTCTTCACTTTGGAAGCTATCTGTTCATCGTTGGTTTTTTCTACAAGAAAATTGCTGAAACAAGGAAGGCACAGCAGGAAGTTGTCAAAGAATTAGAGAAACAAGTTTCCGAGACATTTGTGAAGTTGACTTTTGCAGACAAATCTCAATTAGAGAAAAGTTGGCTCAATTGTATTGATGCTTTCAAAGAACTAATGAGTAGCGAGAAGATATGGGATATTACTTATGCTGAAAATGTGAATAGAGCACAGGCAAGAACAGTAGCCCAGACAGCAACCAAACGTACTCCTATCACCAAAACTGAAAGGAATCTTGAGTTCATCAAGAGCGATTTGCCGTTCTTATTTCTTCCAAATGAAAATGGCCCAGACCTATTTTTCTTTCCAACCTTTCTCCTTCTTTTCAAAGACAATCAGGAGTTTGGTATTTTCGACCTGAAAGAAATCAAAGCCAACATGAAATTATCAGGATACATTGAGGAGGAGGGTGTTCCGAAGGACACTGAAATCATTCAACACACTTGGAAAAAGGCAAACAAAGATGGATCAATGGACAAGCGATTCAAAGGCAATTATCAAATCCCAGTAGTGAAGTACGGAGATGTCACTTTTGAATCGGAGGGTGGTCTTGAGGAGTCATTCATGTTTAGCAACTTTGATGCTTTTACTGATTTTTCAAAGACCTACGAATACCATGTTTCCTTATTAGGAAAACTCTAATTATGTTTGGATTATTCAATAAGGCTAAGTTCTCCAGTGACGATGAAGCCTCTACAGCCCTTATGCGTATCTCCAGTATGGGTTTTGGAAGTGAGCAGGACTTCGCAAAAGATAACATGCTCAAGGTTCTGGCTGAAGTCGAACAGTACGCCAGCAATTTACAGAATCCGAAACTGGCTTATTGGTTAGGCATTGCGTGGAGAAACTTTACTGCTTGGCATATTCGAGGTGAGGATAGAAAAGAATATCTGGATAAAGCAGTGTTCTACTTTGATAAGGCCTTACAACTCTCAAAAGATACTTTACCAATTCAACTTCCACTTGAGAAACGACATAATGCCGATTACTTGGACCAAA
This sequence comes from uncultured Gammaproteobacteria bacterium, assembly GCA_964458085.1. GTDB lineage: Bacteria > Patescibacteriota > Microgenomatia > UBA8517 > UBA8517 > CAYWFF01. Next base: position 47,196 of record CAYWFF010000001.1, read on the forward strand.
TTGATATTGCTGGAGAGTTAGGGCACATGCTCGTTGAAGATGCTCCTATACGTGACTTGGATCGAGCAGAAAAGGTACTGCAATTCGTTTTTGATAACACAGAGGAATACGAACCATGCCTCTGTGCCTATGCAGAGCTGTTTTATAAGCGTGGTGACTATGAGATATCTGCTGAGATCGGACTCAATATCAGCGACAGGTGTGCAAAGTCCCCAGAATGGAAGGATGATCCACCACCTGCACCATTGGGCATTGTTGGCAGTGCTTATAGGGCGTTAGCAAAACAGGCAAAGAAAGAGGGCAAAACCAACGAAGCAATCAAATGGTTCAAGAAAATGAAGGATTTGAAAGTCGCTTCCGACAATGATTTGAAAATCTTGGAAAAGCTGAAATCTGCTGGCCTATAACTCTAATTGAAGTCTGTATCAAGTCTTGGTATAATTCCGATCAAATATGGCAGAACGACTACCAGCACCGATTAGTCCAGTTGACGCAATAAGATCAAGGGCTTTTATGGAAAGTTATATCAGGGTCATTCCATCTTTGATTCCTCCTGCAATTATGAATGAAGCACAGTCAATCGTTGCAGCTCATAGGCCTGAAGGGGTGCTACCTGGCGAAGAACCTGTTTGTATGGCAGGTTTGAAGCCAAAAGATCACGGCTTTCTCAATGGTTTACATTTACGATCTAAGGATGAGCAAAGAAAGATTTTTGCACAGAAAAGATCGGAGTATGCTGGTGACCCAGTAGCCCAGCAACAGATTGATGTTTACGATGGCGATACTGAGTACCATGTCAAGATGAGGGAGTTTAGTGATGCTTTGAAATCAGGTAATTCCCAGAAGGAAGCAGAGTTAGACGCTTGGTTCAAGGAACATTATCCAAACATATAATTCAGTTGGCAAATGTGGGCGTGTAGTTATTTGACATAAGAAACTCTCGATAATAGTTTCCCACATAGTCAGTTAGTGCGAGCCAAGTATCACTTATCCGAACTAGCCTCAAATTTTCAAGTACTTTGAAGGCATCGGTATAAGTAACATTTACAACTTCTTTATCTTTTATCCAGATTTTGCATGCAAACCATCTTAAGAACTGTTTTTTCTCCTTTTTATTAAATGCTTTATATAGCTTGGGTAATTGCTTTAAGAATTTAATAATAGTATCTATTTTCTTGTCATCCAAGTTAGCTGAAGGCTTGGAAAGCTTTGCAATATCAGCCTCTACGGATTTAAGTTCATCCTTCAAAGGTAAATACTTCTTTTCAATTCTATCTTGAGGCATTACTTCTGCAATCATCTGATCTTCAAGTTTGTCCATTTTCTTTTCTATCACTGCTTTTCGGTCTTTCAGTGCCTTTGTTCGTGATGGAATATCATCTCCTTGTTCTTTCATAACCTCTTCGAGCTCAGTTCTCAAGCCCTTGAAAAATCTCTCATCAAACTTGATGTTAGCCATAAACTTTTCTAATTGCTTATGAACTTTATCCATCGGAGCATAGGATTGTTTGCAAACCTTTCCTTTTCTTGAACCTAGACATCGATAATACTTAAAAACCCTTCCATCTGGTTTGACGTGTTGCTCACCAGACATAAGAGTTCCACATTCATCACAAAAGACCAATCCTGCAAGAAACCAATTGTGTTTTCTTGACCTGTCAGCACCTTTGTTATGTTTAGCTAAGATTGCCTTAGACTTTTCTATATCTTCCATTGTTACTATTGATTTATGTTTACCGTCATACATTTTCCCACAATATAACACCTTTCCAGCATAGCGTACATCAGTAAGTATTCTGTGAATATTGCTGGAACTAACTCTTTTTCCGTTCTTGGTTCTAAAGCCTTCTTGATACATTTCTTCTTCAAGGGAATAGATGGAGTGATTACCTGTATGAAATCTTCTGAAAATTTCTTTAATAAAGTAGACTCTTTCTTTATCAATTTTCCAGGCAACGCCTTTTTTATAAGAGTTTAGATATCCAATGACTGCAACTCCTGGTTGAAAACCTTTCTCTGCAAGTGCTACCATTGTTCTTTTTGTCTTCTGTCCTGTTATTTCCCTTTGAAGCTGATTTGCTCCAGCCATTACTAAGTCCACAAATTTACCAACTGGATCATCACCAAAGTTAGGTTGTTGTGTGGCTATTAGTTCAACACTGTGTTTTTTAAGAAACGATTTTACAGCTAAATGGTCTTGTGCATCTCTTGCGAATCTATCTGTTTCCTCTAACAAAACAATATCAACATCCTTATCTTTCTCACATCGCTCAAGCATTCTTGTAAATTCTGGCCTACCAGTTGTACTACCACCACTCTTGCCTCCGTCTTTATAGATTTCTAATATTCTCCAGTTATGTTCTCTTGCATATTTAACCAACCTATCTACTTGATCATCTAGAGAATGTCCTTCCCGAACCTGTCTATCTGTGCTTACTCTTGCGTATATTAGACAGCTTTTGATTCTAGCTTGATCTTCTATATGAGAAATATTTGTTGTATATGTCATTTTCAATACTTTTTCATAACTTTAATGGCCGCCTGGTGAGCTCAACCCAATTGGTATGGATTGTCCAGACGGCCATCAAAAAAACCAATTGGTTGTTGAACTCAATTTAATTGAAGCATAAATGTCAAATATTTGTCAACTCGCTCTTGCTTCAATATCTTCAAGCTCATTTTGAACCCATTCTTGGTTAACTTCAATGTCTTTGTTTAGCAAATACTTTTCTTTATTTTCTAATTCAAATTCCCAATGTCCCATTTCAACCGCCCGAAAAGTCTGAAGTATACTTTCCACATCTGAATTGTGTGTGTTAATAAACAATTCAATTTCACTTTTAGCTCGTTCAATAGTTCCAAAGGGATTTTTGGGATTACTGCTTAATAGCTCTCCATCATAATGATTATCACTAATTGTTTCTGTTAAAGCTATTCTTTCCTTTATCTCTTTAATTTTGTTTGTGGCATTAGTCACAAATTCTATAAGTGCATCTTCATAATCTTTTTTGGATATTTTTACGTCTGCCATATCGCTTTTAAACCAATCTTTGTTTACTTTTACAGGTAACAAAGTAGTCAAAATTGTTACTATAAATGATTGCTGTTGTCGGTATCTTTTAATAAGATATTCATCATGAGGGGAGGAGACAACAATAGCTTGTCTGCTTCTTTCTTCTTTTTCTGTAAGGTTTATATCCCCTGGATATACAATACCCTTTGTGTCAGTGTACCTTAGCTCTATGCAGTCTTCACTTAGAGGGTTATAGCCTCTATCTTTTTCTCCAGGCTCTCCAGCATATTTCTGATATCTTCTATCCCAATCATAATAACTTCCAGCCTCAATACCTTCCACCTCTTTGATACTCCACTTTTTAGCTTTACGATCATAATGTCTAATCTTTCCTGTTGCTTTAACAAGCTCACCATCGATGACTGCTTTTTTTATCCTCTCTTTTTGTTCATCTATAGCTTTTTGCCAAGTTTCATACTCTTTCTTGCTTGGTTTTTCTAATGCATGTGCTTTTTCTTTTAGAACAATATCTTTAAGCTCATCATCTGACTTACCAACATACTCTTTATACTCTTTCCAAAGATAAGGCTCTTCACCTATCTTGTCTTTGAATCTCTTATAATTATCTGCTCCGTTTTTTAATCTATTTGTAGCTTTACTTATCAGCTCTTCTTTAGTTTTCCCATATCTGTCCATCCACCATAAATATTCATCCAAAAGTTCAAATTCTTCGTCTAGCTTTTCTTTTACTTTCAGCTTGTAGAATGCTTCTTGTTTGGCCAAACCATGCCTCCCATCTATTTGTAAAACCTCTTTTTTAATGGATTTTTTTGCCCTTTTAATCGCTTCGTTATATTCAGTTTTTGTCACAATTACAGGAATATTTTCAACATACTCAATTGCTTTATTTAGAATTGGAGATATCGAAAGCAGATAAGTTAAAGGTGAAATTTGTTTTTTATATAAGTTTAATTCTAATAAAAGAATTTCAATTGTCGGTAGAAGTCTAGTCCACACTTCTTCTTTAAGGGAAATGTAGAAATTATATTTTTCAACTTGTTCATTTGGGCATGCTGAAACAATAGTCTTTATTTGACTCTGAACCTCTGGAGGGAGCTCACCATTATTTACCTTGTCAAATGCTTCCATTTGAAGTTTGACTATTAGCTTTGCTCTTTCTTTTGGTGTCATGAATATAGACACTTTGTTTATATTTAGGTTTCTCATGATTATTTTCTTTTTACGGTCTTTCGTTGCATAAGAATACTTTCAATCATTTCAATACGGCCATCTAAGTTTGCTGTTTCCATGGCTTTTAATGTATGGCTGCAAATATAAGCAATTGTGTTGGCTACATTAGGAGGTATAGAGCCGTTCCTTACTCCATTTATAGTTTCCTCAAGAATCTCAACAACATCACTTGGCGTTTTTACATCTCGTTCTGGTAAAGATAATCTATCTCTTTTCGATGATTTTCCTCCTTTAACCACAGCCAAACTATGATCTTCTTTAGTGTCTGGGTTGTGAGCAAAGCAATAGTTCGATTTTTTCATAGCATTAGCACCACACCTTTCTCCGTTAGTTTTTGTATAAGTACATTTCATAAATTTCCTCCTTGTTTATTAGCAACTCTAATGGGGGTAGGGGGTAACTCTTCCTTCTTAGACCACTCGCAATCCTGTCCAAATATTTCCTTTACTGTGTCTAACAATTGATTTTCATCCATAAAATAAAGCATTTCTCGCTTTCTTCCTTCGTCTTCAATTCTTTCAATAAGTTTTAATGCTGCCTCGAATTTTTTAACTTTCTCTTTTTTCTCATCATCGTCAAGCAACGTTCTTTCTCCGATTTCTTTATCAAGAGTATCTGCAAACGTTTTAGCTTCTACATATCTTTCTAATAGAATCTCACCTGGCCATTCTTGTAAATATCTAACATCTTTATATTTTGCCTCGTTTTCAGCTTGTTCTATCAAGTCTGTCAGCCTTTTTTCAAGTGTTGCAATTGTTTCCATGCGTGCTCCTGCTTTTTTTGCTACCTTTATGTTTGATTTTGCCTGTTTAATAGCCTTGTTTAACTCAGTAGACATCTTTGTTGACGATTGGTAGACGTTCATGTTTATTTAATCCTCCTTGTTTTCGGAACAAATTGATAATTCGGGTAGACGTTAGTATTTATAGAGATATACAAGAAGCACTCACCAAAATGACATCTGCCTACTAGTATTTGTCTAGAAACCGTAATGTCTACCACTTTTCTTGTTTTATCCCTATTTTTAGGTGTATTTGTTGTTTTCATATGTCTACCTAATGTCTACCCAAACATCTCTAGATTGGGAATTCCATATCTGCGTAATAAATCTTTGACAATGCTGACTTTGACTTTATACCTACAATAACCTCTTACTTTTCTTCCTCTTATACCAAATCTTTTAAGTGCTGCACCTACACCTCTACTGGTAAAGTACTGTCTTTGATCTATTTCAAGATATTCGCTTGCTTTATCTTTTATCTCTTTGTTTTCAAGTTCTACTGTTTCCTGTTGACCAACAAGTTCTCTTAATGCAATTAGGACTGCGGAGTCAAAATCATCAAGGTCGACACTAGAGGTTTCTTCTGCTCTTCTTATTGCCTCATCTCTTATGTTTTCAAAAGTTCCTGGAAGCTCTGTATCTATTATTTTTGCAATAGAGAGTAGGGGTTTCCAAAGCTCGTTTTGGCGGTTAAGTAATGCGTTTACTTTAGAATCTGAGCTATATATTTTTGCTATCTTTTCGGAATAATCCAGTGAAAATGAGTATAAAAGATTTCTTAGATAACTCCAGTCTTCAGACCCTTCTGTAACAGCGGTATTTCCTTTATCTGGGTTATTGGTTCTTACCATTGTTAGGGTAATTGACCTGTCTTCTAACACATCATCAAGTCCTGATATGTTGGCAATGGCTTTAGGGCTATAGATTTCAAACGCCTCAATATCAAAGTTGCCTTTTTTGTTTTTTGTGGTTCTGTATGCAGGTGCTCCTCTTTTGTAGCCTGAATTTAACAATTCCCTTAATTCTTGTTTTCTTGTCTTATCTGAAAGCTGTTCACCTTCATCAAGTGCCAGTGTCGGTCTTTTTGCTTCAACCAATCTAAAGAGCACTGCAGGAGAGATATTACTTGATATGATTGCGTTAAATGCTAATTTTTCAATAATAAGAAGTGTTTTGGTTTTTCCACTTCGTTTTACTCCAACAAGGTATAAATACGGATACGCATCAAAAACAGGGAAACAATATGTTCCCATCAGCCAAAGAGCAATAATATCTGCATCATTCTCATCTCTGAAATCTACAAATTTTTTTAACACTTCTTTTATTTCTATAAAGGCAAGGGAAGGAGAAACTTTATCTTTATTGACTAGAAACTTGTTAATATCTTCTACTTTCCATCTCTGAATGTTGTTTGGAACAAGTGATACGTCACGTAGACTGTATGTCTTATTTTCAAAATCTATATAACCATGTCGGTTTTTGTCTATTCCAACTTGTTTATTGCTAGTAATTACAACTACAGCTTTAGATTTCTCATCATCTACTTGAACTGGTAGCTCGAATGTATAAAACAATTTGCTGTCTTTATAGTCTACGGCAGGATGAATTTTCGAATCTGACTCTTCATTTAGTAGCTTCACTTTAGGTTTATGAGACTTAGCTTCATCAAGCAATTTTTGAAAGTCATCAGCAGAATGTCCTTGCTTCACAAAAAAGTCTGTTAAGTCTACTTTTTCTTCACCGTTTTTAGGAAGTTTAACAATCCTGGCTCTGTCACCAATAAAACTTGCTACTTTTTTAGCACCTGATACACCTGCTTCATCAGTATCAAAACAAATATATATTTGTTTTACACTTTCGAACTCTTTTACCCACTCTTTTTTAAAAGTACTTGCACCTGCAGTACTGCTTACGGAAGGAAAGCCGTTTTGCGTGGCTATTATAGCGTCAAACTCACCTTCACAGATAACTATGTAGGAATGGTTATTCTCTAGTGCCACACTATTAAAGATCGAGGCTTTACCACCTTTTTCATTCCAATATTTTTGTCCCTTATTCTTTTTTGGATCACGGCGGTGACGAAGGTTTACTAAAACATTATTAACAAACACGGGAAGTACGATACTTTCTCCATCCCATCCGATTCTAAACTTGTTTATGGTTTCTTCAGTAAGTCCACGCTCTTTGAGTAAATACTCTTTTATACTGTTGGGTATGTTTTGATGATAGTTGTCAACATTTTTAATGCTAAAGTTTTTTTTCTTTAGCTTTACTTTATATTCAATTCCCCTGTTAATTACCTGTTTTTCAAGTTGAGGCAGGTTATTATCTCCAAGTTTTTCAGTTATGTTCTGCCAACTGCCTTTAGCTCCACAGCGATGACAAATATAACATCCATCAGCGTTGTTGATATATAAATGCTTTTTTTATCATCACAGAATAAGCATTGTATTTGTGCTTCTTTGCCTTCGGACACAATTTTGTGTGGTATACTTTTTGCTGACAAGTATTGTTCTACGTTTTGATACATAAGTCTTGGCGGAGGAGAGGAAGGGTTAGTCCCTCTCCTCCAAAGAAAAACTATTTTTTGGCTGGCATTACTTTTGATATGTCCTGCCAACCTTGTTCATCTCCTGGTCGGTCTTCAACCAGAATTTGACAATTTGTCTCCACTAACTCCTCAAGGTCAACCTCTTCACTTGGACTAGGTTCTCTGCCTAATAATGCAGTTACTATACGAAACAGTTTTGAACTGGTATCAGGTGTTTTACCTTTTGTGAGCTTTGCAGAAGCTGCAAGAGAGCGTTTTGTACCTTCTTGTTCTCCAGAGTTAATTTCAAACTCTAAAAGAACATAAGAACCATATTTACCCTCCTCTTTATGCTCCCATCCAGTGAATTTTGCAGGATACACTCCTACAGGAATTGGTTCTGGAGCTTGTGGCTCTTTAACAGTAAATTTTCCTTCAGCCATTGCCGTCACCTCCTTTCGATGGCTCTTGATCTAATAAATCTGATGATTGTTCTTCTGGACGTAAGAGTTGTGTAGCCTTTACTGATATTGCAGTCTGGATTTTTTCTCCAACCTTTTCATTTATGGGGTAGAAGATAGGAATCTGCTTTCCATTCTTAAGAACCTTTGTTGGATATACGCACCTGAACCCTGAACCATCTCTTTTGGTGAAGACTGCGATATTTCCTACGAAATATTTACTGTCTAACACACAGCTTGCAAAAAATGTTAGTCCTCCTTTTGCTTTAATCGGTAATAGTTCTATTTCAGTTATTTTTGTCATACTTTTTTACCTCCTCTTCAGCAAGTTTTCTGTCATACCACTCAAGCAGAAGTTCTGCTAGTGGCCTAAATGATCCACTTGCGGTCTCAATTTCTTTCTTCTTTATTTTCTGGACTTCTTGTCCAACAATTTTTTTAAACTTTTTAGTATTCATTGTTTCACTTATTCACTACTTGACTGTTTATAGAGTAAAGGAGGAAAAGTGAAAATATAGGTAAAGTACTGAAGTAAAAATGAAGATTTTGGTTCACTGTAGAATAGATGATTTTATTGATGAGCGTAAAGTATGAAGATTTCGGTTCAAATTTTTATCTTCATCCGATCAAAATATGAAGCTTAGTTTATATCTATCTTATATGACCCTTTATAAAAACCTTTTGCTTTATTGATCTCTATTTTTCCGTTAACTTCAGGGAAATTTCGCTTTAAACCGTCAAGTATTAACCTTCTTATTTTTGGTGCATATTCTACTCCCTCTCTTACTTTTCGTGTACTGGAGTAGCTATTTTTTTGTGACAGATTCCATATTGTTACCATTCGCTTTTTTTCAACTCTAACATTTTCAACAAATTCTTTAAAAACTTTAAACCAAGGAGTGTTAATTGACACTGGCTTAGAAAACCCTAATCCAGGATAGTGTATCTTAGCTTGGTTTCTGGATTCTCTAATTATAGTAATTTTATCAAACTTAGCTATCGTGCCTTGATCGTTAAAATCTTCATCTCCTTGGTTTGATTCTGTGATAGTTTCTTCGTCAGTTGTGTCAGTTGGTACATCAATGTTTTGTTTTCCTGACCTTAATTCCCACAGTATCTCGCTTAATAAAGTTTCCTTTGTATCTCTTATTGGAAAAGTAGCATAAACCCTATTTGGCTCTATAAGATTAGGTATTTTCGCTGACATGTCCATAGCCTGTCTCACACTATCCAGGAAGCCGTTCGGAAGTTCAAACTGAAATCTCTTCGCTATTTCATTTAACTCTTTTTGTATATTCTGGTAGGGTACTAATGAACGTTGGATATCAGGCATCATTTCTGAAATTCTCTTTTCAACCAGTCCACTCATTTTCTGCATCTCCTTGTACAAACCCATCCTAGATAAAATATAGCGGTGTAGCCGTTTTAGCCATGTCTCGAATTTTTTTCGATTAAGATATACAGTTGCTCTACCCTCTACAATTGAATTAATCTCAGATCTATAAATATCGCTAATGGCATCGTCTTTAGGAAAATAGTATTCTTTGTTAATTTCATATACACCTGCAGCTATTCGAGTTATGTTGTAGTGAGCCCACCAAACAGTATTTTCTCTTATCTTTTTAAACTTTTCCCATTCTTTATGTGCTGCTGAATATTCTTTAAATAGTTTTGGAGTATTAGTATCTTGAATTAAATGCTTTTTTATAAGATTCCTTTTACCTTCGTTCACAAATCTTTCTATTAGCTCTCTATAAGGTGTGTAAAAGTAGTCCAATTCTTCATCGAAGAAGGACGTTTCTAAATCTTGTATTCTTGCTTTTAGTTGAGCTATTTGGCTAATAAAAGGACTAGTTGGATCATCCTTGAGTCCTGCCCTGGCTGCTTTTCCTAGCAAGTCTTTAGAAAGAGGAACAAGTTTGTTGTAAAATTCATTTCTTTTATCTCTATAGCTTGCCAAGTCTTTCTGAGAATCATCTTTTAATGAAGCTAGCAAGGACGATAACACATCACTCTCAATTAGATACTTTCCGTAATCAGCTAATTTAATAAAAAATTGGTCTTCTTTTTGTTCTTCAGTTATTTCTTCATATTTTGTTTCTAAGTCAGAAATTAAAGTTTCAGCGAACTCCTTCTTACTTATTTGGATTTTAGTCTTATCATTCGGAGAGTATTTTTTATATACCTCATCGAATTTGGGTTGGAGGATTTCAAGATCAAACTCTCTTGCATTATCCCATTGGAATTCGAGGCCGTAACGTTCGCTCTCACTGCGTTTTGTAATTATCTTAATTGCTCCTAATTCTTGAAGTTTTTTTAAAATAGCAATTTTTCTTCTCCTGGGTATTATGCCTACTCCGACAACTTTTCCAATTACAAATTTAACAGGTTTACCTTTTTCTGTAGCTAAAGCCTCTTCTTTAATCTTTTGTAGGATTTCCCACACTTGTTCATTAAATTTTTCTTCAGGGTCACTTTTTCCCACTTCTTCAATACCTTTCTTGGCAGGTATTTTACCATTTTTTCGATCTCAATCTTTAGCATTATTTGTATTATACAAAGCCGTTCTTTTTTCTTGATACAGATAACTTTACAAAATCTGTTTTTCCATATGATTTAAGAATTAATTTTTTATACAATTAAAATCAATGTTGGTATCTATTTTAATCTTCTGCTTTGCATTCGCACTTCTTTGGGTTGGTTCTGGATTGGCAATCTCTGCTGTTACCAGGCTTTCAAGAAGCTTTAGGATGTCAGGTTTTTCAACCTCTTTTTTAATGCTTGGCCTCTTTACCTCGTTTTCCGAAATTGCCGTTGGTGTTAATGCATTTATTGATAAAGAACATGAAATATTTGTGGGTAACTTGATAGGAAGCTCGGTAGTGGTATTTCTTTTTATCACCCCCTTATTAGCCTTTTTAGGGAGAGGACTTAAGCTAAACCATAATTTTTCGTACAAGGATTTGATATCAGCTCTTTTTGTAATTGGCATGCCTGCACTTCTTAGTTTAGATAGACGCATAGGTATTATCGATGCAATAGTTTGTGTTTCTATTTATTCATACTTTTTTTATATGAGAGACCGTGGGTTCAAATCAATCAGAAAGATAGTTTCCATTAAATTAACTAACACTCAACTTCATCTGCAATTATTAAAGATACTTACAGGTATAGGTCTTCTACTTTATGCAAGCAATCTATTGGTAACCCAAACAGTTGTTTTAGGAGAAAGTCTTAATATCTCTACCTTTTTTATAAGCCTGCTTGTTATATCAGTTGGAACTAATATTCCTGAAATAGCTGTAGCGATTCGTTCGGTTTTAGCTCACAAGAACGATATAGCATTTGGTAACTATGTAGGATCTTCTGCCCTCAATACCTTAGAGCTTGGAGTTCTTACCTTGGGAACAAGAGGAACAATTCATCTCACACAAAGCTCACCGTTCAGTCTGGTAATTTTCCTTATAGGACTTGGAGTTTTTGCATATCTTGCAAAAAGTAAAAACGACCTATCGCGAAATGAGGCAAAAATTCTATTGCTTTTCTATTTTGCATTTATAACATTTGAGGTAATAAAAGCGGTTGAATAAATGATTCAGTCAAAATTTTGGTTTGGTATATAAACTTAGTATACAATCTTAGTAGGTTATGGATATCTTTACAGAAATCAGTTTAATAATACTTTTAGTGACAGTTGTTTCTTTCATAATGAAGTTATTAAAGCAGCCTTTTATTGTTGGATATATTTTGTCTGGAATAATAGCTGGTCCATATTTTCTTAATCTACTTCATTCAGAAGAAAATATTGAGTTTTTCTCAAAAATAGGAATAACTATATTGCTTTTTATTGTGGGTATTCACCTTAGTCCCAAAGTGATAAAAGAAACAGGTAAAGCCTCACTTGTAACAGGATTAGGGCAGGTTCTTTTTACTTCAGTAGTTGGTTATGGGATCTGTAGGCTTCTTGGTTTTGACAACACAACTTCTATTTATATAGCTACTGCCTTAACTTTCAGTAGCACAATTATAATTCTAAAACTTTTAACCGACAAAGGAGATATGGATAAGTTGTATGGAAAGATTTCAGTCGGATTTTTACTTGTCCAGGATTTGGTTGCAACCTTTGCTTTAATAATCGTATCCACACTGGCAAGAACCAATGGAGGAAGCCTGTTTTCGGTATTAGGATTTCTTACACTGAAAGGAATCTTATTAGGAGTTTTGATTGCAATAGTAAGTATTAAAATTTTGCCAAGACTATCAAAAAGCATTGCCTCAGCGCAGGAGCTATTGTTCATATTTTCTATTGCTTGGGGTATGATTCTGGCCTCAATCTTCTATAAGCTTGGTTTTTCCATTGAAATTGGAGCATTGGTTGCAGGAGTTGCTCTTTCCACAACACCTTTCGCTTACGAAATAGCCTCAAGACTTAAACCTCTAAGAGACTTTTTTATTCTTTTGTTTTTTATTCTGTTGGGATCTCAGATGGTACTTGATACCATCCCACAAATACTTGTTCCTTCGATAATAATGTTTTTGTTAGTTTTTGTTGGAAATCCTGCCATAGTAATACTCTTGATGAACCTTCTTGGATACAAAAGAAAAACAGGTTTTATGGCAGGCCTTACCGTTGCCCAAATTGGTGAGTTTTCTTTGATTTTTGCGAGTATGGGGGTCGCTGTCGGACATGTATCAGAAGAAATACTTTCTCTTGTCACCTTAGTCGCACTTTTGACAATTGCCTCCTCAACTTACCTTATTTTATATTCAGAAAAGATTTACGCATGGACTGAAAGAGCAATTAAGCTTCTTGAAGTAAGAAAAGTACAGTTTGAGAAGCAAGTTTCCTCACAAGAAAACCACGAAGTAATTCTTTTTGGCTACGACAGAGTGGGGAGCGACTTTGTAAAAGCAATCCAAAAACTTGGGAAAAGTTTTGTGGTAGTTGACTATAACCCTGAAGCAATAGAACGACTTAAAAAAGAAGACTTGCCTTTCGCATATGGAGACGCTGATGATGTAGAGTTCTTAGAGGACTTAAACATATCGCAGGCAAGGCTTATAATATCAACAATACCAGATGTGGATACGAATAAACTGTTGGTAGAGAAATTACACCATGCCAATCCAAAAGCAGTGAGCATTGTTCTTTCTCATAACGCTAAAGAGACATTGGAGCTTTATGACAAAGGAGCAAGTTATGTGATTACGCCAATATATTTAGGAGCTCAATATGCCTCACATATGATTACTAAACACGGTCTTGATGCAAAAAGCTTTGAAGAAGAAAAGCAACGTCATTTGCAGCATCTGTCAAAAAGAGTCGATATACTCTGAAACTTTTCTTTTCAGTTCTTTATTTAGTGATTTTCTAACTGAGTCTTCATCAATATTAGATTTGCCGATCATAAAGTGGTCATATATCGGTTTAAGATGCTGAGGTATATAGTTTCTCAAATATGGATGCAGAAGCCTTTGTTTGAACAAGACGGTTATTGCATTATAGAAAAGCAATAGAAAAACAGAGAAAAGACCCCAATTTATATACGCTAACAATACTGTAGAAACAAAGAAGATTATTCCTATACTGCCTGCAACTCTCAATGTCTTAAAACTTTTATGAACAGACCGGAAGTTGGCAAACGATAAACTAATTATGGACAAGAAATAAAGACACCACCAATATAAGGAAAATAAACTTTCCATTTTCTTAATATTAGTATAACATTTTCTATCTTTTATTAGAAAAAACGAGCTGTCTGTAGTCAGTCAAAATATTTTATTTTAGTCTAATATGGTGCAAGATGGTATAATATTTGCAAACTAGCGTGAAGAGTGCGGACTTTTAAGCTCACTAACTGTTCGGATAATATCCCATAGACGGAGCAAAGGAACTCTAGCAATAAATTAAAACATGGCAATTAGTGTTTAATATAACCACTTTATAATTCTTACATACTCCAATAGAATGTCTGTTAATATATCAATATGAGCAAACCAAAAGTTACAAGCGGACTAACAATATCTTTGGATGGTTATGGTGCAGGGTTAAACCAAACTTTTGAAAATCCCTTTGGTGACAACTTTAGTTCAAACCTACTAGATCGGTGGATGTTTGAAGAGCCTGAAAAGCAAAAACACACAAAAGAGATAGACGCTATCCTCGATGCTAGCGCCTTCATTATGGGTAGTAATATGTTTGGCCCTAAAGACAGGAGAGATAAGACAAAGTGGAAAGGGTGGTGGGGAGACAATCCACCCTATCATGCACCTGTATTTGTTCTTTCCCATAAGGAACTAGAACCGATAAAAATGGAGGGTGGTACAACTTTTTACTTTGTAACTGACGGTGTTGAGTCAGCACTTTCAAAAGCAAAAGAGGCTGCTGGAAATCGAAATGTAAAGATCATGGGGGGAGCTAATACAATCAACCAATATTTGGCAGCGGGGTTGATTGATGAACTTTGGCTACATATTGCTCCAGTAACTGTTGGCAAAGGGACACGATTGTTTGAAAATGTACCCAACCTCAAGCTTGAACCGATTGAGGTTAGCGGAACCAATGTAGTGACACACATCAAATACAGGGTTTTGAAGTAGGATCTTCTGTCAATTAAACTGCTGGCCCCTACTTCTCCATTTCTTCCTTTAACCGATTAATGAACCTGATATCCTCAAAAGCCTTAAATATACGCACGAATTGACTGGTTATATTAACGTTACGATCCTCGAGTACTTAAACAAGCTCAGCAGTTACGCTAAAAATTTGTTAAAGTAACTATTGTGAAATCAAAAACACATAACCTAAAGAGGATGGATAATGTTGGTATCGTCGTAGATTCCCTTGATAAAGCCATCGCTTTTTTCACCGAACTTGGCATGAGCCTTGAAGGAAGAACCATGGTTGAAGGAGAATGGGCAGGACGCGTTACCGGACTTGGCAACCAGCTTGTTGAAATTGCCATGATGGTTACTCCCGACGGCCACAGCCGAATTGAGCTTTCTCGATTCATCGTCCCTCCTACAGTTGCTGATAATCGTTATTCTCCCGTAAACTCTCTCGGCTACCTCCGAGTAATGTTCACGGTAGGCAACATCAACGACACTCTCGCCCGACTCCTAAAGCGTGGAGCTCAACTCGCAGGTGAAGTAGTTACATACAAGGACTCATATAGATTGTGCTACATACGTGGTCCCGGAGGACTCCTTATAGGGCTAGCACAACAACTCGAAAATTAACCTTCATCGGAAAATGATTTAAAATATTTTATTTCTTTAATTCCCCCGGTTCACGATGCTCAACTTTTAGAATTAAATTTGATTTAATACCCGCAACTGCCGGTAACAAATGATTGAGTACTTGTTCCGCTGTCATTCGCAACTTCTTGCCGCGTGCCGAAATTTTCAGCCATCCCTTTTTATCTTTGTAGTACTTTTCGGTGAAATTCTTCGTCCCCATGTAAATTATGTAACTGTCGTTTTTCAGATTCATTATTCTTATTTTAGCATTTCTTAGAGCTGGTTTTGATATACTTTAATAATGAAATCTTACAAGAATGTAGATGATTATATTGGCATTTTTCCTAAAGATGTTCAGAATAAACTGAAAGAAATTAGACAAGCCATTAAAGATGAGGCGCCCGAGGCGAGAGAGAAAATCAGTTATGGAATTCCTACAGCCACATTAAATGGAAAATATTTCATTTACTTTGCAGGCTTCAAGAATCATGTAAGCGTATATCCAGTTACCCCTGCAATCGAAAAATTTGTTAAAGAAATTGACAAATATAGAGCCGGAAAAGGAACTCTCCGGTTCCATCTCGACAAACCTTTACCGATGGTAATAATTCGTAAAGTAATCAAAGCTAGGGTTAACGAACATTTAGAATCGGCAATCTCATGACATTATCACCGCTACTAGTTCTTTATCCACCTCTTCCCATAATTGGTTAATAAACCTGAATTCCTCAGATATTCTGATATATTCGCATGAATTGACCGGCTAAAGCGCACCGCAGTGCAGACTTTCACAATATTAATTTCACGATCCTTTTAAAAAAGGATTAATGGGTCCCAAAATTGCTTTATTTTAGTTAGGGATTATAATTAAATCGATATGTTACAAGGTTTTAAACAGTTTATACTCAAAGGTAACGTTGTAGATTTGGCAGTAGGTGTAGTTGTCGGCGTTGCATTCGGTTCAGTAGTGACTGCTCTTGTAGAAGACATTATTACCCCAATAATTGGAGTGTTTGGCGGTACACCTGATTTTTCATCATTAAGTTTTACTATAAACAACAGCGAATTTTTTATCGGTCATTTTATTAATGCACTTCTTTCATTTGTCATTATTTCAGCTGTTATTTACTTTTTTGTGGTGATACCGATGAATAAACTGACGGCAGTTGCAAGAAAAGAGAAACCCGTAGACCCTACTACCAAAAAATGCCCGGAGTGCTTAAGCATAATTCCGCTTGAAGCGAAACGATGTGCATATTGCACTTCGGCTCAGAAAAAATAAGGATGTCTGTAAATTAAAATCAGTAATTTTAAAGAAATTTAGTTTTTACATTTAAACATTTCAAGAATAATTTAAAATAAGTCTAATTTAGATACCCTTTTTGTTATACTTCTCTCATGAATATGTTTAAGCCTACCACCTCAACATCTATCAAAGATTATTTTGACCGGCTTCCGGAAGAGAGAAAGGCAACGCTACTCTACTTACACAACTTTATACAAAAAACAGCACCAGCGCTTAAACCTATTTTTGCTTACAACATGCCGGGGTATGGCACATTTAATAAATACAAAAATTACAAAAAGGAAGTTGTTGATTGGCCGATCGTTGCGTTGGCGAGCCAAAAATATTATATGAGTATATATATTTGTGCACTTGAGAATGGCCATTATTTAGCCGAAAAACATAAAGGTGATTTGGGGAAAGTAAGTGTCGGCAAAAGCTGCATCCGCTTCAAAAAGCTGGCTGATTTAAATTTAGACATGCTGGAAAAAATTATTAAACAGGCGGCCAAATCCCCTGGTTTTGGGGGGAATTAACTAAAAAGCGTGTGAACATAAACCGAAATTGAATTTTCTTTAAACACCATAAATTTACACTGGCATATACCTGAATTTTATGAGAACTTTGAATATACTCCTAGCTAAAGGAGTGAAGGTTTTCTTAACTGATTATACTTAAGTTATTCTTAAAAAGGATTTTTAACACTATGAAAATTTTAATTATTTACGACTCGATGTTCGGCAATACTGAAAAAGTTGCCAATAAAATTGTCCAGAGCTTTCCGGAAAAGGATATAAAGCTAGTACATATTGCAAAGGCAGAACTGAAAGATATCGAAAGTTGCGACCTTGCTATCTTTGGCTCCCCCACACACGGAGGTCAGCCGTCGGCTCCTATTTCGGAATTTTTAAAAAAATTGCCGAAAGACGCTCTCAAAGGTAAATTGGTAGCCGCTTTTGATACTCGCTTTTCCAAAACCGAGCATGGTTTGGGGCTAAAAATGCTTATGAATATGATAGGTTTTGCTGCCGAAAAAATGCTGACTAATTTAAAAACTAAAGGAGGAAAACCTGTTTTGCCCGGAAAAGGATTTATAGTCAACGACAAAGAAGGCCCGCTATCAAAAGGAGAACTTGCCCGAGCGACCAAGTGGGCAGATGAGATAAAAGGTAAAATAGACTAAACTTTTTCGCAGCTTCCCTTTTAAAGGGAAAAATACTACAATTTCCCTTCCATGTTTAAGCGAACCAAAATAATTGCCACAATAGGCCCTGCCTCGGCTAATCCTGAGACTTTAGAAAAATTGATCACTTCAGGCATGGATGCAGCCCGGCTTAACTTTTCCCATGGTTCGCATGAAGAAAAGGAAACTTTAATTTACAACCTACGGAAACTTTCAGCAAAGCTTGCTACCCCTGTTGCAATTATTGCTGATTTGCAGGGACCTAAACTAAGATTGGGAAAATTTGAAGGAACACGCGATATTGCCAAGGGCGAAGAAATTTCTCTCTCGATTATACCCGACGAAGTTGATTTACCAATAGATTTTGACATCTCTCCCTTTGTTAAGCCAAAACAAAGGATATACCTCAATGACGGTTTGGTTGAATTGCGGATTACAAAAGTTAAAGGTAAGGTGGTTTATTCTAAAGCCATAAACAGCGGCTGGGTTTCATCAAGAAAAGGAATTAATATTCCCGACGCTGTCCTCGGAAAAGCAACATTTACCGAAAAGGATATAAAAGACGCTTTGTTTGCCATAAAACATAAGGTTGACTTTATAGCCATATCGTTCGTAGAAACAGCAGAAGACATATTGGTTATTCGGGAGATTATCCAAAAGCATAATAGTAATATTAAAATTATAGCTAAAGTTGAAACAAATGAATCAATTGCCAATATTGAATCCATAGCCGATACAGCTGATGTTGTTATGGTCGCCAGGGGTGATTTGGCAATTGAGACAACCGCCGCAGAAGTACCGGTATTACAGCAAAAAATCATTCGTCTTTGCAGGCAGTTCCAAACACCGGTCGTCATAGCAACCCACATGCTTGAATCAATGATTAAACATCCCCGCTCAACACGGGCTGAAGCATCAGATGTTGCAAATGCAGTGCTTTCACAAGTAGATGCTGTAATGCTTTCAGGAGAAACTGCAATAGGAAGCTTTCCGGTGGAAGCAGTCAGACAGATGCACGATATTATTATGACTGTAGAAAAAGCCTCGGAATTCAAACGCTATATTAAGCTAAACTGGGAATCTATAAAGCTGGAAGAACTTCATACAAACGCCATTACCGCCTCCGCCGCATCTTTGTCCTACCGCATAAAAGCACCTGTTATTGCAGTCGCGACTGCTTCAGGAAGGACCGCGCTTCTTATGTCCTCTTTTAGACCTGATGCACGTATTGTTGCAGCAACACATAAAGGAACAGTTGCAAACCAACTTAAGCTCGTATGGGGGGTTATGCCTCAGGTGGTTGCACCAACCAAAACCAGTGAAGAGTTTTGGCGAAAAATGAGCAGTTGTCTGCTTACCAAAGGATATGCCAGAAAAGGGCAAATGGTTGTAATGACGGGGGGTTCGTCGGTCGTGGGACAAAGCGGTTCAACTGACACAATTAAAGTTGCACTGATATAAAATTTTCCTCAATAACATTTTTAGAATTACAACTACTTTTCAAATACCCCTAAAAGTAAATTACCGAACGGCAACGCTAAGCTGACCTCCTTTTTTGCTGCCCAAGTTGACAATGAACGGACAGGTGCAATGTATGAAAAAGTATTAAACGTGCTGATTTTACGAGTAGCAAATCCATTGGCAGCAAATAAGTCGTGAAGCAGGGCTTTATCAAATTTAGTTATATGCTGGATGTCTTCAAGGTGAGGAATGGAAGTGAAACGGTCTACGGCTTTTTCAATTACCGGCCAAAACCCTCCGTAATTCGGTGTGACAATCACCACTCTCCCGCCTTTATTTAATAGCTTTCGTAAACTTTTTATAATGGAACTTTGAGCCGACTTATCCAGATGTTCGATAACGTCAATTAGAATTATCAAATCAAAAGTTCCCAATCCCTTAACGGACGACAGGGTTAATAAATTGTGTTTTTTGAGCACTACATTCGATATTTTTCTGTGTTTAAGCATTTTCCGAAGAAAATTCAGTGCATTGTCGTTATAGTCCACACCTACAATTTCATCAAATTTGGAGTAAAACAAAAGTTCAAAATTACCAGAACCTGTTCCCAAATCAAGCACTCTTTTAGTATTGTCTCCGTTTAGAAGCGTACCTATTACTGCCCATTTATTTGCATGCCAGTTAGACTGAAGGTAATTATTGCCGTGTAAAGCCTTAAATTGATAATCTCCTTTTATGCCTAATTCATGTTCGACTATCGTTTTTTTATTTTTGTTGGTCATTTTCTTGTAAATAAATAAATTTTCCATTCATTATCAATATTCCATTTGGAGTTAACTATACCATTTCTGAAATTTTTTATCTCAAATGCAGGATCTTTCCTTAGCACTTCCTCCGTTTCAGTCGATACGACGTACAGATTCTCGGCTAAATGATATTGATCATGCGTCAATAGATGAATATTGTCGGGAACTAAAAGTAAGTCGCGGTAACGTTTACCAAAAGTGTTAGTGTCCGGGCTTGCAAGGACAGTAATGTTTACGTTTTGCATCTTAGCTTTTTGATAATGCTCTTTAATAACAAATGTGATTTCTTTTATGGTCGTGAGGTCGGGAGTTACTGGTGCTGTTGAAAGATGCGGTATAAACTTAGGTAAACTTCCGACTAAAAAGATAACCAGAATACTTGTTGCAACTAAACTTCCCTTGTTTTTCCGGGGATAAAATAACCACACTAAAATGAAAGGTATGGTGGGAAAAAAATAATGATGAAAATAGTCTGCAATCAGAGAAACTGCAGCTATTTGGCCGAAAACAGGTATTAAGAAAAGTAGCGCCCGTTTTTCTTTAACTATGTCTAGTATTAAAAGTAAACCGCTCAAAAATAAAGCGAATAAGGTAAGTAGCGGAAACTGTGTGTAATATAAAAAGGTTTTGTAGAAATTCGCAAAAAAGGCAGGCAGTACCAAACTTAAACTTACGCCCTGCGCTTGTCCGCCGACACCGCTTAGGAAAAGCCCGGGGGGGTGTCTTAGATCAAAAACTATAAAAGGTATAAGCATGATAACAAAACCCGAGCATATTAAAATGAATTGCGGCCACTTTTTCTTCATCAGCGCTTCTAAGACAACAATACCGATGAAAAATACTGAAATAAATATAGAATAGTAATGTTGATGTACAGAAAGTCCGAAAAATAATCCGGATAAAAAATAACCCCAACGTCTACCGGATAAATACCCCAAAATACCCAACGCAGTAAAAAGCGGAATAAAATTAGGATTCCATGCCCATCTGCCTGTTTCAAGCAGCGGAAACCAAAAAATAGTCAGTAAACCGGATAGAAAAAAGAGTGTTCTGTTTAATTTTATACTTAAAAAAAGAATGACTAGCGATGTAGTGACACCAAAAAATGCCGCGCCGTAAAATACGCTTACCGGATCAAACGAACCTAAAATTGCAAAAGGTAAAAGTAGATATACTGTACTGGAGCTAAATACTTTGGTACCCGTATCATTTATTTGACCCACCAGAGTAAGTTTCCGTTCTACAAAAATTTGATGGGCTCTCACCAAAAAGCCCGACTCGTCTTCAGTAAACCGGGCAGTATACGAAAGGTTATAGAACCTGCTGAAAAGTAATAACATAAAATAGAAAAATAGAACGATGATAAGGAGTTTCTTCATTTTTACAACTAAACCTAACAATTTTAGGGGCATAGGAAACAAACTGCCGCGGGATCTGCTTATTTTTTAAAAATTTGTTTCCTGAACTCTCCCTCCGTTAGCAATATTTGGATTTCCTCTAAAACAGTCGGAACATGCAGCTTCTTTTTACCAATAAGCAATTCCTGTTCGATTACGTACTGCAACACACTCAGGATGAGAATATTTACAACAAGTCCGAAAAGAGCGGAAAATTGTTCCTGATAGAAAACAAAAAACTGCCGGAGGAAAATAACTACAAGTACGCTCCACTTAAAATATTCATAGGCAACATAACGTTTGCCTACTCTTAAATAGTTGATGCCGACTATGACTAAAATTGCGCTCAACCCCGATGAAAGTACGATACCCCACTCAATCACACTAGCTCCACCGAAAAGTATATTAATTGAAGGAAAAAAGTTTATGAATGTAGCTATGACAAAAAACCAGGTTGTTGCAACCACAAAAAATCTATGCGCAATAAGTTGTTTGTACAATTTCCGAAGCAGACGTCTAAATTTAATTATAATATTTACATCTTCAGTCGGAACTACTTGAATTTCTCTTAATGATTTTTTTAATGCAATAATTATTGGGTCGTTGGGGTTACTTTCTGAAAGGAGTTTTCTGGTAACTTCTTTTTCCTGTTTATCAAAGTCATGCAAAATTGCCTCCTTAACAAATTCTAAAGCATTTACTGCATATTCTGTAGGAGATGCGGTAAATGATTTTTCTATTGCCCGAAAAATCAAGAACAGTAGTACAAATATAATGTAAACTAAAGCAATTGCAGGCTGATAAAAGTAATTGTTGTCGTGAGTTATAAACTTTCCCAGCTCGTCTATAAAGGTACCAAAACCCATACCGCCCACTACTGATGCAAATGTTTTAAATTCTCTGTTTAAAAATGCAAGTTGGCAGGTTAGCGCAATTAACATCAAAAAGCCGCCAAACAAAACGTGGGCAATATGGATAGTCTCTCCGCCAATTTGGGGATAACCTGTAATATATAAATAAACTCTGATAGTTACTATGGATAAGACAGCTGATACAAAGAAGTTTTCCAACAAGTGACCCGCAGATATGTCACGGACAAGCGTTTCGGTTTTGAAAAGTTTCATGTATTTATTATACATAAAACCCTGACTTTAACCGTTTCAACCCGGCCTTTGCTTTTCTCGCTCGACCGGGAAGAAACAGTCATTATTTTGTTAGACCAGTGCTCGCCTAAGCCATATAAGAAATACCGCGCCGAGCAAGGCTACAAAAATGCTGTACAGGTTAAATCCTGATACTCCTCCGAAACCGAGAAGGTTCATCAAAAAACCTCCGACCAAGCCTCCGATAACACCGAGGACGATGTCCATCAAAGGTCCTTGTTCTGCGTTAGTTTTCATTAATACCGACGCGCCCCAACCTGCTATAAGTCCAATTAATACCCAAAGAATAATATTCAATTAACTCACCCCCTCTCCCACATAATGTTTCATACTGTTTACACGATACGGATGTTTGTTGTGAGCCCATTAAATCGGCGGTAAGAAAAGAGTAAGACGTAAGGTTGTCTAAAAGCGTTTAAGTGCTATTAGTCCAAATAGTCCTGGAGTTTTTTGCGGCGGCTGGGGTGTTTGAGTTTCCGTAAAGCTTTGGCTTCAATTTGCCGGATTCGTTCCCTGGTAACTCCGAAAACTTTACCGACTTCCTCTAATGTCATTTGTTTGTTTCCTTCCAACCCGAAACGGAGTTTCAATACTTTCGCTTCTCTCTCAGAAAGGGTGGATAATACTTCATCCAAATGGTCCTTCAACAATTGTTTCGAAGCCTGATCAACTGGGGAAAGTTGACTTTCGTCAGGAATAAAATCTCCCAGGAAACTCTCCTGATCCTCTCCCACGGGCGCCTCAAGCGAGGTGACTTCCTGGGCTATCTTGAAAATTTCCCTGACTCTTTCAGGTTCAATTTCAGCTTCCTCAGCTATTTCTTCGGCGGTTGGCTCTCTACCCAGCTCCTGCATGAGGCGTCTGCTGATGCGGTAGAGCTTGTTAATAGTTTCCACCATATGCACAGGAATTCGGATAGTCCGTGCCTGATCAGCAATTGCCCGTGTAATTGCCTGCCGTATCCACCAAGTTGCATACGTTGAAAATTTAAAGCCTTTACGCCAATCGTATTTTTCAACAGCTCTGATAAGTCCCTGATTTCCCTCCTGAATGAGATCCAAAAGAGACAAACCACGGCCAATATATTTTTTTGCAATAGAAACAACTAATCTGAGGTTTGATTCAGTCAATTTATCTTTTGATCTGCTGTTTACCCCTTTAGCTTTAGAAATAGTGTCATCAACACCGGGGCTTTTCCTGGTCACTGCTGCGATAAATGTCGCCAAATTGGCCACTTTTTTGTATTCTGCAGGTAATTGTTTGGCAAATAAAGAATGAAGGTACTTTAATTGATCCTGTTCATAATGCTTTGCAAGTTCGACTTCCTCTTCAGCATCAAGAAGCGGCACTTTCCCTATTTCCCTCAGGTATTGCCTCACGGGATCGGTTGATTCAATTCCGGTTAATTTTGAAAGAATTTCTATTTCCCTTTCAAGCTTTTCTTTGGCTTTGTCTTCGCTCTCGAGCTCCTCGGTAGTTACCGATTCAAAGACGTCTATCCCTTCTGCAAGGAGAGTATCATAAAGGTCATCTAATTCAGTTAGTCTGCTTTCAGCATCAGGAAACACTTCCAAAATTTCTTCTTGGGTTAAAAAACCTTGATCACGCCCTTTTTTAATAAGTTCGATTACATCTTTTCGCTTCATACTGCCTTTCAGGAATTACTGTGAATTATACATTGGAACGCGCTTCTTTCCAAATCGGAAAGAATTTATCACTATTTAGACTCTTTGTGAAGACTTGATAATTGTCTACCTATTTCACGAAACGCCTTCTGAGCTTCTTTAAGTTTTAATTTTTCTCCGGCGCTCTCATGCTTTTGGATTTCTTGAGAAATCTGTTGCATTTTTTCTTTTAATGTTATCTCAGCAAGTTCTGAAAGGTTATCTTTCCATGTTTCTTCATTAAAACCCGTTTCTCTCAAATCCATCAACATCAGCTCAGCATAAGCAGGTTTCAATTCAGGCGGAAGTGTTTCCGCAAATGTTTGTGAACTTATATTTGGGTCGGAAGTTTCAACAAAATGCATAGCTAAAGCCTTTAGCCGGGGGGTAATAAAAAAGCTGGCTAATTCTTCGGTAACCCTGTCCGGCGCATAAGTAAAAGCATAAGACAAAACAGTTTCTTCTAAACGCACTCTTCTGGTTTTTATTTCAGGAATATTATTGCTTTGAATAGAAGAAGTTGGGGATGAATTAGTCTTCTTATCAAGAGATTTGAACAAAACATCAGGGGGCACTTGCAACCTGTTTGCAAGCTGTGCTATATAGTGTGCTTGGACAACATGGTTTTCAATTTCCGACAAAATAGGTAAAACCAATTTACTTATGTGCGCTTTGCCCGATGCTGTGGTCTGGTCATATTGTTTAATAGCAGAAGAAATAAAGAAGTCCCATATCGGTACCGCGCTCAACAGTGCTTTCCGAAAAGCTTCTGGGTTTTTTCTTACCGCTTCGTCAGGATCTTTACCGTCAGTAATCTGGGCAACATGAACCTCCAAACCCTCCTTTTCTGCAATAATAATTCCCCGTCTGGTCGCACTGTCTCCGGCAACATCTGCGTCAAGCGCCAGAACAACCCGCTCGGTAAAGCGACCAATCAATCGCGCCTGTTCTATGGTAAAAGCGGTTCCTTTCAGTGCAACAACATGTTTTATGCCGGCTTGCCAAACGGACAGCATATCAAGCTCCCCTTCCACCACCACCAGTTCTTTGGTGTGTTTGACTTCTTTTTTTGTTTCATTTAGACCGTAAAGCATGGTCGACTTATGATAAACCGGCGTATCGGGAGTGTTAATATATTTGGCCGTATCTTCTCTCCCCCCTGGAAGAATCCGACCGGCAAAACCTGCAATGGATCCTAAATGAGTTTTTAAGGGAAAGATGACTCTTCCGTGGAAGCGGTCAACAAGTAAACTTCCTTTCCGGTAAACTATCCCTGCTTCTTCTAAAGTTTCAATTGAGGTATGTTTCTTGGAAACTATATACTGCGAAAATGCAGCCGAGTTTTCAGGGCTAAATCCCAATTGGAAAGCTTTAATTGTTGTGATATCGAGTCCGCGATTGTTTTGCAAGTAAGCTAATGCTTTTTGCCCTAAAGGATGGGATACCAATACATAGTGATAAAATTTGGCAACCAAGTCATTTACAGCATAAAGCTTTTCTTTGGCCGAATAAGCACCGGTTGATTGTTTTAATTCTATTCCAACCTTGTCGGCCAAAAGTTTCAAGGCTTCATAAAATTCCAATCCTTCGTGTTTTTGTAAAAAAGTAAAGACATCCCCAGATTCACCGCAACCGAAACATTTAAAAATCTGAAGTTCCTGGGATACCATAAAAGAAGGTGTCTTCTCACCATGGAAAGGGCAGAGTCCTTTGAAGTTCCTGCCCGCTTTTTTTAGGTCTACATACTCACCAATTATTGAAACAATATCATTTCTCAGTTTAACTTCTTCAACCTGGTCAGCCATTTGGCTTATTCTATCATGACGCTACGCAATATAACTTTTCGAAGAAGCAAGAACATAGTTTTAAATTTACGGTTTTTCATAGAGTACGGATAGATCGTCTTCATAAATAATGAACCATCCGTCTTTTTCTAACCGAACTATAAGTGGAACAATAGTACTTTTGCCTTGCAACTGCCGAATATATGCATATACTTTGTCGTCTAGTTCTGAAACAAGGCCATTTTTTTGATTTTTTAAAAGTAAAACCGTAGTAATATTAAATTTATCAAAAAGTTCTCCATATTGTTCTTCGCCTGTTCTAATATCAGAATATCTTTCAAACGCATATGCCAGTTCGTGAGAGTTGGGAGGATCCCATTTCCAGCTAGGCATCCGCCCGTCAATAAATACTTTCTGTCCAGGAAGTTTCCAGATGATATACCCTCCCCAACCATATTCAGAAAATATATTTCCCTTGGGCTTATTAATTTTTAAATAAGATAAAGCATCAACAGGATAATAACTATTTTCACTTATACCGTACGATCCACGTAAGGTAACAACAGTCTGGAAAATAACAATCAGTATTGCAATTATAAACAGTACTTTATACGCAGTATAGAAACGTTCTTTCCCGAACTTGAATTTTACAGACTCTTGGTATAAACACAAAAACCCTTCAACAGAAACTGGTATTGCAGTTATCATCCATATAGGTACATGCCTTCTGCTTAACATTGCCTGGAACAAGAAAAACAAAAATATAGCCAGGTGTTCAAGCTTATATTTACCTTTAAATTTCCATGCAAAAAGACCTGTTAAGGCAAGCATCAAAACCATTGCAAAATCAAGCATCAAAAAGGCAGGCATCCACTCAGTTATTGCCCAACGAAGATGTGAGTCTGAAACTGAAGACCATATTTCCCGCCAAGTGCCTAACTCATAAGGATTAACTAGTGTTATGAGGGTTGAGACACTAAAAACTACCCAATTGATCCAGGTAATTTTTTTAAACCGCAAATCTCTAATACTGACATGAAGCCCTAAAAGTGCCAATCCTGAAGCAAAACCGCCATGGACGTTTGCCCATAGTAAAAACAAGAATGGAACAAAATAACGAAGCTTTAGCCAAACTTTAGCATTATAAAGCAGATATAAAAGAATTGAAAAAAATAACCAAGTAAAAACTTGAGCCCGAACTCCAAAGAAAGTAAAAAAAACTGATATCAGAAGAAGTAATGGAAAGAAACTTATTAATCCAAAGCGTGTTTTTAGAGTTTTAGGAATTATTGGGTATTTTGAAACTTGTTTTATTATAGTCAACCACACAATGAGAATGGTGAAAAGCATTACTAGACTGAAAATTATACTTATTCCATACATACCCCATCGAGAATAAACAAGAGCAATTAATGCATCCACAAGCCAAGCGTGATCGACAAAAGGAAAAGAAGGCATCGAATAGCTATAAAGATCCACTTTAGGCACACCATTTTCCAGAATATATTCCCCGGTTTTTAACCTCCAACCAAAATCAGGATCAAGAAATACAACTGCTTTCAGTAAAAATACAAGACTCACCATAATCCAAACAAAATGTTTGACTATTCCCATATTTCCTTTGTTTACTGTTTTTAACATAGTTATTGTTTTATCCTGTCAAAAATAAATAAAAGTTACTTAAAGCCGCAATAAACACAATTGTTTTAAATCCGTTACTCAATTGTTTATTTTTTGCTTGATAGTTTTTCATTAAAAGCCAAAAAAGTAAGGGTAAAAAATCAAGCGAATATCGGTATCCGAATTGTCTCCACCCAACTCCATAATAATTAAAAATGACGAGGGCAATTATCACTACCGTGAATAAAATAATTTTGGACAGTTTATCTTTATGAGACAAAAGAAACAGATATACAAAGTAAGGAGAAGTTATAAATACACTCATCCCCCAACTGTTTGATTTTAAAAACGGAAACTGTAAAACTGATGAAACACCGTCACGAAAAACAGGCAGAGGAGTTGCGAGCAAAAAGTAATAAAGATTTCCTGGAATGTGAATTGGATTTAGTATTCCATAAGATCGGGCAATCTGTGCATGCTCAGGGATTAGCTGGTATGAATAGCCCTGTTCTAATGGATTTCCAAAACGAAATAAGTTGTACAGTCCCAATATAACTACTGCAAAGCCAAAGGGAATAATAAGTTGTGAAAGTTTCATAATCCGAGTCTTGCTATCTATGGAATTTTTAAAAACCAAAAGTAATCCAAATAGCATTACTGCCAATGAAGCAGAAGTTCTTGTAAGAAAGATAAGCCCAAAAAGTATACCAATTAACCAATATCTCTTTGTTGTGAGGTATTCATATATTGCTACGAATGTTAATAGTACAGTTATAACGTGAGAAAAGTACCAACTCCATGGAATTAGCGCGACTCCTAAAAATGCAGAGGCAAAACAAAACGCACCGGCAAGAATAATAGAATCACTATGAGTATAACGATATATTTTAGCGATCTTATAAATTATATAAAATACAATAGGAACTAAAATTATCTGTAAATAACCTTGATAAAATATCTGCCCAAGTAGGCCGAAGGTAAAAACAAATGGCAACACAACAACAGCCGGGAAAGGTCCCAATGGCCAATAATACTGGGAGTTAAATAAAACACTATCATTCCATGTCCCCGGCATTTGTGTAAATGCAAGACTTCCTTCTAAAAACGACATTGCCAAAAAAGAAAATTGCTGCTCTACAACTGTCAGTCGCAGGTTAAAAGAAGCAACTACCAACAATATGGCAATTATTAATACCTTCAAAAAATGAGGTTTCAAATTTATATTCATTTTTACAGTCTTTTTATAAGCTAAGGTATATTTCTGCCAGAACGTTGTCTTTACCATCTCTATACTCGCTAACTTTTTCAAGTTTAAATTTATTTTTAAAGTTGTTTAAGTACTCTTTACCCACTAAACGGTCAAATTCATTCTCATAAACAAATACGAAAGTGGTATCTGCTGTTCGTTCTGGAGTCACCAGCCTATGTTGATCCTGGTAAATAGAGGCGTTCCGTTCAGTCAAAGTAGTTAAAAACAGTGGCTGAAAATACCGATCCATAGGGTCTTTGTCAGTTAGAAGATAATATTCAGGTTGATAGGTAACCATTTGTAGGTAATCCTGTCCGTGTAAATCTACTTCTTTTATTAAGAAAGACTGCAAAGATGTATTGTCTAACTTATTTGCAGTAAACATCAGGTAATTGAAAATAACAAAAATACTGAGAAGGATCATGCATAAGTTTTTACGGTGTTGATCTTTAACTAAATATAGACTCGCAAAGACTACCAAGCTAAATTGTGCAAACTGATGATAAAAAAAGGAACCGGTTACAAAAGTAGCTAAAGTGCTTGCTAATCCAAAAACTATATATAAAAGTTTATTTCTACTAGACTTACTAATTAAAAAATGTATAGAAATTGCAAATATAACAAGAAAGCTCATTAATAGATGTGGTTGCAAAATCATAGTTGCAACAATTTTATACAATAAGACATCCTGAAAAGTACTGATAAAACTGATGTTCCTGGTTATTGTATTAAGAAACAAATACCGCAAGTCTCCGAAAAGTGAAGCGATTCCGATGATTACAAGTGAAGATAAAATAATATACGAGACAAATCGAAACAGTTTTATCAAATCTCTAACAATAAACACATTGTATGCCAATGGGATTATCAGGAAAAACAATGTTGTCAATCTACCACAAAAAGATAAGGAGATAAGTGTTGCAGCAAGAGCTAGACGTTCTTTTTTGTATAAATATAATGAAGCTAAGGCAAGTGGATATGTAATTGACTCGGATAAAAATCCACCATGTACGCTCCCTATAAGATAACTTTTATAAAGTGCCGTAATGAAAACCAACCAAATATAGTGAGAGACTTTTGTGGAATAAATTTTTAAACCAAACCATTCTTTAATAACTGCAAGCATTATTGCTACAGTAAGTGCATCACTTACACTACTTGCTATTATTAGCGCCAAGTTATAGTTATCACGAAATACCGCATACAGTCCGGCAAAAACAACATAGGTTACAGGTCCTTTATTTACAGCAAAATCAGCAAACATATCATAACCTCTGATAACTCCCCGGCCGATAGTGTAATACGCATGGAAATCCGGATCAGTTCTACCAACTAATAAAAGTAGGGAGATAAGAAAACTGGTAATACTTATTACCAAGACTGCCCTGGTTTTATAATTTCTAAGAAGGTTTTTAAATAACTTTTGCATTTTTTACAGGTATATTTCTTACTTTTTTGTCTGCTAACCACAAAAAATGAAACGGGAAAGTAAATAGGCTAACAATTGTTTTTTCCGCTAGCGTCAAACCTGTTTTCCATGACATGTCGGGAACAATTGATTTAACTTTATGAAATCTCAGGACGTTTCCCTGCAGATTGTGATATTTAGATTTATTTATTTCCTCGAGAATATTACTCACTGATTTGGTTGGGCCGATCTCCAAAAACTTGTAGACATCTGATATTACTCTAAAAGGATCCGATGCAAAGTCCAGATATTTAATAGTCAAAAATTTAGGGTTATATTTTCTAAGCATTACTCTGCATGCTGTATGTACACCAACCCATTCTCCTATTGTCATGAATATGCTTCTATTTGCTAATCCCTTTATATTACGGGTGTCCTTTTTAAATGAATTAAGATAAGAAAAGGCGTCTCTTACCATATATATTACTTTTAGATCCACGTCTCTCATCAAAGGATCATTCAAAAGTTCATATAATCTTCTGGGGTCTTTTGACGAGTCTACAATGTATGAAAGTTGAGGTTTAATTTTTTTTGCTTCAATACACACGTGGTTAAATATTTGTTTATTTTTGCCGATATTTACATTAAAGCGTATGAAGTGCTCTAAGGGGTTTAAAATATTAAGAAAAATTTTGTACGTGTCAATGTGTCCTCTGTTTTTTATGATAGGACGAGAGTTTCTAAAGTCTTTGTGGACTTTGCTCCAAAAAGGGCATTTTCCTGCGACTTTTCCACATGTGCAAACGTAGTCCGCATTTGTCCCTAATTTTTTATGAGGTATTTTTTCCAGATAGTGGCTATAAAAGGCAAGCTCTCCAACAGAAAACACGTTGGAGTTGGAACCAAGAATCATATCTATCAACGTAGATCCACTGTGTCCTGCTCCCAAAATATAAATTAGTTTGCGGCGTTTTTTTCTCATAACATCTTAGTATTATAAACTACCGCAGACAAAACATTGAACGATAATCAGAAGCTATATAGAAATTGTTTACGACTTGATATAGCAGAATGAAATGGAGTTTATAAAAGTTTAATAAGATGACATGGGATAGTTGGGTGAATTGGTTTTTTTAGTTTTTGTGAGTGAGTTGGTTGCGTGCGTAGGTGGGTGAGGGATGGCCCGGAGGCCATCCCTCTTAGTTCTCCCAGCCTAACGCGGGAGGTTCGCTTCAATGTACGAAGCGATTGCCTCCCAGTCCCGCTTCCGCAGAACTGTATCCACTCCAACTTGTTTGAAGGCGGGAATGTCGGTTGTGGGGTCACCAGTGTGGCCCACAAAAAGGACATCCTCCCAAGAGGACGGTAAGGAAGCCCTGCATTCGGCTCCAGTCGTCCTCTCCTCCGCCGAAGCGAAGGGGGATGTTGAAACGATTTGGTCGAGTAAAACAAACTCGACCGGATCAGCACCCTGCGGGTCCAGCTGCAGCAACTCAGGACAGCTTGAAACACCCAGCACAACCGCACCGGAAATATAACGAGGGAGTTGTACTTGTGCCTCCTCGATAATCTCCCGATCCCCTTCAAGTAGGAGAATCGTGATGGGATTGTTCTGCTCGGCAGCAGCCTGAGTGGTGGGGGTGGGGGCGACAGCATCACCAGCGGCGGTCGGGTCGGTGGCAGTAACGGCAGCATTCAGCTCAGCGGCTTGGGTGCGCGTAGACGCAGCTAGGGTGGAGGTCACCGCTGCCACAGTCTGCTCTACCGCCAGAGTGGCTTGACCACCCGGAGTCTGGGTGACCCGTAGGGTGTTAGCCTCCACCTCCGCAGCTGCCACAAGGGCAGTCGCTTTCGCGGCGGCGTCAGCCACTATCGATGCTCCCTCGTCGGGGGTGGGGGTAATCATAATGATCCCCCTTGGCAGGGTCTCGGCGTGCAGCCTCAACCCAGAGTCGCCCAGGGCAAAAGACCCCAGGGCGACCGCTACCAGCACTAACAGTGCCAGTAGCCAAAATGACCAACTTCTGTTCCTCATGAGGTTCTCCTTAAAAGTATTGCTCCACACCTTCGCGACGGCGGGAGCTGGAAAAAACTAATTCCTACCCGAAGGTAGGCTGATCTGGTATTTTTTCGCTCCACCTCCTTTGCCTTTTTAAAGGGCAACTAAAAAACTCTAAACGCCCTCACGGACGAACCAGTTTTGCATACAAATATATAGTTTTCTGCTTACTACATGCTACTTACTACAGCTACAATTTGTATTCAAATTAAGTTCGTCCATAGGATAACCAATTCAACTTTCGCATTTTTAAAAAAATCTCGCGGATTAATTTATCCCGCTAAGCTTTAGCGAAGTGGGACTATCCCATGTCAAAGTGCAAGCTGTTTTAAGCGTGCTAAATGCGCAAATGCAGATAGGTTACTGTAAAACAGCAAATCTCCCTGTTCGTCTGAGGAATAATACAGAAAGCATTTTCTGTGAATTCAGGTCAAACGAATAAGTGCGCAGAATGCGCGTGGAGAGAGTGTCCTATAATACCACAAAAACTTCAAATTTTCCAGCGATATTAGTTTGTAGAAGTTAAGTTAGCGTGAGCCAAAGATGGGAGATCGGTAAACTTTGGTTTTATCAATTACAAATAAACTCAGGGCTATCAGAGTTTGCAGACCGTATTTAACACTTCTCACAAAGTTAATCGATGATGCGTCCGGGAAATACCTCACCGGAACCTGAATTTCGCCGATTTTGTACCGTTCTCTGATAACTGAGACCAAAATTTCCTGATCAAATACAAAATCATCGGAAAACCTGTGGAACGGTACTTTTTTAAGAACCTGTCGTTTGAAAGCTCTGAAACCTGTATGATATTCACTTAAATTCTGACCTAACACGATATTTTGAATAAATGTAAGTATGCGATTAAAAAAATATTTATAGTAGGGCATACCACCCTTTAACGCTTCGTCCCTTGTCCGAATGCGACTCCCCAACATAACGTCAAAACGCCCGTCAACTAGTGGTTGAACGAGGTCTCCTATTAAAGTTGCATCATATTGATAATCGGGGTGAAGCATGACAACGATATCTGCTCCTTCATTAAGTGCTAGGGTGTAGCAAGTTTTCTGGTTCCCTCCGTATCCCCTGTTTTGCGGGTGAACAAAAGTTTTCAGTCCGAGTTTTTTTGCCAGTTTGACCGTCCCATCGTGGCTCCCGTCATCAACCAGAATTATGTCATCCACAGTTTTGGCAGGAATATCCCGCACAGTCTTGGTCAGCGTTTTTTCAGCGTTATAAGCAGGCATTACAACGACAACCTTATTTTTCTGCATATTGGTAAATTATAATGGTAGTTTAATGTTTTCGGTAGTTTCGAAGTATATTGCCCGAAAGTAGTTCTGGTCTTTCACAACTGAATCGTTAAGGTTAACTAAGTTATGTGGCGGTGGGGACAAGAATCGGCAATTCTGCTTGCAAAAGAGAAATCGAAGACTGACACAGCGCGAGTGAAACTTGCCAGCCACGTTTGACGTGGCGGTGGGGACAGGATTCGAACCTGCGCGAGGGGATTTAGCCCTCAACGGTTTAGCAAACCGTCGCCTTAGACCGCTCGGCCACCCCACCGTGTGCCTATTATATCAAATGGAACTTGGTGAAATATAGGCAAATAGGATATACTATTTGTAAATGGCTGCACCGACCAATCCAGACCAAAGCACCTTTACACAAAACGCTCAAACTGCGCCACTGGAAACTCCGCCCGTAGCTTCACCGGCAGAAAAACCTGTTGAAGAAAAAACTCTTTATAGTTGGAAAGCACCGTCAAGACCGTTTAAAAGACGAGACCGGGAGTTTTGGACAACTGTAATTGCGATTGCCGGAGTATTTGGATTAATTCTCTTTCTTATTGAAGGGGTCATGCCGGTAATTCTTATTATTTCACTTATTTTTCTTTTCTATGTACTGTCAACTGTTCCTCCCGAAGAGGTTGAACACAAAATTACAACTTACGGCTTTCGACTGGCAGAACAGCTAACTCCTTGGGAAAACATTACCAGATACTGGTTTACAGAGAGATTTGGAATTAAGATAATTGTTTTTGAAACGATTACAATTCCAGGAAGGCTTGAGTTTGTAGCTGAAAATGCAGAAAAGGAAGTTTTAAAAAAAACTTTGGATAAATATGTAGCTGAAGAGGAAGCTCCCCTTACTTCATATGATAAAATGGCTGGCTGGTTGTCACAGCGTGCGCCTCAGGAAAAGTAACAATTAGTAATTTATGTAAATTGCACCTGTAGTTCAATGGATAGAACGCTTGGTTGCGGACCAAGAGGCTAGAGGTTCGAGTCCTCTCAGGTGCACACTGCAACTAATTACTGTCAGCTAAAAGGTGGGGTGCAGGAGTGGTTGAACTGGTCGCTCTCGAAAAGCGATGTAATGCTATTGCGTTACCGTGGGTTCGAATCCCACCCCCACCGCAGCGATAGTGAGGATGAGGGTAGGAAAAAGCGGAGGAGCAGGAGCGTATAGCGACGAGCAATCCTGTCCCCACCGCCACGTCAGACGTGGCTGGCAAGTTTGACTTGCCGCCCTCCTCTAGAACTACGGAGCGGCAAGCCGCCATTTAATTATTTCAGTCAACCTTATAGCTCGTTAGAGCGAAGTTGACACTTCTCCGCGTACTCTTATATGCTTCACCCTGTAATTTTTAGTTCTTACAAGGTATAATACGGCGATGAACAACGGAATAAAAAATTCAAATGTACTTGTGGGATCTGCCGTTCTCTGCCAGGACAAAGAAAGCAAAGAAAGTTGGTTTGTTATCAAAAATGCAGGGGAAGAAACCTGGGAGTTTCCCAAAGTAATAGTCAGAAAAGGTGAATCGTCTGTCCGGGCAGTTCTAAGGATTATGGGAGAAAAAGGCTCAATGACAACCAGGATACTCGAAGAAGTTGGCCGAACTGATACTGTAAATACGGTTAATGGTAAAACAGTTCCTCAGAGGGTAATTTACTATCTTTTAATTCTCCGCTCTACCCCGACCGAGGCGATTGGTTTTGATAATTCAGATTGGTTGGATTATAAAAAAGCAATAAAAACACTGTCTTCCAAAAAGGAGCAGTCAATGCTTACCAGCGCACGTGATTTATACAAGCTTTGGAAAAAAGAACGAAAAGCAAAAGGACTCTCAAACTCCTTAGAAGACGAAGAGGAAGCAATTGAGGAAGAAGCTGCTGCAGGAGAACAATAATAAAACTTCAGGGTGAGGTGTCTGAGTGGTCTAAAGAGCACGCTTGGAAAGCGTGTGTAGCTGTAAGGTTACCGTGGGTTCGAATCCCACCCTCACCGCCCTTCGCTAAAGCTACGGAGCGGCAAGCCGCCAATTATTTATTCCAGACTAAGAATCCCTGGTCCTTGTAGCTCGTTAGAGCGAAGTGGACCCACCCTCGCCACCTTCTATGTCCCATGGGCAATTGCCATCCCCCATACTGAACTTGCTCCTTTTCTCTTTAACACTTTTCCCACTTCCCTGATAGTTGCCCCTGTAGTCCACACATCGTCAAAGATAATGTATGGTGTATCAGAAATAGCAGTTCGTTTTGCAACTACAAAAGCATTCTTCATATTTATCTGGCGTTCTTCTTTTGCAAGCGAAGTTTGAGAAGTGGTGTGACGTGACCTTATAAGTAGTGTCTCATCATACTTCCACCCCATTTTTGCAGACACCATCTTCCCTAAAAGTTCGGCTTGATTAAAGCCCCGCCACCTCTTCCTTTGTTTTGAAAGCGGAACAGGAAGTAAAATTCCATCTTTTGGCAACGGAATAAACGATTTTGAAATTTTAATTATTGTTTGAGAAACAAGTTCTTCAGCAATGTCGGTAGCAAATCGGTACTTTAATGTTGTAATTGCCCGTTTGACAACTCCGGTATAACTAAACGCAGCAAAAATTCCATCCATACTAAGTTTCTTTCTGCAGTTTGCATGTGTCATACCGTCTATGGAAGGTTTTAAACAAACTATGCAAAGCGTTTTAGCAGGCTTAACTTTTGCTAAACATGAAGTACATAAATAGTTACCAGAACGCTTACACGTAAGACAGTTTTTAGGATAAATAAAGTCCAATAAGCTCATTTCCCCTTCTTTCTAGACTACGTTACAATACTAGGTATGGAAATACAAAATAAGAAAGCTCATTTTGAGTATACATTTTTAGAAAAGTTAGAGGCAGGGATAATGCTTGCAGGAGGAGAAGTTAAAGCTATAAAAAATGGCAGAGCGGATATTTCCAATGCTTATGCCAAAGTAATTGATGGAGAAATATTTCTGGTAAATGCCAATATTCCGGTGGAGGGCAAAAAAGATTATAATCCAACACAATCCCGCAAACTCTTGCTTCACAAAAAAGAGATCTTACAGTTAATTACTCACATTAAAGCGAAGCGTTTGACCTTGATACCCCTAAAACTGTATACTAAGAGGCGCTTGGTGAAGCTGCAACTTGCGCTTTCCAAAGCGAAAAGGACTTACGAAAAAAAGGAAGATCTGAAGCGCCGCGATCTTGATCGCGAGCTTGAGAAAGAATTTAAAGATAGAATTTAATTTTACCTACAATTTGCTTTAGGCAAATTGAAAGGAGCAACCGACAAGCGTACGGATCACCGAAACGATAAGCGGAGGTGAAAAGAAAAGCTCATCGCGTTGCAACGCGGGGACGTATGGTCTCGACGGGAAGCTCTTTTACAAACTGCAAGCCGAGTTTGATAACAACTCGTTAATAAAGTATCAAATAAACACAAAAGGCGACGATCAAAACGACGCCCTCGCTTTCGATGTGCTATCGAACGGAAGCTTTGCTCCCGCTTACATAGCTGCTTAAGTGAGTGTCTTCCGGTAATGATCCTCAACCATTCCGGAAAGGCATTAACCCGTTTGAGGTGCTGCTAAAAGATATCGGCTTATAGCTTTTAGCTTATAGATAAATAAGCCTTACTGTGCTTTTCCTGCTAATTGGTTACGGGTACAGGACATTTATTAATTAGCTAAGCTTGTAGTAAGTTTGTGATTTTGTTTTTCGGACGCGGGTTCGACTCCCGCCGTCTCCACACACTAACGCTCTTTTCGACTTTGGTTGTCGAGGAGCTCTGTAAAATAAAATTGGTTTAGTTGATAATGGGGTCTTAATGTCTCAGAGGTATTGAAACAACTTTTGTGTCAGTCAAAATTAAAATTACACGCTCCCCTTCTGAAACAACCAGCGCTCTGCCGTTTCCCAATTCTTCATTCATGTATTCAGCAACAAATTCCCCGTTTTTGTCAGTTACTACAATCCGTTTATCGTTGCGGGATAATATATAAAGGTAATCTGATTCGCTGTCGGTATAAAGCGCCGTTGCACTTTGAAGCGGATTGGGGTTATTTTTCAAAGTAAACGAATCTTCTTGCCCTGAAGCAAATTTAAGCAAACTCCCGTCATCAGACAGTACCCACACAAAACCATCAATTGCAAAGTCAACCGTTCTGGTCAAGTCAGGAGTAACATCATCTTTCAGCCAGGCTGTCGCCACTCCAAGACCGTTTTCACTAAAGGGTATTTTAAAAATACGGGAATTTTGAGTACTAAGTAAATATAAGTTCGCCAAATAACTTTGGATAAAGCCGGCATCAACCGTATTTTCTCCGATTTCTTCAGCCGTCCTTTCTATTTTAACAATTTCACTATCGGTCAATACATATATTTCTCCGGTAAGTCCGGTCAAATCTTTTGCATTCTTTATTGAACTTGGTCCGGCAATGATTTCCGATCGTTTATTTTCCAATGTCGTTTTTGCAATACGGTTTCCGTCCTGGTCAAGTATGTAAACTGCACCTCCCAAAAGAGTCATACTTTTACCTCTAAAACCTTCAGATAAAAGCGAGAGGTCAACAAATATTTCCGCATCATCCTGATACTGACCCAAAAGAAGCCCTTCTTTTTCGTACAGCTGCCTTTTAAAGTTTTCCAAATCCAACTGATTATCTTCGGTTAGTTCAATCGCGGACACTTCATCCCTAACTTCAATAAACAAATCCCTTGCGCGTTGCTTGTCAAATGCAGCCACAGTTTCCGCCTCAGATAATTTTTGCTGCCATGTTTGTACTTTTGCCTGGAAAGTCCGCTCAATGTCTATTTGGTGCTTTTTATTAGTTCCAAACCAAATGCTGACAAAAAGTAAAGCTAAAAGCGTAATGCCAATAATCGCAGATAACTTTTTACGTTTGTTTAGTTTCAGCTCTTGAGTATGGTCTGGTTTCAAACGGACATAAGGTGCCGGAAACTTCTCCAGCATACGTTCGAGGAAAGAAGCTCGTTCCGGTTTATTTGGAGAAAAGTGAATATCAGTTTCGGGACTGGCTGCGGGAGGCTGAGTAACGGCAAACCCTTCTTTCAGCGGTAAAACTGAACCAATTTTAATTATCATTGCTGCAATCAACCCCGTCACCTCTTGCGAGCTAATTATGGGCGCTAAAAGCGTGTCCGTGTCACGATGAGCCGCTGCTGCACTTAATACCCCTTTCGGAACTGCAGAGTAAAAGGATGACGTTCCGATAAATAAAGTGTCATTTTCGTAAACTTTCCCTACAATGCCTGAAATGTTTGTACTTTCGCCTACAAGCTTCCCCATTTTTCCGTCCCTTACCAACCACACTGCAGTGTTGCCTTTTGCGGAACAGTAAAATTTCTCTCCTTCCATATTAATTACAGCCACATGTACTTCATCCGAGTGATAAACCTTTTGTGCTTTATGTATACTTTGTTTTAACCTTAAAAGCGGTTCACTGGCCGTTAATTCACCATAAGCTTCATGAATTGTTTTGGCGAACTGTTGTCCGGCGGTTAATTTATCTATATACGTTTCATTTTCTTTTATCTCTAAGGAAATAACTACAGAAAAGAGGGAGTTTGTATCAAGTGATGAACGGAATGTGTATATTTGAGACCACCCCTTAGTATCGGGAGTACCGACAATGCTTACTGCGTCAAATCCTTTGGGCATGGTACAAATCTAAAAAATTAAATAAAAATAGCAATAAATAAAACCAACAATGAAAACACTAAATGAAGATATGCGATTAGCTCAATCGGAAGTTCAAAACCGACTTTCAAAGTTTTAGTCATTAACTTAACTTGTCTTACAACAATTACGGCAAAGACAACGTACATCATTAAAAATAAAATTAAACCTACCTTTGCCAATAACCAAAACGTATCACTTACAAAAAGTAAGTCTCCGTTCATCTGACTCTCCCTTCCAGCTTTTCCTGTTCTTCCTGAACCCTAAGCTCCCTTAAAACACGGGATACTTTGTCGGGGTGCGGAACCGCTTCAAAATTTATTCGCGGTACTTCGGATGCTGTCTGAATAACCACATTCCCGTAGTTTAAAAACGTTCTGACTGCTCCGCCTATTTCAACAGTTACATCTTCAATTTTATCAATATTCGCATCAGTTATCTCTCTATAAAGCAGGTTTATAAAATCAACTTCAACAATACGCTCATCGGTGATTATATTGACATGAAAAAACCAGCTCAAGAATTGCTCAAAAATGAAAGCTGTCGTAATCATATACCAGAGGAGCAATAAAATAAGTTGAAAACTTTCAGGAATAAACTCAAACAATGACAGTACGGACAAAAATGCAGGAGCAATTAGCATAATGAATGAAAGTGTCAGCCATCTGAGATTGGTAATAGGATGTTTACGTAAAAGTAAAATAACCTTTTCTTCCGGATCCTCGTTTATGAAAGAAACCTTGTCCGGCCGGTAGAGATAAGCTCCCAACGGATTATTGCTCGGCTTATCATCTATTGAGGTTTGTTTTGTAGTTTTTTTTTGTGAAGAATTGCTTTCTGTGGCAGTTTTTTTTACCGCTTTATGAGTAGAGGTTTGGTGTTTATTTAGAGAAGTATTGAATACATCAGGCACAGTGTAAGTATAGCATGTATGAGGTTTGACGACTATAGTTTCTCGATATTAAAGAGAGAACTTTTGAGACCGATATAACCCGGCGCTCGCAAATTAAAGGCTCTTTTAAATTCTTCACCAGAAACAGTAATTGATCCTTTGTTTGTTCCGAAGGTGACCTGCTGGGTATTGCCGCTGTTTGCGTAGACTACTGAAACACTTGATACACTTTTATATCCTCCGATATTTACCAAATCACCCTGAGAATAAGGGTTTCCGTTCCAACAACTGGTGTCAAGAGGAGAAATGCGTCCGACATCCCCTCCGCCTTTATACAAAACATGCCAGGCATTTAAGATATCTGCCATATCGCTACCGGTAAGCCAAGGGTTGCTTTTTCCGCATGTTGCGCCACCGCGTGTTCTATACCAAGCCTTATAAAACCATGGAGAGCCGGCGCTTTTTTCATATGCGGTAGAAGGCCAGTCACCTGCTGCATCTTTTATACCGCTCCAGCCCCATTGAGATATGGTGTAACCTCCTGAAGTTGATGCAAAATAAGTCTTGGCTGCAGAACCGCCTGTCGTCATTACCCACCCCCGGGTTGCCCTAACCGCATCTGCCCATTTTCCGCTTTTCAGTTGCGGTTTATACACCTGGCAGCTTTCAGTGGAACAAATTGATCCTGCTCCGTTATTTGTTACTGCTAATGCATATGATCTTGCTGCAACGGCTTGTGCCTTAAGTGCTTCAAAACCACCTTTATCTCCCCAGCTTTCGGGGACTTCATATATCCCCAGCAAATAATTTTCTTCAAATGAAACAGTTCCAATTCCGCTTACGGTAATGGTCGCAGGGACAGCATAACCTTTATTGAGACTTGCTCCCTGGTAATATGCAGACAGAATTTGCTCGGCAGATTGACCTGCCTGACTTCTGCCTAAAGCTCCATATTGGCTCATACCGGTTCTGTGTGGAGCTCCAAAAGAGAACGCGGCAAATGCCGGTCGAAATCCGGGATCACAGAAATTTCCGGACCCCGGAGGCCCTGAGCAAGGTTCTGCCGTAGGAGGCGTATCTCCAATTGACGTTTCAAAGCCGCCGGCTTTTAATGCCAACAGTTCCTCTTGTTTAGCAGAAAGCGTAGCCAGGTAGTTTTCCGTTTTTGAGACTTCACCTGCCAAAAAATCAGCTCTCCCGTCTACAGTATTTTTAAGAGCCGCAAGACTTTTGCTGTTTTCTTCCAGTTTTGCTTTATCTTCTTTCAATTTTAAAATATCTCCCGCAAACTCCTCCATCGTAGTGATGTCATGTGCGGTTGCTCGTTTTTGAAACGTCAATTCTCTCAGAGCTCCCGATGCATTTTCGGTTGACAAAAAGGGCATTAAGGGATCGTAAAGCCTTATGAATTTATAATAGTTATTGGTTTTTTCTTCAAATACGTTTGTAGTAAATGCTAAGTCTTCCTCCCTCTCTGCAATATCCATTTCAGTTTTTTTAAGTTCGTTGGAAATGCCAACTATTCTTCTGTCAATGCTGACTAATTGTGTTTGAAGATTTGCAAGTTCTTTTTTATTGTATTCGTGGGCGGGTTTTAGAGCGTCTATTTCAAGCTTTAAGCGCTCTATACAATAGTCCACGTCTCCCCTGGATGGATTGTCGCAATTTGGTTCTGCAACAATAAAGGTGTTAACTGTATTTAAAGCTACTGTACAAAAAACTATTGCGAGAAGGATTTTTTTCAAATGGGGTATTAACTCCGTCATGACAGTCACTAAATTATACCAGGTCAGTTAAGTGCTTTGTTATTCAAGTCTTAACTGCGTTATGCTACACTTTATATACATGAAATTGGTAATAAAGCTTTTCCTTGTTTTCTTAATTGTTGGAACTTTAACAATCACAAAGGTACAGATTGTATCGGCTCAGCGGTGTATAACTACTCCTTGTGCGTCATGTGCCCAAAGTGGCCTTCAGTGTGTTTTTAACAATTGTCCTGCAGGATTCCAACTAGTAAACCCGAGTGACGCAGCAAATTGCATTAATTTAAACGAGTGCGGATCAGGAACAACCATGCTTTACGACTGTGAAGAAATTACCAGCCCGACAACAGAACCTTGTCCGTCACAAAATCCAATTTGTACGAGTCTAACAGGAGCATTATGTAACGCAGCCGGAGGAATACCTTGGTCACAAGGTTGTCCTATAACAGCTAGTGAGGTTGGTAATTGTTGTATAGCGGCAGATTTTGATGATACTTGTGGTGGCAATTTACAAACATGTTGCGGAGATGTAGGATACCATACTTGCGATGTTGTAGATGGCGTCCAGTTGGTCTGTGCTTCATTTGCTGGTGCGCCTACATGTTGTGACCCAAGTGATCCCACTTGTCAAAGCATGCCCGCCTCGACATGTACTGGTACTTGCAAAGCGGGGTGCGACGCAAATGAACACGTGAGCCCCGGTTCTTGTCCAGTAGCGGAACCTGTGTGTTGCACTATAAATGCTGGAGGTGCTAGCGCCGCATTATGCTCTGACGGAGTAAGTGTCTCAACAGCTATCGGCTGTATTCCCGTTAATGACCCTTTTGAATTAACCCGTTTTATACTAACTTGGGCAATTGGAATAGGTGGCGGAATTGCATTTCTGTTCATAGTCTATTCGGGAGTCCTAATCTTAAGCTCAGCAGGCAATCCTCAAAAGGTTGCGGCGGGCAAAGAACTTCTTACTTCCGCTGTGGCAGGACTACTGATGTTGATATTTGCAGTATTTATATTAAGAATTATCGGCGTAAATATACTGGGCATTTTTATATAAAAATTAATTAAATGAACAGCGCACAATTTAATGAATTAGAACAAGATATCGGGTTAATATTTGCAGGTCAAAATTTAGGAGAAGTTTTGTCCCGTTTCTTACTCTACTTTTTCCCGTTTGCGGGACTTACAATGCTATTGTATTTACTGTATGGTGGTTATCAATACATGCTTTCTAAAGGCGATCCCAAAGCTGCGGAAGCTGCTAAAAGTAAAATAACACATGCGATCATGGGTTTTGGTATAATTTTCGTATCTTACTGGATCGTCCAAGCAGTTGGAGTTATTTTAGGAATCACAGCTATTACCAGTACTTTTTAAATAATGGGCTCTTCTGTAGACATCGGCACATCTTTTGGATCACCAATCGGTAGATCTATACTAATTGGAGATTTAGTATCTATCGTGTTAAGTAACGCTGTAGCAATTGCAGGAATAATACTGCTTCTATTGTTAATAGGCGGGGGAATTTCTATAATAATAGGAGCAGGTCAACAAAACCCGCAGCAGGTTGCTCAGGGACGAGCGGCGGCGACAGCAGCTCTGGTGGGTTTTGTAGTAATTTTTGGCTCGTATTGGCTGATACAAATAATTGAAACAGTGTTTGGCGTAACTATACTCAATCCAGGAATTTAATGAAAAATATCGCACAGTTACCAATTTTCGGTACGGTAAATCAACCGCCAGGCATATCACGGTATGGTGATTTTGATCCAGGTATAAATAATTTTTTAAATAATATCATTAAAACTCTTATAGTTTTTGCAGGGCTTTATGCTTTATTTAATCTGCTTTTTGCAGGATATATGTTTTTAGGTGCAGGCGGTGATCCAAAAAAAGTTGCTGACGCCTGGGCAAAAATTTGGCAAACTGTATTAGGAGTTACCATAGCCGCAGGAGCTTTCGTTTTGGCAGCGCTCATTGGACAAGTGGTATTTGATGACCCTAACGCGCTTTTGCAACTAAGAATTTTCGGACCGAATTGAATTTAATATGTATAACTATTTAGCTCAACGAGAAATTCCCATTGGCGACCAGCCGTTAAACGGATTCGGAGAATTGGGAAACCCAGGAGGAAACGCTCCTTCTTTGTTTGACACCATCATTTCAAATGCAGTGGCAGTAATTACTGTCGTTGCCGGTTTGTATTTTCTATTTGTATTAATTTCCGGTGCAATTAGCATGATATCTGCCGGTGGAGACAAAGGAGCCGTTGCCG
The DNA here is from genome assembly GCA_964458085.1 of uncultured Gammaproteobacteria bacterium. Lineage (GTDB taxonomy): Bacteria > Patescibacteriota > Microgenomatia > UBA8517 > UBA8517 > CAYWFF01. The sequence continues at coordinate 91,472 of CAYWFF010000001.1, forward strand.
AAGCAAGGCAAAAAATTACTACCGGTTTGATTGGACTAGTTATTGTTATTTCTGCAATATTCTTAGTCGATTTAATAGGAACCATTATTGACTTCCCGTCAATATTACAGCCCGGAACAACCATTAATAATCTTGGTTTTTAATTATGAACTCAATTTCTCTACCCTACATTGCACAAGTTACCAACCCGGCACTGGGTACGGACTTGCAAACCATAAACGGGACTTCTTTTTTTCAATCTCTTTTAAGCTCATTAGTGTCGTTAGGTCTTGTAATAGGAGGGGTTGTTTTTCTATTTATGCTAATTTTAGGGGGAATTCAATATATAACATCAGGTGGAGACAAAGCACAGACCGAGGCAGCTCGGGGTAGGTTAACTACTGCATTTATAGGTTTAATAATACTATTCGGTTTCTTTGCCATTGTCGGAGTAACAAGTTGTTTCTTTGGTATTGACCTCTTGCAAATTAGAATAGGTACTTTTAATGTCGGTTTTGAAGATGCTTCGCTTTGCGGAAGCTAGTCTACAACTTCTAGTTTTGTGTGTGATCTTAACAATCCTCACGTTTTATAAAAATATACTGCAATCTGTACAGTAACTCATACACTTGCCCTCCACCTCAGTAATTAGATATAAAAGTTTTTGTGTTTAAGTCACTTTGAAGTTATAAAAATATATTTATCAAAATGCTTTAAAGGGATAATTACACAAAGGAATTAAGTATTTGAACCTAACTGGCTGCAAAATGTATAAAATTTCCCTATTGACAACGTTTAAAACAAGTTTAATAATAACATTATCAACATGACAGGACTTGAAACATTATTAGCACAAGGAGGAACAATTAATCTTCAACCAGGTCAGGGCTTGGCAACAAATCTGGAAGGTTTAACAATTTCTCAATTGGTTGGCGGAGTAATAATACTTCTACTAATCGGAGCAGCATTAATCTTCTTCTTCATGCTACTTTTGGGAGGTATCAAATATATAACATCAGGTGGAGACAAAGCACAGACCGAAGCGGCAAGAGGTCAAATCACAGCGGCACTAATAGGACTTGTAATAGTGTTTGCAGCTTGGGCGATAGTCAATCTTATCCAAATCTTCTTCGGTGTAAATATATTACAACTGAATGTTCCTGAAATTAATACCATCGGCACAACGCCATAACCATAACAGGATAGATAAAAACCGCGTTAAGCGGTTTTTTTTGCTTCTGCTCCCCTTTTTAATCCTTTAAAATATTAATTGTTAAAGTTTGTTAAACAGTTTAAACTATATTTATGCAGGCAACTCCTATAAATCAAAACGTTGCGTCTTTCAGTGATTTTGAAATTATCTTCCAAAACATACTTCAAAGCATCTTAGCTTTTGCAGGTATTGTTTTATTTTTAATGCTTTTAGTGGGTGGGTATAAATATATTTCAGCCGGAGGAAATCCTAAAAACGCAGAGGAGGCAAAACTTACATTAACTTATGCAATCGGAGGTATCGTGCTTGTAGCATCAGCGTTTCTGATTCTCCGGTTTATAGGAGTATTTACGAATGTAACCATAATTGAACAGTTCATGGTTGTCAGATAATCTTCAGGTTTGTTTAAATCAAGATAGGGAATGTAATCTGCTTTCGTTTACTTAGAGAATATACTAAACTGAGTTATGAAAAGTATTTTGTTTCGAAATATAACTGTATATTTTTTATTTTTAGCATTGTTTTACCTATCACCAACAACTTCCCTTGCCCAAGTCCCTGATCCGTATGTACCTTGCGACCAAACAAGAAATACAGAATTTCATAGTTTGCGTCCCTATCAGGCAAGCCCATGTAATGAAGAGGTGGCAGACATTGCACTCTTTTGCGGTAATGATATTTTAATTC
>CAYWFF010000002.1:0-3462 GCA_964458085.1 uncultured Gammaproteobacteria bacterium
GCACTCGATCCGACCCGGGCAGAAATTATGGGTGTTAATTTAGATGATCTTTTGTTGTCACAGCCTGATACGGGAGAACAGGCATTGGAAATTACAGAAACTCTTATCCGCTCCGGAGCACTTGACGTAATTGTTGTTGATTCTGTCGCAGCATTAGTTCCAAGGGCTGAACTTGAGGGAGAAATGGGGGATGCGGTAATGGGATTGCAAGCACGGCTGATGAGCCAAGCTTTGAGAAAACTGACAGGTGCTATCAGTAAATCCAAAACCATTCTTATTTTTACAAATCAATTAAGACAAAAGATCGGAGTTATGTTCGGGAATCCCGAAACAACTCCCGGAGGATTGGCACTTAAATTCTATTCATCGGTCAGGATTGATCTTCGGCGGATTGATACTCTTAAAGATGGAGATACAGTTATCGGCTCACGCCACAGAGCACGGATAGTTAAAAACAAGGTTGCTCCGCCTCTTAGAGTTGCGGAATTTGATATTATGAACGAGGAAGGTATCAGTAAAACCGGAGGGGTGTTGGACGTTGCGGTAGATATGGCAGTGGTTGAAAAGAAAGGATCTTTTTATAACTATGACGGAAATGTGATAGCTCAAGGGCGGGAAGGAGCAAAAATAGCTTTACGGGAAAATAAAAAATTACTTGAAGAAATTGAAGCAAAGGTAAGAAAAGCAGTTTTAGACGGTAGTAAACCGGTCCCCAAAGAAATCGGTGAAGCTGAAGATGAAGACGGAGATAGCGATTAAGAAGTGCCTACTGTAACTGCAATTAAACCTCAAAAAAACAATAAACGCGTCAATATTTTCCTGGATGGTAAATTTGGTTTTGGACTGGATCTGGAAAACTTTGTAAAACTTGGTTTAAAGGTTGAACAAGAGTTGTCAGACAAAGAAATCGTAAATATTGTCAAAAAAGCTGAATTTCAAAAAACTTGGGATAAACTATTGCGTTTTGCTATGACCCGTCCGAGAAGTGAAAAAGAAGTGAAAGATTGGTTTAAAAGGAAAAAAGTGCCGGATCAGATTCATGCGGAGCTAAAGAAAAAATTAACTAAATTGGAACTTCTTAATGACTCTAAATTTGCCATATGGTGGGTTGGTCAGAGGCAACAGTTTAGGCCTAAAGCAAAAAGGATTTTACAGCAGGAATTGCTAATGAAAGGAATAACCAAAGATATAATTAGTGAAGTATTGGTAAATACGAGTATTGATGAATATAAAATTGCGCAAAAAGATCTGGCCAAAAGAGCATATAAATGGAAAAATTTGGAAGGAAGAGAAAAAAAACAAAAAATGAGTGAATACCTGCTTAGAAAAGGGTTTGGGTGGGATTTGGTAAAAAACGCGGTTGCGGACTATATTGTTAAAGAACAAGAAGCCTAGCGCTAAAATATTTAATTGACTACCTATAGCTAAAAAGGTACAATAAAGCTGAAGATATGCGTATGTCAGGAAAAACATTAGACACTTTTTCTTCTGGCACAACTCTTAGTTAAAAGAGTTGCTTCGCATTGCTTCCCAAAACTATGGCAGATACAACAGATGAATTAAAAGTATTAGTTGAAGAAATAAGAAAAGATCGGGATGAGCTTGTAAAGCGCGAGAATAAACTCAAAAAGCGAGAAGAAGAACTCATTCCTTTACTGGAGAAAGCAGCAAAACTATCATCCTATGAAGCTAAAAAAATACTTCTTGATGAACTAGAAAAAGAAATTAAAGGGGATATAGCGAAAAAAATCCGAGCTGCGGAAGACAGGGCAAAGCAGGAAGCAGCCGATAAAGCACGTGATATTTTGGTGGATGCAATGAAACACGGGGCAACTTCATATGTTGCGGAATTTACAGTTTCTACTCTTGAAGTACCGAACGAAGAAGTTAAAGGACGAATAATCGGCAGAGAAGGTAGAAATATTCGTGCTTTTGAGAGAGAAACCGGAGTTGAGCTGGAACTTGATGAAACTAACCAGATAAGACTTTCCTCTTTTGACTCAGTGAGACGCGAAATTGCCAGAAGAGCATTGGAAGAACTGATCAAAGACACACGAATTCAGCCTTCGAGAATTGAGGAAGTGGTTAAACAAGTGCGTGCACAAATGGAAGATGTCCTTCTGGAGGAAGGCAGAAAAATTGCCGAAGAATGCGGTGTATACAAATTACCCACAGAAATCCTAAAGCTAATCGGCCGATATAAATTCAGGACTTCATACGGCCAAAATTTAGGACTTCACACAATTGAAGAAACCAAGATGGGAATTGCTCTGGCAAATGAAGTGGGTGCTAATGTTGAAGTTGTTCGTCTCGGTTGCCTCCTTCACGATATCGGAAAAGTTGTTACAGACGAAGAAGGAACCCATGTTGATGCAGGTGTTGCAGTCTTAAAAAGACACGGTTTTCCCAAAGAAGTAGTTAATACGGTTGCTGAGCATCATGAAGATAAACAATTTTCTTCGATTGAATCAGTTCTTGTTTGGATTGCAGATGCCATTTCAGGATCACGGCCCGGTGCCCGTTATGAGCCTCATGAAGATTATGTCAAAAGAATGGATAAGATTGAAGAGATTTCTCAAAGTTTTGACGGTGTAGATATTGCGTATGCATTTCAGGCAGGTAGAGACGTTCGGGTTGTGGTTAAGCCTGAGTTGGTTGATGATGATGAATTGGTAATTTTGGCCAGAAATATTGCCAAACGCTTGGAAAAAGAAGCGGAATATGCAGGCCAAATTAAGGTTACTGCAATTAGAGAAATAAGAGCTTCAGAAACTACTAAAGCAAAATAAACCACCACACAGTTTGTAATTGTAGAATTTAGTTCAATTAATCGGTTTTATACCCAGTTAAACAATCGTAATGTTGCTAATTTTAAATCTTCTAATACAATAATATTTTCGCAAAAAACAAGCTTTGGAACATTCGGAGACATTAAAAGTATTTTGGAAGTCAAACCTAAAATAGGAAGATTGTAATTAATAATTACCTTATTTTATTCGGAAAAATACCTTGACAAGTCAAAAGTCTTCGGCTATCCTAAGTCTCAGACTTATGGCACGTATTACTAAAAAAGATCTTGTTGAAGTTGTTGCCCGCAAAGCCCATCTTACTAAAAGGGCAGCTGACGAATCGGTTACGGTTTTCCTAAATGAAATAGGGCGAAGTTTGGCAAAGGGTGATGAAGTAATGCTTTCAGGCTTCGGGACTTATAAAGCAAAATGGATGGAAGGTAAAACTGTTGAAATTCCCAATACGGACAAAATGGTTACCATAAAACGTCATCGCTCTCCCCGCTTTACAGCAGGTAAAAAATTGAAAAGGCAAGTGCAGCGCTAACTTCAAAGCCATTCCCCATCTCTTAATTAAAATACTTTCGATGCTATACTTTGCATAATGAAAAAACATCAGGATAAATCTATTGTTGTTGAACATTTATTTAAAAACTATGAAGTTACGGAGCGG
>CAYWFF010000002.1:3472-62532 GCA_964458085.1 uncultured Gammaproteobacteria bacterium
CAAAATGGTTACCATAAAACGTCACCGCTCTCCCCGCTTTACAGCCGGTAAAAAATTGAAAAGGCAGGTCCAGCGCTAACTTCCTATATTTCTTCTATCCCGCTCTCATACTCTCCCGCTCTTAAATTATTCTAAATGTTATACTTTGCATAATGAAAAAACACCCCGATAAATCTATTGTTGTTGAACATTTATTTAAAAACTATGAAGTTACGGAGCGGGGAAAAGGGTTAACCGGAAGTTTGCGTTCATTGTTTTCACCCAAGAAGAAAACAGTAAAAGCTTTAAGCGATATATCTTTTCATATTGCCAAAGGTGAATTGGTCGGTTTTATCGGACCTAACGGTGCAGGAAAAACTACGACTTTAAAAATACTGTCAGGACTTCTTTATCCTATGAAAGGTCATGTAGACGTTTTGGGTTTTGATCCCTGGAAACGGAACCAAAAATTTTTAAAGCAAATATCCCTTGTCATGGGACAAAAAAACCAGCTATGGTGGGATCTCCCGGCAATCGACTCTTTTGAACTTAATCGCGTAATATACGAAATCCCCCAAAAAGAATACAGTGCGACACTTGATGAGCTTGTCAATATGCTTGAAATCGAAGATTTGTTGGGCATACAGGTCAGAAGATTGTCTTTAGGACAAAGAATGCGAATGGAGCTTGCGGCGTCACTACTTCATCAACCTAAAGTGCTCTTTTTAGATGAACCGACAATTGGACTTGATTTAGTCGCCCAACAAAAGGTGAGAGATTTTATCTTTGACTACAGGAGACGATTTGAGGCGACTATTATTCTAACTTCACACAATATGGATGATTTAGTTGATTTGACAAAAAGGGTGATCGTCATTGATAAAGGAAGTTTACTTTTTGATGGAGATTTTAGAGAGCTGACAAGCCAATTTGCAAAGGAGAAAAGAATCAACATTTTTCTTTCTAAAGAAGCTGATCTCAAAAAATTCACCGAGATAGGGAAAGTTGAACGTGCTGATTTTCCTCGTGTTACGATTGCGGTTCCTCGGGAAGTGGCGGCAGTAGCAGCTGCAGAAATATTACAACAATTTCCCATTGCCGACTTAACCATAGAAGAAGAACCGGTTGACTCAATAATCCGCCGTGTTTTTAAAGGGGAAAAATAAAATGCATAAGTATTTGGCAGTATTTGCAATTTCTTTTCAGCAAGAATTTGCATACCGCATGAATTTTATCATGTGGCGGATTAGAAATGTTTTACAGGTATTAGTTACATACTTTTTGTGGACTACGCTTTTTGCGACTTCTGGCAGACAACTTTTCGGCTATACCCGTGAAACTATTATTACTTATGTTTTGGGATTACTTTTTATTCGTGCAGCCGTATTGTCTGCCAAAGCGCAAGACGTCGCAGGAGAAATCGCCCGTGGTGATTTAAGTAATTACCTTGTTAAACCCATTAATTACTTTAAATATTGGCTAACCCGTGACATTGCAACAAAATCGCTAAATATTAGTTTTGCTTTTGCAGAAATGACCATACTATGGCTTTTGCTTAAACCGACATTGTTTTTCCAAACTGAAGTTGCCTATTTAATACTTTTTATTATTGCGCTTTTTTTGGCAATGTTTATATTTTTTATATTACTTTTTATAACTAACGCCATACCTTTTTGGGCACCTGAAGTTGCATGGGGAGGGCATTTTTTAGTTACGGTAATTCTTATCGAGTTTTTATCAGGAGCACTTTTTCCCCTAGATATACTTCCCCAAATGTTTCAAAGCGTCCTTCATGCGACACCCTTTCCGTATTTGGTTTTTTTTCCTTTACAAATCTATTTAGGGAAAGTTCCATATTCCGAAGCCTTAACGGGTGTGCTGGTTGCCTTCTTTTGGGTAATTATGCTTTATTTTCTGATGACTAAAATCTGGGCTAGAGGACTGAAGGCATATCAAGCGTATGGGAAGTAAAGTACTTAATTCCGTTTTTGTTATTTTAAAAACTACCCGTTATTACCTGAGGTTGTGGTTAATGATGAGCAAAAATTCATTTTTATCTGTACTTTCCCAAAAATCAGTATTTACAATTTTTCTTTTTGGCAAAATTCTGCGTTTTAGTTTTTTTACAATTTTTCTTTATTATGTTGTAAAAGGTGCCGAAACTCTGGCCGGATTTACTTTTGCAGAAGCCCTGTTTTTCTTTTTGACTTTTATGGCTTTAGACACGGTAAGTCAATTTTTGTACCGCGAAGTTTACCGATTCAGGCCGCTTATAATTTCAGGTGACTTTGACCTTATATTAATGAAACCCGCCAATTCTCTTTTCCGGGTACTTTTGGGAGGATCTGACGCCATTGATCTTTTTACGATCCCCCCTCTTCTGGTGGGCTTAATCTACACCGGTTGGCAATTATCTCCGTCATTTCTGCAAGTAGTTGCTTATATATTTTTAATGCTTAACGGACTTCTGATTGCGACGGCTTTCCATGTGCTGGTTGTTTCATTGGGAATTATAACGCTGGAAATTGATCATAGCGTCATGATTTACCGGGACATAACTTCTATGGGCCGTTTTCCTGTTGATATCTACAAAGAACCTCTTCGCAGTATTCTCACTTTTATTATACCTGTAGGGATTATGGTTACACTTCCGGCAAAAGTATTAATGGGGGCAATTTCAATTTCAGGAAGCCTTCTTTTATTTGTGTTTGGTTTAGGATTTTTTTACTTATCTTTACGGATTTGGAAATACGCTTTGAGACAATATACCAGTGCATCAAGTTAATATGAATGACGCATTGTTAATAATCAAAAGTCGTGCCATTATTCTTTCAGCAAAACTGATTACTGCTTTTTTCAGAATAAATCCTCCGCCTCGGGTTGCAGTCGTGGCATTCATTACTAAGAAAAATAAAATTCTTTGTATTGACTTGTCATATCAAAAAGGGCTGGCGCTTCCAGGCGGCGGTATTGAAAAGAATGAAAATTTGGAAGAGGGGCTGATTAGGGAAGTGTTTGAGGAAACAGGTTTAAAAATTACAAGTGCTAAATATTTTAATTCTTATCTTGCTTATTTTAAACCACAAAGCATATTTTCCTATCCTGTGCTTTCAGTTTATTTTATAGTTAAAACACAAGGAAAAGTACGTCCGTCTTCAGAAGGTTTACCTCTGTGGACCGAGCCGAAAAAAGCCATAACCCAGTTTGGCTATCAGGATAATATTTATGCTCTGAAAGACTATATGAAATGAAAAAAACACTAATTCCTAAATTGCTTGTTATTTGTGGTCCGACGGCAACCGGAAAGACAACACTTGCGTTAAGAGTAGCATTACTCTTTAACGCAGCTCTTATTTCGGCGGATTCGCGGCAAGTGTATAGACAGCTTGATATTGGAACGGGTAAAGATATCCCCGCCGGAGCACACTGGGTTGAAAGCTCGGTTAAGCTGTACGGAAAAAGGGTAGGTTATTATAAAATCGGCAGTGGAACGGCGATATGGGGGTATGATTTGGTTGGTCCGAAAGAAAACTTCAGCGTGGCGCATTTTGCAAATTTTGCAGGAAAAATTATATCCGAAATATATTCCAACAAACAACTTCCGATACTGGTAGGCGGATCGGGTTTATATATCAACTCTGTAACGGAAGGGATTGAAACGGTATCTATTCCCCGTAATATCAATTTAAGGGAAGCGCTTTCAGCCAAAAATAGCAGTGAGTTATTTGACCACCTATCGCTTCTTGACCCTATGAAAGCAGCCGGCTTAAACTTTTCGGATCGGAAAAATCCAAGACGTCTTATTCGAGCCATAGAAGTGGCGCAGTATAGATTGTCGGGAGCGTTAAAAAAATCCATTACATTTAAACAACGTGATATTTGTTTTGTCGGTTTAACTGCACCTCGCAATGTTTTGCAGGAGCGGATTGTCGAAAGGGTTCATCAAAGAGTAATAAACGGTCTGGAAGTTGAAATACAAAAACTCCTATCAGAAAAAGTAACTTTTAACGATCAGTCAATGGATACTCTGGGGTACAAAGAATGGAAAGACTACTTTCAGGGGAAAAGATCCAAGAAAGAAACAATTGATACATGGATACAGCATGAAATGCAGTATGCCAAAAGGCAGCTGACCTGGTTTAGGAGAAACAAAAATATCAAGTGGTACGATATCACCCAAGAAGGTTGGGAAAAAAACGTGGAAAAGTATATTGCGGCATGGTATGCTTCAGCTAATGGCAGTACAAAAAGTTGAAATCTCTCATCGCTCAATAATTTTTGCTGTATTTTTTCTTTTGTCTTTGTGGTTCCTGTATTTTATCAGAGATATAATTCTTACAATCTTTGTAGCTCTCCTTATTATGGCAGTATTAAATCCGTTAGTTACAAAACTCTCCCGCCATAAAATCCCCAGAACTTTATCAATTATTGTCACCTATTTACTGGTTCTTACAATCATTAGCGTAACCGTCGCATCGGTTGTTCCTCCCCTCATAGATCAGACTTCGGGATTTCTGGCAACGCTCCCCACCTATGTTAATAATGTGGGGATTTCTACAGCATTCGGCGATCAGCTTTTAGAACAGTTAGCCTCTCAGCTTGGTTCGCTTCCGGCACAGCTCGGCAGATTTACAATTTCAGTGTTCTCAAATGTCATCGGTATCGTAACTGTTTTTGTTTTTGCATTTTATTTACTTTCAGGTAGAGATAGGTTGGACGATCAGTTGGCAGTATTTTTTGGTGATGATCAAAAAGCAGTAGTTGCCCGTTTTGTTGACACATTAGAATCTAAATTAGGTGGCTGGGCACGGGCGCAACTCAGTTTGATGCTGGTAATTGGTGTTTCAAGTTATATTGGACTTAGTTTATTGGGAATTCCTTATGCTTTACCTCTATCCATACTTGCGGGACTTCTTGAAGTCGTACCTTATGCTGGACCAATTATCGCTGCAATCCCTGCTGTTGTTATAGGTTTCGGCATCTCTCCTGTTATGGGTTTTGCGACTGCCTCATTGGCTTTTCTTATTCAGCAACTTGAAAATTACGTTTTTGTACCCAAAATAATGCAACATTCAGCAGGAGTTAGTCCTTTGGTGACGCTGGTTGCGCTTTCTATCGGTTTCCGCTTGGCTGGTGTTGTAGGCCTTCTCATGTCTGTACCTGTATATCTTACACTTCACCTGATTGTAAAAACCTTCTTTGTCCATAAGACTGCCTCATTGAAAATTTAGCTTCAATTTGATATAATTGCCCTGTTCTGGAAGAGGGATGACTACCCCACTCTTTCCGGGTTTTTAAGCGCAGTTTGATTAAAACACCTTATTTAAAAGACCGGAAAGGGTGGGGAGGAAAGTCCAGGCAGCAAAAAGCAGGAGACCCGATGTAAGTCGGGATCTGAAGCCTTAAGCTATTTGAGGAAACTTAATTAGTTTGGGGTGAAAGGCTGGTGTCCCGTTCTGAAAGGAATCGGGAACATGAGCGGAAACGACCGCTCGTGAGAGCAACAGAAACGATCTTTACGCTACACTTAAGATTTACATCTCCCCCGCGGAGACCATTCCTTAAGCATGTGTAAAGCTGAAACGGGCAATCCCCTCCGCTGCAACCTCCGACAGTTCCACTCTTTTAAAGACAAGGTGCTTTTCCGAAAGTGTTTGAAAGTAACACGGCGGAACGAAGTTTGAGGGCTTAGATAGATTGTCATCTACCCCACCTTTTTTGGACTTTTGAGTCCGGTATTTAGGGAATTAACATTAATATTGCAATAAAAAAAGTTGATACTTAAAAATCTAGAAAAGGTGGGGGAAACAGAACCTGGCTTACCAGCTTCCAGAACATCTAAAAAAGCTTTGCTAAATGCAAAGCTTTTTTAGTGGGTTTTAATTTGTAACTTTTTCCCACACTTTCGGAAAAACCCCCAAGAGGTTATACTGTACTAGTTCGGGAAAGGAGGTGAAAGACATGAATGATGTTTCAAATTGGCAGTCGGCTCTCCTTACGTCGTGGTCGCAGGTGTGGAGCGCATTTTTATCGCTTCTTCCAACTCTTCTCGGTGCGATTCTTATATTTGCTCTTGGTTTAGTATTGGCATTTTGGATTAAGCGTTTAGTTATAGAGGTTTTGAAAGTAGTCCGTTTTGAAAAAGCTGCTGATTCAATAGGAGTTGACCAATATCTCAAGAAAGCAGATATAGGTTTAACCGCAACTGAACTTGTAGGAACCTTTGTCGAATGGCTCATTATATTAGTATTTTTCCTTACCGTTGTTGATATCTTGGGTTTAAGAGTTGTGTCGAATGTACTGACGCAAGTTCTGGGTTATGTGCCAAACATACTCGCTGCGGCTCTTATTATCGGTGCCGGGTCGTTTTTAGCACGTTTAGTTGACGGGCTGGTGCGCGGAGCTTTGGCATCTGTTGATACCGATCTTGCAAGACCTGTAGGAAAACTTGCCAGGTGGTTAATCTTAATTATTGCTTTTTTTGCAGCCATAGAACAGTTACAGATTGCTCAAAACTTAATTGCTATATTTTTCCAAGGTTTAACTTATACGGTAGTACTGGTTGTTGGTTTGTCTATAGGTTTAGGAGCTAAAGATTTAGTATCAAAGGTATTGACCGATTGGTACGACAAGGTCCGAAAATAGTAAAGGCATTTACCTAAATTAGGAAAAGCCTTGTTGTGTGGCTTTAAAAGGTCGGGGAAAGCTGCTACTTGGTAGTGCGCCTGTTCTTTCGCTATAATGAAATATATCTGCCCATGAATATTGATCCTTCAGTCTTAAAAAAGATTTTAGTTGGCGCTGGTTTTGTTACTGATAAAGAATTTGACGATGCGTCCCAAACAGCAGAGGAATTAAATAAAAACGTTACTGACGTTCTTATTTTTCGGGGATTTTTAAATGAAGACACACTTGGGGGATTACTTGCGGAACACTATAAGGTTCCCTTCGCAAACATTAAACGGCAAGTCATTGACCCTTCAGTACTCGCCCTCGTTCCGGAAAAACTTGCACGGACTTACCGACTAATTCCTTTTGCAAAAGAGAAAAATATTCTCAAAATTGCAATGGAAGATCCGGAAAATTTTGAAGCTTTAGAATTTCTGAAACGTCATACGGGTTTAAAAATTGACGTATCATATGCCGGCAAAGAAGACATTACAAAAGTTTTAGGTAAATACAAAAAAAGTATAAAAGACGATTTTGAAACCATAATAGAAGAAAACATTAAAAAGACCGATCTTGAAGATGATCTTCTGAAAGCAGCAGAAAAAGTGCCGATAGTTACAATTCTGGATACCGTTTTAACATATGCACTTGCCGAACACGCATCGGATATCCACATGGAAGTCCAGGAAAAAGAAGTTATGGTTCGTTACCGAATAGACGGAGTCCTGCGGGACATTGTAAGACTTCCCCGAGGGATAGAACCGGCTCTTATTGCCCGTATTAAAATACTTTCAAACTTGAAAATTGATGAACGAAGAGTTCCTCAGGACGGAAGGTATAAATTTCAGGTAGATGACGATATTGTGTCATTTCGTATTTCCATCATCCCCGGTTTTTACGGCGAGAATGTGGTCATGAGGGTTTTACAGGACACTAACCGACCCTTAAGCTTACAGGAGCTGGGTATTACGGGGAAAGGACTTGAAATCGTCCGCGAAAACATCAGTAAGCCTCACGGAATGGTTTTGGTTACGGGACCGACGGGTTCAGGGAAAACTACAACACTTTATTCGGTCCTTAATATTTTAAATACTATTGAAGTCAAAATCTGCACCATAGAAGACCCGATTGAGTATGCCATAAATAGGGTTGTACAAATACAAGTTAACACTAAAACCGGTATGGATTTTTCAGCGGGGCTTAGAGCGCTTATGAGGCACGATCCTGATATCATTATGGTTGGCGAAATCCGTGACAAAGAAACTGCAGAAATTGCCATTCACTCAGCATTGACCGGCCATTTGGTCCTATCTACACTACATACAAATACTGCTTCAGGCGCGATACCGAGATTTATCGATATGGGGGTAGAAGGTTTTTTGCTGGCATCGACTTTGAACATCATAGTTGCTCAGCGTTTGGTCCGGAAACTTTGCACCTCGTGTATTGTAGAATTTAAACCTGATGAAACAGTAAGAAAAAAACTTTCAAAAGATCTGAATGTAGATTTGGGAGATCAAAAATTCTACAAAGGAGCAGGCTGTGATAAGTGCGGACAAAAAGGCTACTCGGGGCGAATCGGAATTTATGAAATTCTTCATATAACTGAAGAAATTCGCGCACTTATTACTAAACACGCAACTAGTGATGAAATTCAGGAACTTGCCCATGAACAAGGAATGGAAACCATGCTTCAGGACGGACTTAATAAAGTTGCTTCAGGTTTAACCACCATAGAAGAAGTTATTCGGGTTGTGAGGGAAAACTAATATGCCACTTTTTGCGTTTAAAGCCAAAAATAAGAACGGAAAGATAGTTGAGGACGTAGTGCAGGTTGCCAATAAAAAAGAGGCAGTTGCACTTCTTAAAGCAGATGAATTGCAGCTTTTGACCATCAAAAGCTTGGATTCAAAGTTTAAAGGAGCATTTCAAGGTTCTATTTCAGTTTCAGAAAAAGCGGCGTTCTGCAGATTTTTGGCAACCATGCTTCGCGCCGGACTGCCATTAACTGAAGCAATTGAAATAATAAGCCAGGAAAGCGAAAACAAAAAGATGAAGGAAGTTCTTCTTGATTTATCTTTCAATATTAAGAAAGGCTCTCCCATGTCTACGGTTTTGGCAAAGTACAAAAACGATTTTGATGCAGTATTTCTTACAATGGTAAAAGCGGGGGAAGAGTCGGGGACTTTGGAAAAATCATTTGACTATTTGGCTAAACAAATGCTTGCCAGTTACGAACTATCTCAAAAAGTTAAGGGCTCATTAATGTATCCTGCAATTATTGTCGTTGCTATGCTTGCAAATGCATTAATCATGCTTTTATTTGTTCTTCCTAAACTTTCAGATGTATTTTTACAACTTAACGCCGAGATGCCGCCGGTAACGAAATTTGTTTTAAATGTCGGTCAATCGGTTGGTGCAAATTTAGTAGTTACTTTGGGTGTATTTGCTGCAATCATAATGTTTATTGCGGGACTATTTATCGTAAGAACCACCAGAACCTTTATTTTTAATTGGTTTGTGAAGCTGCCGGTTATTTCAAAAGTAATGGATCAATTGGACGTTGCCCGTTTCGCCCGTACTCTTTCAACACTCCTCAAAAGCGGAGTCCCGATAATGGCTGCTTTGGACGTATCTGCGGATGTGTTAAAACAGCCACAGCTTCAAAAAGAAGCCAAAGCTTTCAGTGAAGGGGTATCAGAAGGACAATCTTTATCAGATATTTTATCAAGTCACAAAAAATCATTTCCTGTTACCATGATCCAAACAATAAGAGCAGGAGAGAGGTCGGGGAGTTTGGAACTTGTATTGGAAGAGCTGGCGGGATTTTATGAAATGGAAGTAGACTATTCCCTGAAACGGGCAACTGCCCTACTTGAACCATTGCTTATGCTTTTTGTCGGTATTGCGGTCGGAGGAATGGTCGTGATTATGATTTCGCCGATTTATAGCATTGTGGGAGGTCTTGAAGGGAATATGTAATGAAGCTACGTGTTTTATTTCTGATTTTGGTTCTGGGTATCGCTCTTGCGTTAACGGTTGTTATTTTCAATAAAAAGGCTGATCCTTCTTCCGGCATGTCTCCCAGTATTACCCCAACTGAATTTGTTTCAGAAGAATTTGATACCGGCATTTTTAACTTACCGGAAGATTCAGGTATAACTTCTCCTCAACCCGGGATTGACTGTGTTTTAGGAGATGATTTTGTCCGTGAAGGGACTGTTAACACCAATACAGTGTGCGTAAAAAATCTTCCTGGTGCAGAATAACTTTATTCTTCAAGCCAGGAAATAAACTCATATTCACCTGAAGTGGGGAAATAAGGCGGCGGATCGTAAAGCACATGAGTATCATAGTTAATTGTTCTTGTAACAAATCCTGATTCTAAGGGATTATTGAAATTCCAATATGATTTGTAGTAAGAAATGAGTGAGCCGTTAATTGTCAGACTGTCACGGATTGAACTTGATGATTCTCCGCAATTGTCAAGGTAGCCGTGTCTGATAATTTTGCCTTTCTGAGCCATTAATACTCCGTCAATTTGAAAATTAGTAGGGATATCACGGGCAAAAAAGATATTGTTTTGGGAAATAAGCCCCAAAACATCACTTCCGTCATAAGCAGTGTATGTGATGTTTCCCGTTATCCATATATCTGCATCACTTGATTGAATAGGAAATGTTGCCGCTACTACTGTAATGCGCCCTCTGACTTGTCCTTCTACCCACACGTTGTCTTCTGCAAAAATAATCGGGGTCGAGGAGAGATCATATGTTCCTACAAGTGATTCATTTGTTATTTGCTGATAAATTCGTCTGCAGCCGCCCTGACCTTCTGCGCCCAATCCCTGACCCGGAACACTATATCCTCTTATCGATGAAGTTCTGGATACTCTTCTGACTGTTACAGTGCCGGTATCCGAAAAAGTTAAATGATATCCATCAGCACCGGAAGAAGGTAGATGCAGCCCGTCACTTTGAGCTGCGGTTCTCATGTGCGGCAAATCCAGAGAAATTGCATCGAAATCTATTTGGGTAACAGGAAATTGCCACAGACCAGCATCACTTCCGTCTCCCCAAACGCCTGGCTTTCGGGTGGGCGGTTGACAACCAGTTTCAGAGCCGCAGTGATATTCTTCCTGAGCACTGGTAACAAGAGATGTATTTATTCCATCCATCCTGAGTCCGTTATTGGAATGAATAAGACCGTTAATAGTGATGCCTTCCGCATACCATGCGCTTGCGTTGGATAAAAACGAATATATTGCAAAAGAAGGCTGTCCGTATTGGACGCGAATGGTCCTTTTTACCGAAGGGTACTGGTATGTCCACCCGGTGGATCTAATAGTTACAATTGACGATCCTAGAGAGGGCGATGTGATAGCTAAAGAATACTTACCTACTGCGTTTCCTTGGGGATCAATGTATTCATGTTCATAAGGACCTTCTGCGCCGGTTCCGTCCTGAAAGTCATCAGGATCATGGGCTAAATGCCAGCGGTAATAATCTACTCCGGCTTCGGCGACATGCAGTGCCATTTCTGATGCAACTTGCCTATTGGAATATTCCAATTGATTACCAAGCACAAACAAAAGTCCATAAACTACTACTAAAAATGCTCCGGTAATTACTATTATTGCGGGTGTTGCCGTCCCTGATGCTCGTTTTTTTAATATTTTATACATCAATTTAATCCTACACCTTTTAAGATTGCTTCCTCAATAATTCATAAATTTTCCTTTAACATTCGAAGCTGTACGTATGATTCAAGTATGTAGTTGTCCTCAGGCGCATCCCGTGTGTTAAGTTCAAGATAGACCTTCATCATCTTGGTTTCGGAAAGTCTAATCGGTTGTGGAAGCGGATTGTTAACAGTGTCTGCTGGCCAGTCTCCATTGTAATAGTAAAAAATTGAATCAGTTTCGTTACGGACATTTTCAGTAAGTAGTCTTACTTTTTCTGAAGCGCTGGGGTAAGTAGGCGGATAACCGACAGGGTCAATTACGCCTTTGACCAAACTAGATCCGGAAAGAGTATAGCGAACTCTCTCGCTTTCACCGTCATAGTCGATATCAGAATAAAAAATTATTTCCTGATCGTGAGCCCTCTCCAAAGGATAAGCAGCATTTTCTCCGGCTCGAATGTTTCTAATCTCTCTAACTAAAGTTGAAATATTGCTATTTGCCTGATCAACATTAATATAGTTTTGAACAGCTGTTAATTGGGTTTGGCTGAAAATATACTGTAAACCGACTAAAGCAAGACCAAGCATGCTTGTAAGCGCAGCTGCAATAACTACTTCAATTAAAGTAAAACCTGACTGTTTTTTTTGTTTCATGGATTTGGTGTTAAAAATATTTTCTCATGAGCTGCAGATGACGCTGTTATACTTCCGGAAAAATCCAAGTATCCAGAAATTGTCGCAGCTAGGGGATATTGCTGATTATTTAAATTATCATAGAATACCTGTCCAAAATCCGGATCTCCTGCAAGTCCTGAAAACTTTTGTAAACTTACCGATGGAGGAACTTGAAGTGTGGCTGAGACTGATGCTACCTGTAAATTATTAGTGTTGTCCACAAACGATATAAGTAAACTGTTATCAGTTTTGGTAGTTAAAGCAAGACTTAACGTAATACTAGTATTAGGGAGTAAAGTCAGTGGCAGTAAGGGATTACTACCGGATACGGTAAGATTAAGTGAAGTCGGGATTGTAATGTGATAGTTGTCCCACTCAACGCTTGATAGGTTCAGCGCACCTGACGTGTCTGTCGTAAGCGTTTCCTGAAATTTATAGACAGGTTGAGCAGCATCGTCTGTTCCGATGGTTTTTTCACCGTGGATTTCCAAAGAAATATTTGGGTATGTCGAGAAACCTGCTTCCCTGTCATGAACCGTAGAAAGGGTTATGGTGCTAACTCTGTCTATTGCGAAGCTTACTTCTGAAAGCTGTCCTTCCAGAATGGTTTGGTGGGGTTTGTTGGGATTAGGGATTTCCGTCGTTGAGTATGTTCTCTCGGAACTATAGCCGGCTTTTGTAACTGTAATTTCATAACAGGATACGCAAGCCGGGACTCCGGGTAATATGTACCTGCCGTTATCCGCAGTTTCAAACGTGAGGTCGATATTGGGTGTTACCGATGTTTGTACTACTTGTACTTGCGCTTGCGGTACAGGTTCGCCGTTTGCATCAAATACCAGAATTGAAAGTGTTCCACCTCCGTCGTTTGTTTCTACGCCTTTGGGCGCAATGTCTGTCAGAAAAATTACCGGATTATTCCGTGAGGCTGCAAGTCCGCTCCATGAAACTTCTACCCGTACCCGTTTAAAATCAGTTGCTAAAAGATCATTCGGACTACCTCCTTGAGTGCCGTCAAAGGGATTATCAACATAAACAATTGCAGTTTTTATCGTAAAGGACAATTTGTTCCGTTCTACATTCTCCTCCTGAGCTAAAGTTCCTGCGGGTACACCTCCTGAAGTCCCAACTTCATCATATGGTAAATTTCTAATAAACTCTATCTTTTCTTGCGCTAAATGGCGGGCAGTGATTCGTGCGCGGTTAAAACTCACGAGTTCAAACGATGAAGTAATGAGGGTGAATACAGAGTGTGCCAAGATTGAAAAGATAGCCATGGCAATCAGAACTCCGATTACAGTTTGGCCATAAAAACAAGGAGAGGGCAGTTTCCTTTTCATATCAATTGCTATTAAGTATAGCATTTGCCATAATGAAGATGTGCTTAAAAAGCACTTTCCTGCCATGTATAAAAAATCATTAGTATCGATTTATCTTTCAAAGCGGTTCCTGCATATACTTCAGCTTTCGGCAAAGAAAAATAAGGTTATTAAAAATGCCTCCATACCCATCCCTGAAGATATCTTTAGTAGAGGAGACATAGTTGATACTGAAACTTTTGGAGCCTTTTTGAAAGGTATATGGGAAAAATTGGACATAAAGGAAAAAACTGTAGGAATTGCTATTCCTGAAGCTTCCACTTTTACTAAATTGTTAAGCGTTCCTAAAGTTAGTGCAACGGAATTAGATGAAGCCGTTCGGTGGCAGGTTCAGGATGCATTTCCCGTAGAACAGGAAAAATTGATAGTTGATTGGAAACTTGTTTATAAAAAGGATACAGAATACTGCATTTTACTGGTTGCGGCATATAAAGACATTTTAAATTCAATTGTTATTTCTGCCGAAAAAGCAGGGCTGTATCCGGTACTTGTTTTAACACCCGCAGTTGCAATAGCCGAACTTGTAAATTCAGACAAGCCTGCAATTATAGTTGTCAGAAATAGTGAAAGTTTGGTCTGTTTGGTTGAGGGTGATAAATTGTATGCAAGTTCCATAATTACCGAAACCGATGAGGACGCAATTGTTCGTACTGCACTCCAAATTGTAAATCATTATAAAAAAGTAACTATTGAGGCTATTTTCCTGTCAGGCGCCGATGGTAATAATGATTTAGTAACAAAATTGACAGATGCATTGCATGCCCCGGTTAAAACAATTGATAAAAAAGTAAGCGGTTTAACCGCGGATCAGATGCAGGAGAATATAGTATCTTTGAGTCTGCAGTTCGCCCCTCTTGCTGAACCTTCGGACATTACAACTCTAAATCTTTTACCTTATCATTTGGTGCAAAAATACAATCACGCAAAGTCTCGGATCCAGTTGTGGAGCATAAGTTTAACCATGACTCTCTTCAGCTGGACAATGTTGTCTTTGGCTGCAGTTTCATTATTCTTTTTAAGTAACCAAACAGCAGACATCAAAAAACAGCATCAAAATCAAGCCAGTGTAACAAGTGAACGGACGGCTTTAGATCAAAAAATCAGTGATATAAACACAGTCACTGCTCAAGTTTTGAAAGTGAAAGAAGTATCACATTTACCGGAAGAAGTACTAAACATTGTCTTCATTGCTAAACCTCCAGGAGTATTATTAAGCCGTTATGAAATGGATTTGGATAAAGGTACGGTTGCCGTCCGGGGTATAGCTTCCGATAGACAGTCACTAATTGATTTTAAACAAAATCTAGAGAAAAGTGAGGATATTGATAAGGTTGAAATACCGATATCAAGTTTTGAAACAGAAATTGATGTTGAGTTCCAAGCTGCATTTAGCTATTTACCAATTACTACAAAAAGCAAAGTGACAAATAAATAATATGCAAGTTATAAAAGCAAAAAGCTATTTAACAGAAATGAAGGAGCTGCCTACTGAGGAAGCAGAAAAAGTTGAACATAAAAAAGCTCCGGTGGTGCCGGCAGCACCCAAGCCAGAAGTTTCTGATAGAGTACATATTTCTCCGCCCGATGCCGAAAAACCGATTTCAACCAACAAAACACCGAATGAGGAAATTCAATTGGCTTCATCCCCCTTCGGTGCTAAAGACATAATTCTAGGCATAATAAACATCATCCTTATAAGTGCTACGCTTTTTATAGTATTTGTCAGTTTGCCGGCAAAGTCTTTAGAATACAATAAATTAAAATTTGATATTCTTAAAAATGATGCCGGCGTAACCGCTCAAAAAAATGAATTGGAACCGCACACCGACAGGGCAGAAGATTTAGCTGGTTTGTTTTTGGACGAGAGCGGAGTTGTGGATTTTGTGAAAGCAGTAGAAGATATTAAAAAAGAAGAACCTGTTATAGTTAAACTTACCATTCCGAATCAAAAAGCAGTGAAAGATAAAACCGGGATGTACGGTATACCTGTTGCCATTGAAATGCGTGGGACCTGGCAGGAAATAGATAGAGCGCTACAAAAAATTAATACGCTCCCCTATCTTTTCAGGGCTGCGAAGTTTGACGTTGCGCCACCAAGAACAGTGACATCAACAGGAGAAACCATAGTTGTCAACCCCAACGTATTGGACGTGACATACGGAGGATTGTTATATGCAAAAGAAGAACTCGCCAAAAATTGATAAGTTTTTTATGTTTTACGTTTCAGTACTGATTGTGCTTTCTGTTTTGCTGGTCATTACCATTCAGCGTATTTTTACTTCATTTTTGTCTGCATATGAAGTGGACCAAGCTTCCCTGCAGGAGAAAGTAGTAATTGATGAAGCAAAACTTAACGAAGCTCATGGTTGGGTATACAATAAAAATGCAATACCGTTAACTCTATCCGAATGAAAATTAATATAAAAGGCGGTTTTACTTTACTTGAATTACTCCTGGTAATTGCTATTATTGGTATTCTATCAACCACCATGGTGGTTCTTCTTAATCCGGCAACTCAGTTGGCTCGTGCAAGAGACAACAGGCGGGAAAGTGACCTTTACGCAATTCTTGCCGCAGTTTACCAGTACCAAGCGGAAAATTCGGGTGAGTTGCCTGATACTGATGGGGATCCGGATACAAGCAGTTTCCCTACCAGTCTTACCTGCATTGGTTCTGTCTCTCCCTGTTTTAATTTAGCGGGAGCCGGGGATGAAGATACCATAGTTCCTACCTATTTGGCCTCCATGCCGATGGACCCCCGGCCTGTAAATGAAGGTGAGGGAACGGCAGAAAATACAGGTTACTTAATATTTGTGGATGCCAATAACCGCCTAGTGGCATCAGCCTCTGGGGAAACAAGAACCATTACTCAGACGAGATAAATAATAATCTAAATAAGGATTAGACTTGCTTCCAATTTTGATAAACCCTATAATATAACATCAATGACTGAACTTTTAGATTCAACTTTACAAGGACAGGACTTTAATTCAAAAGAAAAAATTAATGTCGCTTTTTATAATAAATCTCTTAGAGATAGAGCTGTCAATACTGCGTTACATATTGGATCAATTGGGCTTAAATTATATCGAAGAGGAGAGTCGCCTGTAGCTCAACCTAGCAATTTTTTGAATGTAAATTGGTCAAGTTTAGAAAAAGACCGAGAAACTTTAATTAATTTAGTACATTGTTATCAAAATGTTTTTGGTTCTGATGAGAAGGCTAGAGGTACAAATTCTCCTGTCTGGGGCGAGGGTGCATATTGCATAAACGAAGGGAGAGATAAATTAATACCACTACCACAGTATAAAGAACAATTAAGCAATGGTAATAATAAATGTACTGACTGTGGTTCACCGCTTGCTCCTTGTTATCCTGATTCTGACGTTGAAGCTGCGATACATAGAGAACTTACTTCTAGTGAGTCTTCGTTTATTACCATAATGAAAGGTGATTCAAATACACCTGTGGCAGGTTTTTCTTGGGGGGCAGTTTGTCATAGTGCTGAGGAGTTGGGGGAAAGACTGATTGATACTAGATATCCTGACAATCCCAAAAGGGGAGTCCAGGTTGCCGATCCTTTAGTTGATAAGTTATTAAAAAATGGAGTAACAAAAGTGTTATTTTTTGATGAAATGGGAATAGTACGAGAATTCCGTGCGGGAATAGATCCTGTACGGTTTTTAGCAAGGGATGGTTTAGAAATGGCTCATGATAATGGAGTTCGAAAAGCAATGTTTTGGACATCCACCAAGTCTCCTATTTTCAGGATTACAACATCAATGGGATTCCGACCCGTAATGGATGCTGATGGACTAACATTTTTAATTAATGATAATATTGAACCATTATTAAAAATTGTTCAGAATCGTACTGAAGCTGAAATATATTCACAAATGAGAAAAGGATCTAAAAATAATAAGTAGCATGCTAACCAGACTGTTTAACAACAAAACAATAGCTTACAATCCAGAAAAGGTTGTTCATGGAGCAATATCTGCTTATGAAAACTATTGTGACGGGTTTGAAAGTCCTGGAGCGACTGGCAATAACTATCTGTTGGGAGTAGTGTTGGGGGCAGGTGTAGCAAAACTAGATTTGCGACATGATGGTTCGCAAATATTAGACGAAATTAATGCTTTTGATAGAGCTGAGGTGGCTGAAACAAATATTGGTCAGACTAATATGACAATTGTATCTTCTTTCTGTGGTCCTGCAGGTGCGATTTGGGGTTACGACTTAGTGAAAGCAGACAACTTACGTTCCCCTCATGAGTTGGAAATAGATCCAGTAGAAAGTATCGAACGTTCTATTCCCGTTTATACTGCTAAACCTCTAATGGATGCAACTAAAGCATTGTTTGGTACTGTTGATGAAAAACGATTTCCTCTATTGCCTGGTGCACATGTTCCATGTGCTGGAAAAAACTTTAAAGATGTTGGTCCCAGGAACATCTATGCGGCAATTGCAATTGGAATAGCTGAAGATCGAACAAAAAATGCTAATTTGCTTATGGAAGACTTGGGATGGCTCCCATTAAGACAAGACGAAAAGTCACATAGAAAATATAAAAAAATTGTTTTACAAAGTTTAGCAAAGAGTATAGTAGAAGTGGGAAAAAACCAGAATGTACAGTATAAGGAAATATTTACTGAAATGGTTGATGTTCGTGTTACTGATGGTCATGTGGGTTGTGCTTTGGTGGCTGCTCCATATTTTACATTAGCGCAGAATGCTATTCCCCATAAGGATGTGAAAAAGTTAGTAAATATGTCCTTAGGGGAATGGAATAGCTTTTTTAGTACTACTAAATAACTTCTTGGATAAAACGCAATTCTCTGAAATAATAGAGTAATGCTTTTTTATTCTATTGTTTATGCTTTAGCTCTAATCATAACTACTACTTTGGCGTTTGTGGTCTATCTTAGCAATCGAAAAAATCCAGTAAATATATCATTTTCCACTTTATTATTATCTATAGTTATTTGGATTATTAGCTTATTTCTATTCTATAATATACACATTCCCAACTCAGTTTTGTTTTTGGGTCGCTTGAACTTCGTCGCTGCAAGTTTATTAGCATCTTTAGTGTTAATTTTTGCATACTTATTTCCTGTAAAAACATTTTCATTTAACTCACTTACAATAGGTGTCGTAGTTGTAGAAAATTTAAGTTTATTTTTTGTTACTTTGTTTACTCCATTTATAGCTAAAGAGGAATTAATATCTGGAAACAGTCGAATTACCGTGTATGGAGACCTGTATTGGTTATTTATTTTACATTTCCTTTTATATATTTTATCTAGCATATTTATATTGTTACAAAAATATAAAAAACTTGAAGGAAGAGAAAAGTTACAGGTTCGCTATCTCATTTTCGGTATAACATTATCTGTAATATTTGGTTCGGTTACCAATATTTTTGTTCCTCTATTAACTGGTATTTACGACATACAACATTTTGGAGTATTAGCTCCAGTCATTTTAGCAATTTTTACAGGTTACTCTATTGTTAGGCATCGTCTTATGGATATTCGTTTAATTGTTGTTCGCTTAATTGTATATATTTTACTTTTAGGAACATTAGGAGTCTTTTACACTTTGGGTCTG
Source organism: uncultured Gammaproteobacteria bacterium (assembly GCA_964458085.1). GTDB lineage: Bacteria > Patescibacteriota > Microgenomatia > UBA8517 > UBA8517 > CAYWFF01. The sequence continues at coordinate 22,468 of CAYWFF010000002.1, forward strand.
GCAATTATTGGAGGATTATTTTTTCCACAGTCATTTTCATTTGGATATTTAGCATACACTGCGGGAATTTCATTATTTGGGATTTTCACTTTTCAACCATTAAGAAGATTTTTTGAAAAAATTACAGCTCGTTTTCTCTATAGGGACTATTATGATACAAATGATCTTTTGAGAACACTTTCACACCTTCTAGCTTCAACACTAGATGTAAAAGTTTTGACCAATTTAGTAGTTAATTCCTTAAAGGATACTATGCATATTAATGAAATCTCATTAGCTGTCTTGAGCAATAACAAACTTGAACTTTATGGAGATACAAGAGGAATTAACACTTACACACTAGGAGAAGAGGAGATTGGATTTATTAGTAAAACTGATAAGCTGGTTTCGTTTGAAGAATTGGAGGAGGGTATTGTGAAAGAGCAGTTTAGAAGATATGACATAATGGTTGCTTTACCAATAAAGACTAGCGATAAATTTTTAGGCTTCTTATTCTTAGGGCAAAAATCATCCGGTGACGTGTATTATCAGCAAGATTTAAGAACTCTGGAAATATTAGGACCTGAGTTGGCAGTAGCATTACAAAATGCAGAACGTTATGAAGAAATTCAACAATTCAGTCAGAAGTTGGAGGCTGAAGTAAAAGCTGCAACCACGGATTTGCGTGATGCAAATGAAAAACTCCATGTTTTAGATAGGCAAAAGAATGAATTTATATCAATTGCGGCACACGAGTTGAGAGCTCCTCTTACTGCTGTCAAAGGCTATACTTCTATGATACTGGATGGTGATGCCGGAGAAATTCCTGACAAGGCCAAGGACTTTTTAAACGATGCAAATCTATCCAGTGAGCGGATGGTGCGGCTTATCGGCAATTTACTTAATGTCGGCAGGATTGAGGAAAACAGACTGGTTTATCAAATGGGAGACATAAACCTTTCTGACGTTGCATCAACTGTTTATAAAGAATTCCTGCAGGAAGCAAAACTAAAAGAAATGGAGTTGAAACTAGAGATTCCAGACGAACTAAAAGACCTGGTGTATGTCGATAAAGATAGGATTCATGAAGTCATCGGCAATTTTGTCGGTAACGGAATCAAATATACTGAAAACGGGAAAGTCACCATAGCTTTGAAGAATCCAACACCTCAAACTGTGAGAGTTGAAGTAATAGACACCGGACCCGGGATAAGTTCTGAAGGTCAGCAAAAGTTATTCCAAAAATATTATCGGGTAAAAGCCAGCGCAACAGCGGTTTCAGGGACAGGACTGGGGTTATATGTGTCGAGGCTGTTAGTGGAAAAATTCGGAGGCACAATCGGAGTTAGTTCTGAGGAGGGGAAGGGAAGTACTTTTTGGTTTGAATTACCTCTCAAAAGCGCTTCAACGGAAAAAGAGGAGGCTTGAACAAAAAGGGTAAATCAATTACCATAAACCGTTATGGAAAAAAGTAACACAAAGACAATTATTCTGGTTGATGATGATGATGTTTTGAGCCGAATGTATAAAACAAAACTCGAAACATCTGGCTTCATAGTAAAAACAGCATCAAACGGTACAGAAGGACTTGAACTGATCAAAAATGAAACCGCCAACCTACTTATTTTAGATATAATGATGCCTCAAATGACAGGACTGGAGCTTTTAGAAAAATTGCGGGCAACAAAAAAAGAATATGCAAATATTCCGGTTATAATGCTTACTAATCTAACAGAAAAAGAACAACAAGCAAAAGCAGCGGAATTGGGTGTAAAAGAGTTTTTGATTAAAGCGGATTTAACACCGCAGGCTCTTGTAGAAGCGATCCAAAAATATCTCTAGAAATTAACTTAAAGTCTTACCCCCTTGCTCTTGTTATTACAAAAACAAGTCCCACTATAACAACTAATGCGAAAAGTGAAATAAGGCCGGCTCTTTTGAGGCCCAAGATTAACTTTTCGCGGGTTGTAAGCTGAGTGGAATTTTCTTCGTCGGAAGGTGTTTCGTCCGCATCTTCACCTTCAGGTGTAGGTGTGGGTGTTGGTGAAGTTTCTGTATAGAGAAAATCAATCCTGTCGACATCACCCCGCATGACAACAGGACCTTGAGGTGCTTTAGGTTCTGCTGCAGATTCAGTTGTTACAAATAAAGCAACCAAATCTTTTTTGGTTTGAAAAGTAGGTTTGCCTAAACCGATTGCTCCTAAACGAACTGTGGCGCTACCATCCTGAGGAGTGCCCCACATAATATAGTTATAAATGTTTTGATCAACTGGATAGATCAAATTTACACAACTGACGGGTATGGTATAAGTTCTGTCGCGACGCTGCATTACTGCAGCAAAACATCGGTAATCCTCATCAGTTAAGCTTCTTATTTCAGAAGTTCCTTCGTATGCATCAACTTTTGTTGGCATAAAAAGTGATCCGAGTAAAACAGCTAAGCTTAAAAATAGTAATTTGGTGATTTTATTCATACCTGATTCTTATTGTATACTTTTCAACAGTTTATTGGCAACCTGATATTAACTTTTTGGCGTATAACTGAAATTAAATTGTTGTATTATTCACATTGAATGATTTGTAAAAATATACTATAGTGATACAAGGCTCGGATATGAATCCAGATTCTCAGACACCTACTTCACCTTTAACTACGAAGCCTGCGGTATTAATTATCGAAGACGATATTGTGTTATCTAAAATGTACACAGAGAAGTTTATGATTGAAGGATTTCACACCTTAACCGCTTCGAACGGCGAGACGGGGCTGCGATTAGCTTTGGAAGAGCACATAGGAGTTATCTTGCTTGATATCATGCTTCCCCGAGTGTCGGGAATTGATTTTTTAGAAACATTAAGGCAAAGTACCAAAGGCAAAGAAATTCCCGTTATTGCATTGACCAACTTAGCAAAAGATGAAGAACGTGCCCGTGCGATGGAGTTGGGGGTAAAAGAATATTTAGTTAAAGCTATGCAAACTCCTGAGGAGGTGGTTGAAACAGTTAAAAAGTATTTTCCTCAGGATGTATAGATTTTAAATATTTACTCCGTATAAAGTTTTTCTTCGTACTCCGAAAGCATTCTTTCAGCATTTACAAACTCAGCTAAATTTTTAGACTCCTCCATCATGCTTACCCAGTGGGCAGGAAAATTGTTTTCAACCCTTTGGTAATATAAAGGAGCTATATTTTGTTCAAGCAGAAAATAAAGATTTTCGCTTACTGCATCGCTATTAAGCGTCCAACCTTTATTGTGCCAGTCGATTTCTGCTGCCCAACCGTCAGCAACAGTAACGTTTAATACTCCGTTCACCGCAGCTTTCATGCCCGAAGTTCCGCATGCTTCTTTCCCAAGTTCCGGGGTGTTCAGCCAGATATCGGATCCAGCGGTCATCCTTTGAGCTAATTCAATATTATAATTTGGAATATACAGGGCGTTCCCGTTAAGTTCATGCTGCATCATTTGGATAATTTCCTGAATCATCCGTTTTGCATCTTCATCTCCATAGTGTGCTTTACCGCTTATTAACAACTGAATTTCCAGACCGTTTTTCTTTAGAATTTTTGACAGACGAGAAGTGTCTCTGAAAATGCTGGTTAATTGCTTATATCCTGTAATTCTTCGTGCCCACGAAATGACGAGTCTGTTTGTGTCATAGGTAAAACCTGTTCTTTCTTCTACGAGTTTCGCCAGGTTTACCTTTTCAACTAAATGAGCAGTCCATAAATCGCTGCTATTGGTACTTTGCGAAATTGCACGCGACTGCCAGGTGGGGAGATGGACTCCGTTTGTTACTCCGCTCCAAGAGTATTCCGGCCACTCGTTTTTTGAGAGCTCATAATGAAGATTGCTGACTGCTGATGCTTTGTGTGAAATTGCAAGTGCAAACTGAGTAATTGAAAAAAGGTCATTGGTTTTGTCAATGCCGGGGTTTACTAATTCGTTACTGGAAACTCCCAATTCCGATACAAAACTGGCTGCATATTTTTTTATAATTTCTGTTGGGTAAAGTAAGTTGCCTGAGCGAAGCAGGGTGTGGTTTGTATAAACAATTTGATTTCTGGCTTTCGCAAAAGCATCGGAAAAGGAAATATTTTCAGTACACATCAGCGTATGGACAAACTGCCAAAAAAGAAAAATCGGCCGCCCTTCATTAATGTGGTAGATATTAGGTTTAATTCCTAGTACCTGAAGCAGCTTAAAGCCGGCAATCCCTAAAATAAGCATCTGCTTTAATTGCATTTCGTCATTACAACAGTATTCTTCGACCATAATTTCTTTCCATTCGGGGGTGTTGTAACTGCAATCCGTAGTTAAAAAGTAGCATGACACCAGGGGTGAAAGTACTTTTCGATACGCTTGAACCCAAACATCTGTGCCCGCTAAATTAGTTACCAAAGTTAACGGTTTACCGTTATCCATTACCTGTTCAAGCCCTGAATCTGCCAGGTCAAAGTTTTCCTTTTCTTCAGTTTGCCACCCGTCTGGTTTTATAACCTGTTTAAAATATTTCGCTTCAAAAAGCATACCTACTCCAACCATAGGAAAATCCATATCAGCTGCAGCTTTTAAAGTATCGCCTGCAAGAATTCCCAAGCCGCCTGCATATAGAGGAAGATCGTTTGATATTCCGAACTCAGCAGAAAAATAAGCAACTAATGTGCGATGGGCAGTTTTTTTCACTTACTAAGCATGACAAATTTTTAGTTGTTTTTCCAGTCTGAAAGATTGTAGTTTCATATTTGTTATGAGAAAATAAAAATATGCAATTACTTGCTGCCTATAAAATGCTGCCTCCGCAACTGATGGAGTTTTTTCGTTTCAGTGCAATAGCAGGCTTAATTGCTGCCGTGACGCTACTTATTAATCTTCATTATTCAGCTTTCAGATACATCTTTAAAGAACGCACCAAAACCTACTGGTGGTTGTTTATAGTTATGACTGTTATTCCGCTGTTTCTTTTCTTGTATGTATTCTCACTTCTTTTTGAAGCTAAATAGAGAAATTGCCGGGTTTTTAATTTTTAAGAAGAGTCAGATCCCTTAAGAAAAACGTCTATTTCATCCACCATTTTCATAGGAAGTATGTTTGATTTTATGTAATATTTTTCTGCTCCCGTTTCAAGTGCCTCTTTTAAAAGATCTTCCTGGCCAAGGTTGGTTAAAAGAATTACAGGAATATTTTTCAGATTTGAAGTTTCTTTTTTCAACTCTTTTAATACCGAAAGTCCGTCAACTTTTGGTATCATCACATCCAAAAGTATCAGATCCAAATCAGTTATATCTTTGAGTTTGGCAAGAGCTTGTTCACCGTCTTCAGCCGATTCCACCGTATAGCCCCGCTTAATCAGCGCATGTTCATACATTTCTCTTATGATATTTTCGTCTTCGACAAGAAAAATTTTCTTACTCATCTAATATCATTATAAGGTTTTTATTGTTTGTCCTCAACAGACGGAATACTGAATGAAAAAGTTGACCCCTTACCTTCTTCACTATCCACCCATATGTCTCCGCCGTGTGCACCAACAATGTTTTTGGAAATATACAAGCCTAAGCCTGTACCTTTCGCGCCCGACTCAACTTTATTTTGGATTCTGAAAAATTTACTAAAAAGATGAACACGGGCTTTTTCCGGGATTCCGGGGCCGGTATCGGTTACGGAAAAAACTATACTTTTTCCTCTTTGTTTGACTTGAACCGTAACACTGCCTTTATCGGTATAATTAATTGCGTTTCCGATAAGATTTGAAATTACTTCACCAATACGCAGAACGTCAGCTTTTACGGGAGATAGCACTGTATCAGGTGCAACAAAATTTAGCTCCAAATGTTTAGTTTGAGCAAGCGGTTTAAAGTCGCCCACTAACTTGTCTGCCAAACTTTCAAGCTGAACAACCTCTTGTTTTAAAACCATTGTTCCCTGTTCGATTCTGGAAACGACAAGCAGGTTTTCTATAAGTTGGGAAAGTCGCATGGCGCTAGAAGAGACTCGGTTAAGATAGTCCTTTTCGTCTTCAGTCAGCTTTTGGATAGTTGAAGGATCTTGCAAAAAGGAAACATAGCCAAGAACAGTAGTTAGAGGAGTGCGTAATTCGTGTGCTGCCATGGAAACGAAATCGAGTTTCATTCGTTCTAACTCTTGCTCGGTAGTAATATCGTGAATTGTGACTATCGCTCCCAAGTCTGCCTCTGCCCCCTCCAGAATCCTGCCTGTTAAAAGGTTGGTGTGTGAGGTGATGCCTGAGGAGCTTACTACTTTTACATTCTGTTTTCGATAAATTATCCCCTCCTTATCGGTTTCTGAAATAGGACAATAAACAGAAAGGGGTAGTTCCATACCTGTATCAAAGACTGTAATTACCTCACTCAAACGTTTCCCTAAAACTTCGTCGGCATTTACACCAAGGATTTTTTCTGCCGCATGGTTAAAAAGAACTATACGGTGATGCATGTTAACGGCAATAACACCATCACTAACTCCTGAAAGTACGATACCAAGTTTATTTCTTTCTGCTTTCATTAATGCCATTTCTTCCGCAAGCTTTTCATTAACTACATTTAGATCTGTGTCGCGGTGAAGCAAAAGTTGGGTACTTTGATTAAGTCTGTTTTTGTTGCTTTCCAATTCTTTAACTTTACCCTGCAATTGGATAAATGCCTGTTGAAGCCTGCCTGCCATTCTGTTGAAAGCAATGCTCAATTCTTCAATTTCATCCCCTGTCCTTATGTCGACCCGGGTATCCATGAGCCCGTGCTCTAATTGTTCCGAAAGGTACTTAAGCTTGCCTATAGGACTTGAAATCTGCTCGCTTAGGAAGAATGCTATTACCACCATTAGCCCGGAGGAAAGTATGAGCGTTGCGATAAACAGGCTTCTTAATAGAAAACGCTGCTCAAAAGCTTCTTCTTCCGGTTGTTCTGCAATCACTCCCCAGCCTAATTTTTGAATTTTAACGCCCTGTGCTATAACTTCATTATCATCTTCATTTATATATGTATAATTTGAGACTGTCGGTATTGCCGGTGAATGGATTATGGTAGATACTATTTTACGATCCGTAATTATGTCGGGAATGGTCGATGAAAGAGGATTTCTTGGATGCGCTAGCAGTCTTCCCTCCTCGTCGACTACATAAGCAAAACCTTTATTTCCAAGTCGGATTTTTGCAACCACTTCCCACAAACCTTCCAATTGTATGCGGCTTTTGATGACACCCAACAAAACTCCTTCTTTGTTTATGACCGGACTAAAAATGTCAATAAACGGTATGGTTTGGCCTTCCAGAGTATAAACTTTTGAAATACTGGTTGCTCCCGATAAAGCATGTGTAAATGGTTTTGTAGGGATCTCGAAACTAAGCTCGTCTGTCTTTAAGTTTCCGAAACGGTCTATTTTAGTCAACTCTTTTCCTGAAACGGACAATACGGTTGCCGTATTGATAAAAGTATTCCTAAGCACTGTATCGATAATTAATTTTTGACTTATTTCTTCGGGGGTAGATTCGCTAAAATAGAATTGTCCGATGTTTAAGTGTGCCAGCTCTATGGAGGTAACAAAAGACTCTATTTCATTGGAAGCTGCTTTTGCGGTGGTTAAAAGAGCATCGTTTGTTTTTCTTTCAATGTATTTGTCAATTACAAAAAAACTAATTGTCTGGATTATAAAAGACACAATTAAAACCAGAGCAAAACCTATCGACAATTTGCTGTGAATACGTAACTTCATAAATTTTATAACATATTACTCTAACCACTTTTGCTTTAAAAATATCATCGCGCCTTGCTGGCGAAGTGTTTCGAGGGAGTCATCTAATCGGTTCAGAAGACCAGTTTCATTTTTCCGGAGTACTATACCGTATTGTTCCTGAGTGAAAGGGTCGCCGGCGATTTTTAAAGACGGATTTAAATGTATAATTCCCTTTGCATTCGTAATATCTGAAAATATCGCATCAGCTTCACCTGCAACGAGTGCGTTTGTTGCTTCAATAAAACTTTCGTAGCGTAAAACAAGCTCCGGCTCAGTAAACAAAAACGCCTGTTCTTCATTTGTTGTTTCTTTTTGTACAGCAATTCGTTTTCCTTTTAGATCATTAACGCCGTTTATATTTGTTGTTTCTTTCAGGGTTAGAATTACTTGTCCTGAAGATAAGTACGGATTGGTGAAACTGTACATTTGTTTTCGTTCTTCTGTAATCGTAACTCCTGAAACAATTATATCGATTTCTTCCTTCTCAAGTGCCGTAAATAAATCATCCCAAGCAATATTTCTTATTTCTGCAGTAACTCCCATTACTCCTGCTATTCGTTCCGCAAGTTCTATGTCGTAACCGATTAATTTGCCGTTTTGGTCCGTATATTCCATAGGCGGATAAGTGGCATCGGTGCCCACAATAATTGTGCCTCTGTCAATTATGGCTTGAAGTTTGGGGTCCTGCTTTAAAGGAGTAATTTCGCTTTTTTGAAAACTATTGGAGAAAAGTAAACCGCCTATTGATATAAGTATCAAGGAAACGGCTATTGTTACGCTATACAGTTTAGTGTTTGTCGATAAGCCTCTTTTTGAAGGTGAAGGTTGTTTTAACTGGGGTTGATAGACGGGTGAATTTTGAACTAAAGGAATATCCGAGCCAACTGGTTCAGTTGCATTTGACGGCACATTAAGAGATGGAGGAGTGGAATCTTCGGGCATTACTTTATTATGTCAAATATAGTGTTAAGTTTAAAGCAGTATACGAATTATCTATAGTTGTTCTATACTGAAAATTACAGTGCTTGCCAAAATTACTTCAGGGGCAACAGTGGGTTTAAACGCGACGCTTATTGACGTCGAAGTGGATATTGCCAATCAAGGGCTTCCTTCCTTTACGATAGTTGGGCTTCCGGATAAAGCAGTTGAAGAAAGCAAAGAGCGCGTTCGCTCCGCCATTAAAAATTCCGGAGCCGATTTTCCGATATGCCGCATTACCGTTAACTTAGCTCCTGCAGATTTGCCAAAAGGGGGTCCGGCATATGATTTGCCAATTGCGCTTGGTATTTTAATTGCATCCGGCCAAATTGCTCCGGAAGTACATAAGTCTCTCTTTTTCGGTGAATTGTCACTAGACGGAAGTTTAAGGCATACAAACGGTATTCTGCCTATGGCTAATCTTTGTAAAGAGTCAAAGTTTAAATATCTTTTTATACCAAAGGTTGATGAAAAAGAAGCAAGTGTAGTTTCTGAAGTTTCAATTTTTGCCGTAAGCTCACTTTTGGAACTTGTGAGACATTTGGCAAAAACAGTTGAAATTGAGGCAACTCCCCCGACACCATTGTCAGAAATATTAACTACAGCCAGTGCTGATTTTGATTTTGCTGAAGTGGTGGGGCAGGAGCAAGCTAAAAGGGCAATGGAGATTGCTGCAGCCGGTAGTCACAACATACTGCTTTCAGGAACTCCGGGTTCCGGTAAAACCATGCTTGCAAGGGCACTTCCGGGAATTTTACCCAAACTAACGGAGTCCGAGGCGTTAGAAATAACTAAAATTTATTCCATTACCGGGAATTTATCGCCAGGGGAGTCGATTGTTACGACCCGCCCTTTCAGAAGTCCCCACCACACCACCAGTCGAATCGGTTTAATTGGCGGCGGTTCAAATCCCAGCCCGGGGGAAGTGTCTCTTGCCCACCGTGGAGTTTTGTTTTTGGATGAATTTCCCGAATTTCCCAGAAGTGTTTTGGAAAGTTTACGCCAACCCTTGGAGGATGGGAGAGTGACAATTTCAAGGGCAAAAGGAACAGTTACTTATCCTGCACAGTTTTTATTGATATCGGCCATGAATCCTTGTCCATGCGGCTATCACGGTGATATTAAACGAGCTTGTACTTGTATGCCTGGCCAGATCTCACGGTATCAAAAAAGAATTTCCGGGCCGCTCCTTGATCGAATTGATTTACATATATCATTGAGTTTATTAGAAACAGAAAAACTGGTTAATTCAAAATTAAAATCAGAAAGCTCAAAATCAATTCAAGAAAGAGTACAAAAAGCCAGAGATATTCAAATTAAACGATTTAAAGGTTCAAAGTTCAAATCAAATAGTGAAATGAGTTCGAAGGCAGTAAAAGAATTTTGCTCACTAACTCCAGAATGTACAACTCTGATGATAAGCGCTACAGCCTCAATGAATCTAACTGCAAGGTCATATCATAAGGTTTTAAAGGTGGCGAGAACAATCGCAGATTTAGCGGGGGATAAAGACATAACTACTAGCCATTTGGCAGAGGCGCTTCAATACAGACCTCAAGAAGAAGAGTTCTAATTTATACAAAGTAGATTTTTAAATCTAAAATCTTAGGGATACCTTAAAACATTGTCATATTTAGTCGCCTATAGTAAATATTTCTTTACGATGATATAATAAAACCCTTGTTTCTTATATTGAAACGTTAAAAGTTATGAAAGTGAATGAAATAATAAAATTATTTTATGCAACACCTGGAGTTGTGAATCTCAGTGACAAAGATGATTTTGAACCCCAACCTGGAGTATATGCCTCAGTTTATATAAATTTAAAGACACCTCTTTACTTTCCGAAACTGCGTAAAAAGTTAGCTAAGCTACTGTCTGTCCACGTAGATAATAATGCTGATTATATATGTGGAATAGAAAGCGGTGGATCATATTATGCCTCAGCAGTTGGTGATATAGCTGATAAAAAAATTTTACTTTTCAGAAAGGAGAAAAAGCAATATAACATAAAAAATAATTTTGTCGGGAACTTACCGCAAAAAGGAGATTCGGTGGTTATTGTTGATGATGTTATCTCCAGCGGTAATACAATATCTAAAGCTGTAGAGAGTTTGAGAGAATTGGGGTGCAGGGTAAAAGCAGTTATGCTTTTTAGTTATGGTTGGGACGAGCAAATTGCTAAAAATTTAGATATTGAAATAAAAGTTCTATCTACGGCGGAGGAACTTATTGAGTATGGACTTTCAATAAAAAGAATGTCTTTACACAATTCAAAAATAATAAGAGATTTTGTTAAAAGAGAAGAAAACCGTTTAGCTAAACTTTAAGATGTTGGAAAGAATCATCAAACCATGTTTAGAATATGCCTTTGAAGGAATCGATGGAGGTGGTAAAACTTCAAGTATTACCTTCCTAAAAGAACATTATCAAGCCCAAGGGCTCGAAGTAGTTGTTTTGTCTGGAATTAGTAAAACTCCATTCGGAATGGCGATACGGAGAAATATTACTAAATTAAATAGCATGGGTGTAAACGGGATGAGATTCTTTAAAGAGGATATAAGACGATCGTATGAAAGTGTTAACGGCCATGGAGACGTGGCAGATTTAATCTTTTGGGATAGACATATTTACTCGATGGCTGCTGCCAATAGCGAAGGTTGCAACCTGGCATTAATTAGAGAAACGAAACCACAAGTTAGTGAACCGTCAAAAGTTTTTCTGTTGGATGTTTCACCATCTATTGCTTGGCAACGAGAAACCAAAGCACAAAAGGGAGATCATCCTTTAACTCCGGTGTGGTTGGAGGAGAAGTGTGTACGCTACCATGAATTAGTTGACAAAGAACCAAATAGGTTTATCACAATTGATGCTTCCCAGCCACCCGATGATGTTTTTCAGCAGTTATTAGATATAATAAATGAGGACTTAAAAAAAGTAGGTAAGTTATAAATATGAAAATCATTCTTGCTTCAACATCGCCTAGAAGAATTGAAATGTTGAATTGGCTGGCTATCACTTTTGAATCGGTAAGTCCTGAATTGGATGAAACTAAGATTCGTTATACTGACCCTATGAAGCTTACCCAGAAACTATCTGAGGCTAAAGCAATAGCAGTAGCCGATAAGTATAAAGATGCAATAATTATCGGTTCTGACGCAGTAGTTTCATTCGAGGGGGGGATAATTGAGAAACCAAAAGACATTGATGATCAAAGAAGAATGCTATATTTACAGAGAGGGAAACCTGCAATAGTAGTTACTTCGGTATGTTTAGTTAACACTAAAACAAATGAAACTGTGGTAAAGACGAAAGAAACTGAATATACAATGGCTAATGTTACCGATGAACAAATAGAAAATTATATAAAAACGGGAGTTGGTTTAAGCAGAGCGGGAGGTTATGGCCAACAGGATGAAAACGGGATGTTTATCGGAACTGAGTTTGACTGTTATCCCAATAGTATCGGCTTCCCTATTTGCTTAGTTAAAGAAATGCTTGAAGATATGGGTGTAAAAATTAATGTAGATATTAAGAGTGTAGTTAAAGAAAAAACCGGTAAACTTTGCTAGCTACCTGTCCTTCAATAATTTTCATAATATGAGTCAAGAGTTATTGGTTTGTGGAAATATCGCCCGCGATGTAATTTTTGGGAATGAGAAGCGTGGCGGTTCGGCTCCTGCAATAGCAATTAACGCGGGAAGATTAGGTGTTTCTTCAGGTTTACTCTCTGTCGTCGGTAAAGATATATTCAGCCAGGAGTATCTTCATTTTTTGAGAGCCAACAATATTAATATAGATATGGTTGAAAAAAGTTTAGAAGAACTGCCGGAGTGCCGGGTTTTTACAAATTCAGCCTCAGCAGTTGAAGTAAAATGGATTGATAATGGTTGCCATGAAGCAATGGAAAATATGCAGGTTAGTTTAAACGCAGCGCTTAATTATTCAGTGGTTCACCTTGTCAGCTGTCCTCCCGGACTGGCAAGAAAATTATCAGAAATAGGCATAACTAACCTTTCGTATGAACCAGGGCCATACATACACGAAGACCCTGCTTACCTCGATTTTGCCGTTATAGACAGAAGTAAAATGCTGTTTTTAAATGAAGAAGAATATCAATCAGCCTTAAAAATATCAGGGTTAAGATCGCCAAGAGATTTTATTCACGATAGTAACCGGATTTTAATAGTTACTAAAGGTGCTAATGGTTCTGAGTTATATGTTGATACTGCTAATGGTCTGAAAAGCGAGCACATAGAAGCTGTTAAACCTGAAGGTAATATTATTGACACTACTGGAGCAGGAGATTCCTATAAAGCAGGTTTCTTTGCTGGTTATATAAGAGGTAGGTCGCTTTCGGAATGTGCTTTAATTGGCTCGTATATGGGCGCAGCGTGTATTACACAAGAAGGTGGTATTTTACATCCAGGTGCGGTTGCAAGAATTAAAGTTGAATACGGATTGTAACTTTATTGTTGCGTTTACTATTGATTTTTAAAAGCACCGTAGTATACTTGTTCCTATAGTTTAATAATTGTTGTTGTTGTTTATCTGTGAATATGAAGAAAATATTAGGTGTTATCATCATTATTGTTATCGCCTTTGTAGCATTTTTTGTATTAAAAAATAAAAATGTTGCTAAAGTAAGGACTTCAACTCAAACGGAAAAAGTATCACTTCGGTTAAAATGGCTCGACCAGGCACAGTTCTCTGGTTTTTATCTTGCAAAGAGTAAAGGTTTATATAAAGAAAAAGGGTTGGATGTAACTATTAACCCGGGCGGTCCTGAAGTTTCACCGGTGCAGATGGTCGTTTCTAAGGTTGATAATTTTGGAATTACTGGTGCCGACCAGATAATTTTGGCAAGAGAAAAAGGTTTACCAATTGTTGCTCTAGCAGTAATTTATAAAGATACTCCTGTTGCCATAGGTTCTTTGAAAAAGACCAATATTACTAAACCGCAGGACCTTCAAGGAAAGAAAGTCGGATTGATATACGGAAGGGATGAAGAAACAATCTACCGGGCACTTCTGGTAAAGGAAAAAGTTGACCCGAAAAGTATAAATGAGGTTGCTCTTCTCTCTGGATTGTCGCAACTTACTACCGGAGCTATTGATGCACAAATTCTATATGAAATTAACGAACCGATTTTACTTGAACAACAAGGTTTTGAAGTGAACCTGATTAAACCTAGAGACTACGATATTAATTTTTATGCCGATGTTCTTTTCACTACTGAAGATATGATAAAGGAACATCCTCAGGAAGTAAGGAGCTTCGTCAAAGCAAGTATCGAAGGATGGAAATCAGTTTTTAGTAATCAGGAAGAAGCAATAAACGAAGTGGTGAATGTCAGCAGCTCTTTAGACAGAACTCATCAAACTAAATTCCTTGAACTTAGTAAACCTTTAATTACAGGTAAAGGAGAAATCGGTTATTCCGATAAAAAGGTATGGGAAGATATTCAAACGACTCTTTTAAGCCAGAAACTACTTAAAAACTCTATCGAGATTGACAAAGTATTCACCAACGACTTCTTGAAATAATGAGCCTCATTCAAGTTAACAAGCTTGAGAAAAGTTACAGCAATAGCGGAGTTCTTGCTGTTAAGAACCTCTCTTTTAATATCGACGAAGGGGATTTTGTTTCTATTGTTGGTCCTTTTGGTTGTGGTAAAACGACTGTTTTACATTTAATTGGTGGAATCAAGGATTCGTATAAAGGAGAGATAGATATAGCTGGTGACTCGCCGATTCAAGCTAGGATGAAAAGAAAAATCGGATTTTGTTTCCAAAAATCTAACTTGCTTCCATGGTTAAATGTTATAGACAATGTGTTACTTCCTCAAAAAATTGCTAATGTCAAAGTAGATAGAAGCAGAGCAGTTAAACTTTTAAAAATGGTTGGTTTAGAAAAGTATCGATTTATGAAACCTTATAATCTCTCGGGTGGAATGCAGCAGTTAGTCTCGATCACCCGCGCACTCATATTAGATCCAAAAATTTTATTATTGGATGAACCCCTCTCTTCAATCGATGAAATCAATAGATTTAAAATGCATCTTAAGCTATTGGAAATTCATAAAAAAACAAGAAAAACAACTGTTATGATAACTCATTCAATTAATGAAGCAGTGTTATTATCAAATAAAGTTATTATACTAACTCCCCGACCTGCTAGGGTTAAAAAGATAATCGGAATTAATTTATCTGCTCGAGATAGTAAGACCCTATTTTCAAAGAAGTTTGTTAACTATACCAGAACAATAAGAAAGGAGTTGATTAATGACAAGAATAATTAGAAGATTTCTACCTTTTTTTGTATTTATTATTTTATGGTATGCTACTGTCGAAGTTTTCAAAATTCCACCATATGTTTTACCAAAACCTTTAGTTGTTTTCGAATCGTTAATTTTAAATGGTTCAACAATACTTTCAAATACTGTGATCACACTCCGTGAGGCTTTTATTGGTTTTTTTATTGCTAACTTAGTAAGTATAACAATTGCTCTGGGAATTGCTTTCAATAAAAATATGGAAAATACAATTATGCCCTTTGCGATTACTTTAAAAACTATACCGATATTAGCGATAACTCCGCTTTTAGTGGTTTGGTTTGGGCCAGGAGAATATTCAAAAATTGCTACAGCTGCATTAATTTGTTTTTTCCCGTCATTAGTAAATGTCCTCAGAGGAGTAAAGTCACTTGATAGAGATTTAACTGAATTTTTCAAGGCTTATGCTGCAAATAAACTACAACTAATAAAGATGTTAATTATTCCCAGCATTCTACCTTATTTGTTTGCAGCTCTTAAAGTTTCCAGCTCACTTGCGGTTATCGGTGCTTTAGTTGGTGAATTTATTGGGGCAAATAAAGGTTTAGGATTTTTAATAATTTCAAACTACTATACTCTAAATACCCCTTATGTATTTGCATCTATTATTGTTTCGAGTTTTGTCGGTATTGTTTTTTATTATGTAATTCATTTTTTTGAAAAAAGAATTATAACCTGGACTGCAACAATTGACTAATTCTATGAAAGAAATAGAGATTTATCATATGTTACCAAGGACTAAGCAATTGTTAGAAGACGATATATTAAGGAGAAGGGCAGAATTATCTGATATTTCACAACAAGGTGCTGAAATTTGGGAAGGAGATCAGTGGCATAGTACAACTTACCGTGAGCAGCAACGTAGGAGAGAACTGGCAATTAGACTTTTGCAATTAATAGATCAAAAAAGTGGGAAGATAGATGTGCTTAATAAACCCAGACAGAATAACCAGATTGAATTGGGACATATGGCTAAAGTAATGTTGTTGGATGATCCTGATGTTTTGGAAGTAGGTATTCCCTACTCGCTTATTCATGTTTTAAGTAGTGAAGATGTCTTATATCTAGGTCAATTGTTCGACAATATAAGAGAAATGGTTGTTTCCCAAGAGTCTCCGATTGGAAATGCCCTGCTAGGTAGAGGACGAAATGAAATAGCTACCTATCTTCAGGTAAATAGGCTAAAAATTCTCGGGGACAAGGATGCTATTAAAACGTCATATCTTTTTGATGGGTAGTTTTATTAAGTAAACAACTTTCTGATAAAGGAACTGATTAACACATATCATTGCGTATGTTGGAAAGTGAAAAGCTGGTTAATAACAATCAAACAGCTGAAAGCTCTAAAGTCATACAGGAAAGAGTTCAGAAAGCAAGAAATATTCAGATTAAGCGATTTAATGGGACTAAATTTAAATCAAATAGTGAAATGAGTTCAAAAGCTGTTAAACAGTTTTGTTCGCTAACTCCTGATTGTGCTTCTCTTATGATCAGTGCAACAGCTTCAATGAATTTAACTGGCAGGTCGTATCACAAAGTCCTAAAAGTATCACGTACTATTGCAGATCTGGAAGGAGAAAAGGATATTTTAGTAAAACATCTTGCTGAAGCGCTTCAGTACAGGCCAACAGAGGACGTATTTTAGATACACATACCCATAGTTGTTTATTTGGTTTCATTTTTATATACTTCTTCATATTAAAAGAATGCATGACTCAGGAACTTAAAGGCAAAGAAACAACTGACTATTCACTTTATCCAATTTACAAAGCTGCTTTTTTCAGAAATAGTGGCATGATCTCTTTAAGATTGGAGGAAAAGAAAGAAACCGTTTGTTTCAAAGAAAGGTTGTCGAATCAGGATGAAGCACAGCCTGATGGAAATCTGTTTGCTTTTGTAACAAATCCCGTAAATCCAGAGGCATCAAAGTTATTAGAGCAACCCGATAACCTAACTAAGTATTTTAAAGAGGAAGGTTTTGAGGTACATAGACCCATGCCTGTTGTTAGTAAATCAGGAAGCACTTTATTTATTTCTGCGGGTGTGCAAAACCTGGAAAGTGTTTATATAGGTGAAGGTCCTATTTCTAATAGAAGTATTTATGTCGCGCAACCTGTTTTCAGGACCCAATATGTAGGTCAGGCAGCTGAAGGAATCTCTACTAGCTTTGTAAATGTGTGTTTGGAATCGATAAATCAAGGTGCTGAAACTCATTTCCAAAACTTGCAAAAAGTATTTACTTTATTTGCTAATCTTGGTCTAAAAAGGGAAGATTTTTTATTTGAGGTAGATGAGAAAGAATCTAGTTGGGGTGATCGCACACATTTGCAAAAACGAGTTAAAATATTTTTTCAAGGTTTGGAGATTGGTGATGCAATTTTTATCGAAGGCTTTCCTCAAAATACTAGAAAAAGTTTAGAGATCAGTGATATCGGATTGGGTTTTGAAAGACTTAAATGGGTATTAAAGGGAGGGTCTTACTGGGATGTACATGAGGAGGCTTCTTCTCATAAACATAGGCTTAGCACAGTTGACTCTACCAAAACTTTGGCCCTTTTGGCTGGTTCAGATGTTGTCCCTCATTACAAAGCTCATGGTTACAGATTTAGACTACTTTCAAAAAAGGTAGTTGAAGAGCTTGCTTCGGGAGAAAGCAGAGAGGGTTTGTCCGACTTATTAGGAAAATACCATGATTATTGGAATAAATGGACTGAACTTCCTGTCTCAAAAGGCGTTTCTCTGAAACGTGTTCTTGATGAAAATACCAGAAATTTCAATGTCGAATTGATTAACAGGCTGAAAAACTTTTATGATAGTGTAGACGTTGATATAAATAGGCCTACGGATCAAGTAGTACAGCTATTAAAAGGTACACCTGCTGATATAAGTAAAATTCAGGATATAATTAATGAAATGGGAGGAGTGTTGTTATGAACTGTAAAATGTTTCTATCGGGTGGGGGTTCTGAAAAAGACACTTTTGATTTTGATAAAAAGTTTATTAACTCGCTTAAATTCAGAAAAATCCTCTATATCCCAATTGCTATGGAAAGGGACGCTCAAGGATACGAAAGCTGCTACGACTGGATAACTTCTTCACTTACCCAATTTGATGATAAATTCATTGAAATATCGATGTGTGTAGATTTGCATGAGATTTCGCTTTCGAAGTTAAATAATTTTGCAGCGGTTTACTTTGGCGGTGGCAATACATATAGACTTCTGGATAAAATCTACTCTTCTGGCTTTGATAAACTACTATTGAATTTTATTGAAAATGGAGGAATTTATTATGGTGGAAGTGCAGGAGCAATTGTTATAGGCAAAAGTATTGAAACTGTTCTGGAAGAAAAGGATAAATTTTATTCTTTTAGTAAGGGTTTGAAGCTAATTGGAGATTTTTCTTTAGTCTGTCATTTTAATAAACATACTGAGGATAAAATAAAGAATATGGATAAATTTTTGGATAAACATAATACTCCCGTTATTGCCCTGCCTGAAGATTCGGGACTAATTGTAGATAGGGATAAAATCCAAATGTTCGGGAAGTCAGAATCAATGATTTTTTACCCCAACGGTACGCGAAGAAAGTTCATACAAGGAGAATCAATTAATATAAAGTAGTTATGAAGGTAAAACTTAATATTAATCCAAACAAAAGTAATCTTTACCTAGGGATAGGTTCGAATCACGACTTTTCCGGATGTTTAGTTAAGAATGGAAAAATATTCGAAGCTATCGAAGCAGAAAGAATTAGTAAATTAAAACATTCTCTGGATGCATTTAATCCCTTTAGCTCAGTATTAAAATATTTATTTAATACAAAAGAGGTAAATATTGCCGCATTAGCCTCCTGTGACACACTAAGCCCGAAATATTATTACAAATACAAAGACAAAATCAAGCTTTATAATCACCATCTTTGTCATGCCGCAACAGTTTTTTACACTTCCCCTTTTCAAGAATCTGCAGTGTTTGTTGCAGATGGTTTAGGAAGTATGTGGGAATTAAACGACGGAGGCTATAAATATGAAACGTACTCTTATTATCAAGGGAATAATAATAAATTAAAACTTATGAGCAAGCAATTCGGCGTAGTCGATAACTCTCTGGATGAAACACACTTACATCAAATATATATTCCCAACTCAATGGGGCTTTTTTATAACTACATTACTAAAATAGTTGGATTTAATTTTTTGGACGACGGAAAAACGATGGGTCTTTCAGCATACGGCAATCCGGATGCTTTTTATAAAGAATTCCTCAAATTCTTCAGTTTCAAGAAAGATGGAATTGTAGACAATAATTTTGCTAAGAAAGAGGTAGATTATTATTCAGACATGGTAAGCTCATGCGCGGATGCAAAAAAACAATTCAAAATAAAAGCAGATATTGCTGCCTCCGCACAAAAGGTTTTTGAAGAATGTTACTTTTATTGTTTAAATTATCTCTACCAAGAAACTAAAAATGAAAATCTTTGTCTAAGCGGAGGGATTGTACTAAATAGTGTGGCGAATGGCAAAATCAAAAAGATGACTTCTTTTAAAAAGATACACTACTTTCCCGGCTGTGGGGACGACTCTATAGCTATTGGATCTGCATTTTTAGCTTATCTGGAGGATCATCGGGAAAATTCTAAAAGGTTAGTTAACTGGCAAACTCCTTTCTTAGGTAAAGATTATACAGATGACATCATCGAGTCGAAGTTAAGGAAGTATAAAGTAAAATTTAAAAAATCTGAAGATATATATAAAACGTCAGCAAACTTACTTGCCGAAGGAAAGATTGTTGGCTGGTTCACAGGAAAATCTGAATTTGGCCCTCGGGCTTTAGGTCATAGAAGCATAGTGGTTGATCCTCGAAACCCGAAAATAAAAGATATTCTTAATGACCGTGTTAAACACCGGGAATTTTTCAGGCCGTTTGCCCCAGCTATATTAGAAGAATACACAGACGAATATTTTGATGTTATCAATTCTCCATCTCCTTACATGCTCGAGGTATTTCCCATTAAAAAAGATAAACAATCTTTAATTCCAGCGGTTGTACATAACGATGGAACCGGACGTATACAAACGGTCGGAAGAAAAAACACCGAGTTTTATAAACTTATTAATGAATTTTTTAAGTTAACAGGTGTACCTGTAATATTAAACACATCATTTAATATTAATAAGATGCCCATTGTTGAAACCCCGGAAGATGCAATTAACTGTTTCTTAAACACGGAGATTGATGTGCTTTCTATTGGAAACTATATATGTACAAAAAACTCTGGCTAGCCGTAAAGATAATTAACGGTGTTTTTGTAAGTAATAGCAGACACGGCATCGGATGATAATTTCAGGAGGTCAACTAGAACGTTTACCTCATCAAAATAACTATTTTCGCTTCTTATTTTGCCGTTTGAATTGATTGACGTTGTCCATGGTTCATCAGTTCCCCAAATAAGATGATCTTTCAAAACACCAAAGTATCTATTTAACGAGGCCGCGGGATTTTGAAAATCGATTAAATTGGGAAAATTAACTATTTCACTTTTTTCCTCGACTGCTCTACAAATCTGCAAGAATGGCGCACAATCTATAAATATATTTTGATGCCTAGGTACTTCCTTAATTATTTCCTGATCAAGTCCTCCCAAATGAGCAATACAAACACGAAGTTCCGGTAAAGTCTCGCCCAATTCAATAATATTTCGTGGGTGTGAAAGTCGATCCAATCCAGCATGTATTAAGATTGGAAGGTTCCGCTCAACTGCGAAGTCACCGATTCCGCTTTTTGCAATTTCAAGCGCCCGGCAACCACTAGCTAACGAGTGGAATTTTAGACCAAATATTTGCCGTCTGTCATGTAAATTTCCCAGGAAAGCCAATTGTTCAGGCACTTTTGTGGTCGGATCCACACAAGCAAAAGGGATAACGGCCTCAATTCGCTTCGAATCGTTTACAAGAACGAAATTCTCCTGCTGGTACGGAAAATCTTGTTGGCCACTGCGTTCTTTTCTACCTTCGGTTACCAAAATTCTCGCATTAAAATAAGACGAGCCTGGAAACGGGGTCGTAATTGCTCGATTTACACCTGCAAATTTTACTTTTAAAGCAAGATCTTCAACCGCCTGGGAGTGCGGAATATTACCCATGAAGAAATTATATGTATCTGTACCACCAGAATGGGTATGAGAGTCAATTACGTTGTTTATCCCCAACTCTTTTAATGATGTCATATGTTCATTAAAAATTAACGTTATTCCCGTTTATAAACTCGTCCGTCACTGAACTTATATTTTTTAGACCATCTTTAATGATTTTCGTAATAATACTTTTGTTAGCATCCGAAATGACCCTAACTTTCCAAGGATCCTTTAATGGCGCGCCGTTTTGCGAAACCATCTCTATGATATTCGCCTTACCTGTTTTCTGAAAAATTTCTTTGGAAAGTTTTTTTGTTAAAACTGCATAGATAAATCCAGAATAATATCTCGGATTTTTTCCATTTGTGCCCTCCAGACTCATAGGACGGTTTGATGTTATTAATCCGTTTGTTCTATTGCCTCTACCTGAAACCCCAATATCGCCAGACAAAGAAGATCCAGTAACAGTTAGGTAAACATTCATTTTCTCATAATCATCCTTGGTGTTTAGTGATAGGTTAATATTATTTCCGGGCAATGAGGCTGTAAATTTTTTGTAAATAAGTCTTCCTATTTGATTTAAATTTTTCTTGTAAATTTCTAAAGACTCTACGTGCTTGGCTATCTGTGGTATACACATTGTAATTGAAATATTTTTTTTATCCCTAATGGCCATAATCTTTATATCAGTACCGAGCCAGGGATATCTGTGTTTCGTTGACTTCTGATTTAAAAAGTTTTCAACAGTAAGGACTGTAGATTCTAAATTCGAATAAGGAGCATATGCTACGCAATACGAAGTATCATTCGCCACCAGTTTTTCATATCCTCTAACCTCTTTATTGTTTTTTGGGGCAAACATACTAGCAATTGCACCCTTACTGGATAGTATTGTTCCCGGTCCGGGGTAAGAAGTTAAATTGTTTTGGATTAAGTAATCCCGAGAATATTTTAAATCCGGAAACATCATATTGAAGTATTCTCTAATTGTTGACGTTGTAATTTTATCAATCGGAATTATTTTTTCCTTATAGGAACCAGAGGCTCTCCCCGCAACTATAATTTTGATTGGTTCGACAAATCGCCCCTTTCCATAACTAACCTCGGTCTTACCGCCAATAACCATTACTTTGTCTATTTGATGATGAAGAATTAGATTGTCACAATTTTTAAGAGTATACCTTGAGTATGCCAAACTTATATTCGCAGCTATTGCATCTGCTATTGTATCTGGGTGACCCAACCCCTTCCTTTCAATAGTTTCAAAATCTTTATTAAAGGGTTTACTATTATAAATAGTTATCTCCATTTTTTTAATTGCATCAGGTCCATATATATAATCCATATTTATTAAATTTGTTGGTTTAAAGTGTCCGAAAATCTATCATTTATTTGCCTGTCTGTATAATTACAATCAACACATTTTACTTCCCTAAGCATTGCCCGTCTTATTGACTTACTATTTCTCCAGACATTTTCAAAAGCATTTGCACTATCATCGTTTAAATCAACGGCCATATTTCCCATAAGATAACCATTAACTTCCCTCGGTTGTGCACCCAAGCAACAACTATATAAATCACCATAAGGATTAATTGCTGATTTGAAATATGGAATAACACATGGACGGCCGATCTTAAATCTATCTAACTGTGTTCTAATTTCTACAGCATCACCCCAGTATGCCTTCACTAATGATAGTGATTTTTCTACACCGTCTCTCTGCGTGTCAGGAATGTATTTTCCATATATGTCATGCTTGAAAATTACTTTATCAACTCCAACCTCACCCAGCAAAGTATCCGCAAATTGAACTATCTCTCCTTGATTATGCGGGTTTGTTATAAATGATGCACCGACTAACAAATTAGTATTTTGTCTTTTCTTTTCTTCCACGACACCTCTAATGTTAACTAAAGTAGTACCAAGTAATGACGGATCAACATTCCGGATTAAAGAATATGTATCAGGATTAACTGTATCCATGCTGAATCGAATTTCAACGCAATTTACAATATCCGAAAGAAGATCGTTTGGTATAAAATTGCCATTTGTCACAATTCTGGTGTTAAGGTTTCTGAGTTGAGCCTCTTTAATAAATGTTCTGATGTTTCTTGATAAAAAAGGTTCACCACCTCCAGAAATCGAATACTCTCTAATTTTTAGTTCTGCTAAATTAGCAATAAGATTTCTTATTTGGTTTTCAGAGAGATATCTTGATGTATCCCTATCTTTCCCAAAACCTTTCCCTCCATGAAAGCAATAGTTACAACCCTGATTACAAATATCGGTTGGATGAACTTCAACACTAATAGGATATGGATCATAACCTTTAATAACTTCTCCAAATACCGCCTCGGTTTGACTTAGCAAGATAGCTTCCTGTTTCATAGTTTCAGGAATTATATCACTCATACTTCATTTTTTCCCTATATCACTAAAAAAAGAGAAAATTATAATTTCTATTTCTTTGTATATAGCTTTGGATACCCGACTATTCTCAAGTTTGCTTCTGGTGTCATCTCTTGAGCATTGCACCAAGGTTTCGTTTATATACATATTGTTGTGCTTCATAAATGAACTGATATTCATATCAATGTCCCATCAGTTGAAACTCAAAAACTTATCAGTGAAAATTCCAAAGGAGAGCCTTCGCAACTCATTCAATTGAGGGTTCAAAAAGCAAGAAATATGCAAATAAAGCGTTTCAAAGAAAGTAAATTAAAATCAAACAGTGAAATGTCTACAAAAGATGTCAATAATTTTTGTCCTCTGACAACGAACTGTAAACAAATGATGCTTTCCGCAGTTTCTGCGATGAATTTGTCTGCCCGTTCGTACTTTAAAGTAATTAAAGTGGCAAGGACTATTGCTGATTTGGCGGAAGTTAATGAAATAGCCCCTGAGCACATTGCAGAGTCACTTCAATACCGCCATAAAGAAAAAGATATGTAAAATTATTAAACCGGCTAAAGTTCCGATATACTGAAAGCGTGAAGGCAGTCATCCAACGGGTTTCTCAGGCGGTTGTTAGAGAAAAATCAACTCATGAAGTATTAGGAGAGATCGGACCCGGTCTTTTTATTCTTCTTGGTGTTGAAGATTCTGATACGTTTGACACGGTTGACAAGTTTGTAAAAAAGGTCTCAAATATCAGAGTCTTTTCGGATAAACACGACAAAATGAATCTTTCTTTAACAGATGTCGCTTTCAGTGTTTTATTAGTTTCCCAGTTTACGCTTCTTGCCGATACTGAAAAAGGCAATAAGCCTTCGTTTACAAAAGCCGCGAACCCTGCTTTTGCTAAGGAAATTTATCTTAAGTGTATAGATGAATTTAAAAACCAGGGTGTCAAAATCGAAAGTGGAGAATTCGGAGCTTATATGGAAATTGAAACTTTGTGTGACGGTCCCGTAACTATTGCTCTTAACTTTTAATTATGCTTATGCGTTCCTATCTGAGAAGTACAATTTTAAAGCCCCGCAATATAATTCGTAATTGCTTTACTACCAGCGGAATTGCTTTTATCCTGACCTTGCTAGTGACTCTGTATATTTTTGCAGTAATGCAGGGCTATGCCATGGGATCTTCGTCTACCTCAAAAACAGCTCCTATAATCGCAAAAGTAATAGTTACTCCCACTATGTTTCCCGAAACACCCACTCCTACAACTAAACCGGCGGGCCCTAAAAAAGCTACAGCTTTATGGGGCGGACCTGAATTGTGGGATGCAGTAAATAAAAAGCGTCAGGAGTTGGGGGTAAATCCTTTGGGACTCAGGACAGAACTTTGTACAATTGCTTCTCTGAGGCTGAATGAATTATTGGATTTAGGGAAACTTGACGGCCATGCAGGATTTACAAAGTTAACGGAAAACAGACCGGAGCTTGCATGGATTTTTGAGAATTACAATCATACAGCAGAATTTCTTGCCCAGGGTGGAAGCACTCCGCAAGAAACGGTTGCAATGTGGGAGAACACCTTAGGCCACTCTAAACTACTTAAAGGGGGAGAATATGTTTGGGGATGTATTTATGCTCAAAATACGATTGCGGTTGCGATAGCAGCGTTTTAAAATATTCCTTTAAACACCAAGAGAAACCCATTAAGGGTTCTCCTGGAGTTAAGGTTAAAGGAAAAAGTTTACTTAGCGTTACCTTTGATTTTGAACATCTTGGTTCCGCAGACTTCACACACAGCTTCCATAGCCATTTTTCCGTTCTTCATGGTGACGTCTTTTGCGTCTTTCCCTTCGCGTTTCGCGCGACATTTAACACAGTACATCATTTTCCATTCACCTCCTCTCAGTTAGGGCAGTATACCCTTCCTTAAGATTGCCAAATAAAGTATAGCATCACTTCAGCTGCAATTATGATTAAGGCAAAGAGTAAACTTTTCGCAATATCTTTCTTAATGCTTGTTAATTGTGCCGATTGTGCCGATAAATTGGCATTATTAGTCTTAGTTGAGGCTGAGGGTGTATTTTCTTGGGAGCTTTTAAATTGCCTCTTGACAGTAGCCTCAGAAATGCTGTTACCAGGCTCCCAATGAATAGCACCATGATTCTTTTTTGCCTGTTCCTTTTGTTTTTTAGTTCGTCGTTTTGCCATTTTTTACAACCTCATTGTAACTGGTGGACACGAAAAGACAATAGGATTGCTGTTGCTTGACAGTGAGATGGGAAGGTGCCACAATGGCTGAGGTAAATTCGTACTCGGAATTCTTGGTATGCAGCTTTCAAATATATTAGTCAGTATCATTGGTGTATGGACACTTGTACTGAGTGTGGTTTTATGGTTAATTTATTTACGGTTTAACAAGTTAACTAAAGAGGTTCCGGAAGGTAATTTATTAAAGATTTTAGAAAAAGTAATCAAAAAAGAAGATGAAAACGAGAAAGCAATAAGCGATTTAGGAAAAGAGCTTTCAAACCAGCAATCGTTAAATTTGACTAATGTCCAAAAAGTAGGATTGGTCCGCTATAATCCTTATAATGAAGTAGGCGGAGACCATAGTTTCTCAATTGCCCTTCTTACAGGACTTGAACACGGATTTATACTAACAGGTTTACATGCAAGGGAGAGAACGCGTTTGTATGTCAAACCGATAAAATCCGGAAAAAGTGAATACGATCTTTCTAAGGAAGAAAAAAAAGCTTTGACTTTAGCACTAAAATAAATAATTATGGTAAACGGATCTAAAAAACTAATGGTTTTAACGACCTTTCTTGGGTTGTATCTTCTGTCAAGCGGTTTGTCCTACGCAGTTTTTTCTTATCTTAAAGCCGATCCTTCAGGAGGCTTTGCTTCCGAAAATGTTAGCGAAAATAGATCACGTATAGACCCGTCTCTTCCCAAAACTGAAATTTGTCCCCTAAACGGTGCAATGTACAGTAAGCCCGAGAAAGATATCTGGGAAACCCGCAGACCCATTGCTGCCGTAATTGAAAACCATCTTGATTCCCGACCTCAGTCCGGTTTATCTAAAGCAGATATCGTATACGAAATAGTTGCAGAAGGCGGAATAACAAGGTTTCTGTCTATCTTTTACTGCGGTGCCGCTGCTGAAGAAGTGAAGATTGCTCCTGTTCGAAGTGCGAGGGTTTATTTAGTCAATTGGGCAGCGGAGTACGGTAAATCTCCTATTTTTGTTCATATCGGAGGAGCGAATAATATTTGCAATAATTGTCCCGGAGGAGTAAAACCCAGAGGTCAAACTGCCCGTGAAGTTGATGCGTTTCAACTATTAAGTACTATGGGTTGGAGATATGCTAAAGGTAATGATTTTGACGGCGGAACAAATATCGGTTATCCGGTTATCGTACGGGACCAATTCAGATTGGGAGATAAGGCTGCCTGGGAACATTCTGTAGTAGGTTTCACGGATAAGATTTTTGATGAAGCAAAGGAGAGGGGTTTCGGAGCAACGGACGAAGACGGAAAAGCATGGGATGCTGCATTTACCGATTGGAAATTCACTGACGGAAAAGCAGCTAATTCTCCGGATTATGATTCCGTATCGTTCGCTTTTAGTAACAACAGTGACTATAATGTCACTTGGAATTACGATAAAGCCGCAAATAACTACAAAAGGGAGAATGGCGGTAAACCCCACATTGATAATGAAACCAAAGAGCAGATTACTGCCCAAAATGTTGTTATAATGCAGGTAACAGAACGCGGTCCGGTAGATGAGGAAAAGCACATGTTTTATGAGACCATAGGTTCAGGAGATGCCCTCATCTTTCAAAACGGTGAAGTTATAAAGGGTACATGGAAAAAAACACGTGCGACTGCCCGGACAGTATTCTCTGACGCAAGTGGTAGGGAGATAAGTTTTGTTCGTGGTCCGATTTGGATCGAAGCGGTTGCAGATGACAATAAAATTACATACTAAATCTCCTGCCCTTCACTCTATCAATGGCTGAATTAAGCGACATTATTACTTCAAAAGTCCGTATAAAAATACTTGAACTTTTCCTGTCTGATACATCTGAGATGTATCACGTTAGGGGAATTGTCAGGGAGGTTAAAGAAGAAATCAATGCTGTCAGGCGTGAGCTGGAGCGAATGGATAAAGCAGGAATTCTTAAAAGAGAAAACAGGGGGAATCGATTATATTATTGGCCGCGAGCTGATTATCCTTTTTTTGGAGACCTTATCGGGATAGTTGCCAAAACAACCGGACTCGGAGCAGAAATTATTGCAAACAAAAATAAAATCGGCAAAGTCGGTTATGTTATGTTTTCAGGCAGATTTGTTAGGAAGAAAACGAGGAAGCGGGAAGACGATGTTGATATATTGCTAGTTGGAGACGTTCTCATTCCTGAATTGGCAGCTATTATTCGAAAAGAGGAATCGAAACGGGGGAAAGAGATAAACTATACTGTAATGAGCAGGGAAGAATTGGATTTCCGAAAGAAAAGACGTGACCCGTTCCTTTTGGGAATTCTCGCAGGCAGCCGCACCATGATAATTGGAGATGAAGAAGACTTAGTCGGATAACCCCATGAAAAAGCCTCTTTTAAAAGTACTTATAATTTTTTTTGCTACACTAGTTGCGGGTTATATAAGTTTACCTAAAAGCGTACCTATAAAATTTTCAATGTTTGGAGCAAAATTCGATACCGTCTATACCAGAAAAGATTTGAATTTTAGTATCGGAAGTTTTTCTTTAAGCAAACAGTTTGATCTGATATTGGGACTGGACCTTGCGGGAGGCAGTCATTTAGTTTTTGAAGCCGATACGGGTGGCATTGACAGCAGTAAAAAAACTGAAGCGATCCAGTCCGTACGAAATGTCATTGAAAGACGCGTGAACCTTTTTGGGGTATCTGAACCCAATATACAAGTTTCGTCTTTCGAAGGGAAAGACAGAATTTTAGTAGAGTTACCGGGAGTTCGCGACACCGAAGAGGCGGTTGGTTTAATCGGTAAAACCGCGCAATTGGTGTTTGCAGAAATCGGAACGGAAGAAACTCCCGGAATTATACCTACCGATCTGACTGGGGGGGATTTGGAGCAAGCAGAGGTTGTATTTGATCAGACTACCGGAAATCCCGCAGTCTCTCTATCGTTTAGCGATGAGGGGGCAATAAAGTTTGCCGACATTACTGAACGCAACATCGGAAAACCTGTTGCGATTATGCTTGATGATGAAGTTGTTTCCGCTCCTCAAGTATCAGATAAAATTACAGGCGGTTTTGCACAAATAAGCGGTGAGTTTACTCTTGAAGAAGCCAGACAACTTGCAATTCAGCTAAACGCCGGAGCACTTCCGGTTCCGGTGAATTTGGTAGAACAGAGAACTGTTGGTGCAACGCTCGGAGCAGAGTCGGTTGCACGGAGTATCAGAGCAGGATTAATCGGTTTGGGAATGGTTTTAGTATTTATGGTTCTTATCTATGGCAAACTGGGGATAATTGCAAGCATTGCGTTACTAATTTTTGGCATTATAACTCTCGCTCTTTATAAATTGATTCCGGTCGTGTTAACGCTTCCCGGGATCGCAGGCTTTTTACTATCCGTCGGAATGGCTGTCGACTCTAATATTCTTATTTTTGAAAGGTTTAAAGAAGAACGCCAGCGTAGGGATTTTCGTAATGCTTTGGAAGTCTCATTCGGACGTGCTTGGGATTCTATACGTGATGCAAATATCGCAACTTTGGTTACTGCATTTATTCTTGCAAATCCATTGGACTTTTCTTTTCTTCACACCTCAGGTCCCGTCAGGGGATTTGCAATTACTTTGGCATTGGGAATAGTTGTCAGTATGTTTACGGGAATTGTTGTTTCCAGGAATTTACTGCGGGTTTTAGTTACTGAAAGAAAGCGAGATAAGAAAAATGATTGATTGGTTGAAATATAAAAAAATTACTTTGGCGCTGTCTTTTGTGATGATTGTTGTTAGCACAATAAGTCTCACCCTTTGGGGGCTTCGGCTTGGTGTGGATTTTCGCGGAGGGACTATTATTGAATATGCATTTAGCAGGGAAGTGTCAACTGAAGATTTAACTAAAGTAATAACCGAAACAGGTTTAGATGTAGCTTCAATTCAGAAAACAAGCGACAATACTTATCTTTTACGTTTTCCGCCGTTTAGCGGAGAAGAAAAAGAAACAGTCAGAGGAGCCGTGGAAAGCTATGCTGGGGAGCTGGAAGAACGCCGATTTGAAACAGTAGGACCTTCCATTGGTCCGGAACTTATTAAAAAAACCGTTTATGCGATAGCATTTGCAACTGGTGCAATACTTCTCTGGATTGCTTATCAATTTAAAAGTATTAAATACGGCACTTCCGCAATTCTTGCAATGCTCCATGACACATTTATTTTAGTCGGCGTTTATTCTTTACTTGGTCACTTAATGCAAGTAGAAATAGACTTTTTATTTGTTACAGCGTTGCTGACTATACTTTCCTTTTCTGTACACGATACCATTGTTGTGTATGATCGGGTTCGTGAAACCCAGAAAAAAGAAGGCGGAGATATTTCCATTTTGGCCAACCGGGCAATTACAGAAACCATGGTTCGGTCATTAAATAATTCCTTTACTATTATATTTATGTTGGTTGCTTTGGTACTTCTGGGGGGTACAACTGTGCAGTGGTTTGCACTAGCTCTGTTAGTGGGAACGGTTTTAGGAACTTACTCTTCACCTTTTGTGGCTGTCCCATTTTTAGTTATGTGGTCGCAGTTTGAAAACAAAAAAAATAAATGAAGAAAAAAACTGCCTTTTTTGCAATTGCTTCACAAGTACTTATTCTTGCTTTTTTTGTTCTGACACAAACTTTTACCAGTATTTCACCAGAAATATTGGAACCATTTATCACTCCTTTTTTTCCTACAGGGGAGACTTTGGGAAGTAGTAATGAGGATTCTTTGGTGGTAAGTAAAGTAATCGATGGCGATACAATAGAACTATTAAACGGTCAAAAGGTGCGCTATATTGGCATTGATACTCCTGAAACCAATAGCCCGCAAAAGAAAAATGAGTGTTTCGCTAGTGAAGCAAAAAATAAAAACAGGGAATTGGTAGAAGATAAATTTGTCAGGCTGGAGAAAGACGTCTCAGAAACCGATCGCTACGGAAGACTTTTGCGCTATGTTTATATTGATGATGTGATGGTAAATGAAGTCTTAGTTTCCGAAGGATATGCTGTTTCTGCAACTTTTCCTCCGGACGTTAAGTATCAGGAAAAATTCCGTTTAGCAGAGCAGCAAGCAAGGAAAGAAAACAAGGGACTATGGAGTACCTGCAGTGTTTTAGAGTGAAATTTCTTTAAGCCTTCTAAGTAACTCTTGTCGTTTATTTTCAATCTTTTTTGCAACTACTTCATCAAATAATTCATTTAATAATTCTCCAACCTTTGGCCCGGGGGAAAGTTTTAGCTCTTTCATCACCTCATGTCCTGTGATTTTTAAGTCATGTACGGTAAAAGGCTGCTTTTGCACTTCAGTTAAGCGTTCTTTAAATTCATCCAATCTCCATGAAGTTTCTGAAGCTCCGCCACCCAGTCTGTCACCTACCCTTAGGTCAAGCATGTCAGCTAAATTTTCTTTGCCTACATTTCGGATAAAGCGCCTGATCGCGGAGTCGGTCTGCCGCTCATCAACTGTAAATTGATGAAAGCGAACAAGAGTAACTAATTTTTCCTTTTGTTTATTGGAAAGCCTTAATCGATCTGCAATTCTTCTGGCAATTTTGGTACTAACCATTTCATGGTTATAAAAAGTTATTACACCGCTTTCCAGTTTTTTATAAGTCAGGGGTTTGCCGATATCATGTATCAGACATGCAAATCTGACTATTGGGTTGGTTGCGGGACAAAACTTTAAAGAAAGTAAACTGTGAGTTCCAACATCGTGAATATGATGTCTGCCGGGAGACTTTTGATCAACGCCGAATGTTTTTTCAAGTTCCGGTAATATTTCCTGCATCAAATGGCTTTCCCGGAAAAGAAGCATGCCTTCATAAGGATGGGCTGAAGCAAGAGTTTTTAGAAGTTCGTCCCGAACACGTTCTTTTGCAATTTTATGGATGAGCGCAGCATTTGTCTGAATCGCTTCAAGAGTTTCTGGCTCTATAACAAAGTCAAGCTCTGCAGCAATTCTAATTGCCCGCATCATACGGAGAGCATCTTCTTGGAATCTCTCCTGCGGGTCTCCTACTGCTCTTATTAATTTTTTTTCCAGATCCTTTTGACCTTCATATAAATCAATAAGTTCGAATTCGTATATTTTATCCTGCGGTTTTAGGGCCATCGCGTTTATTGTAAAGTCGCGCCTTTTCAGGTCTTCTGCCAAAGTTTTCCCCCAAGAAATTTCATCCGGTCTCCTGGAGTCGGAATAACCGTGTTCAGTTCGAAAAGTTGTAATTTCGAATGGCCTACCGCTTTCACTTGCTATGCCAACTGTTCCGTAGGCATTGTCATAAAATGCCTCAGGAAACAACTTCACCAATTCCTCAGGAGTTGCGTTTGATGTCAGGTCCCAATCATACACATCTTTTTTCAGAATAACATCTCTTACTGCACCGCCTACAATATAAATTTCAAATCCAGCCTTCTGAACTTTTTCAATAATTGTATTTACTTCCACCGGAACATTTACTTTCATTCTGGGTTTATTATACTTCATTAAGAGAATGAAAGGATAATTATGAAAAAACCTAAATTAGAAACTGTCAGTGGTGCCAAATGGGAGATGGTGTCAAAAAAAACACCTGAGTCCGAAGAACAAATTTTAAAAATACTGCTTGCAAACCGCGGTCTTACCACCAAGAAAGCTCAAGAAGATTTTTTTAATCCGCCTCACCCGAATGATCTCACTTTAGAGGATGTTGAATTAAAAAGTGAGTCTATAAAAAAAGCGATAAAAAGAATAAGGGTGGCACTACAAAATAAGGAAAAGGTGATAGTTTTCGGGGATTATGATGCTGACGGCATTACCGCTTCAGGAGTTTTATGGGAAACACTTTACTCTTTAGGTTTATCAGTAAAGCCATATTTACCCGACAGGTTTACTGAAGGCTATGGCATAAAATCTGATGCCATAAAAAAGCTCAAAGATAGCGAAGATATTTCACTTATTATTACAGTAGACAACGGCATTGTAGCTCATGAAGCGATTGCGGAAGCTCAAAGTTTAGGCATAGATGTAATTATTACAGATCATCACCAGCCTGCGGAAATTTACCCTGAAGCTTACGCAGTTATTCATTCAACTGCCATAGGCGGTGCAGCAGTTGCCTGGTTTTTTGCCAGAGAAATACGCCGTGTTTTAAAAATTTCTGATGATAAACTTCCTTTTGGTGATGCATTGGAGCTTGCAGCTATAGGAACAATTGCTGACCAAATTCCTTTAATTGGTCCTAATCGCTCTATAGTAAAACATGGACTAACTGCGATTAATAAAAGTAAAAGAGTGGGTCTGCAACATATATTTACTGAATCACAATTAACCTCAGGAGCAATTACCTGCTATGACATTGGTTTTATTGTGGCTCCACGAATTAATGCTATGGGTAGATTGGAACACGGTATGGATTCACTGCGACTTTTATGTACTCCTGATCCTAAACGAGCAAGACAATTATCTTTAGTTTTAGGAAAAACAAATAAAGAACGTCAAATGGTGGTTGAAAAGGTTTTAACGGAAGCAAAAATCATTGCCGGTAAAACAGATTGGTCCGGTGGAGTAATAGTTGTTGCGCACGAGTCTTTTCATGAAGGTGTAATAGGGCTTGCTGCAGGTAAGCTTGTTGAAAATTACCACCTTCCTGCAATCGTTTTATCAAAAGGCGATACCCTCTCCAAAGCATCTGCACGATCAATTACCGGTTTTAATATAATTGACGCAATTCGAGCAACAGGGGATTTAATTGTCGGAGGCGGAGGTCATCCTATGGCCGCTGGTTTTACAATTGAAACAGCCAAAATCGACACTTTCATTGCAAAATTAAATGAGATAGCCAAGCAACTCCTCACGGCCGATATTCTTACAAAGCGCAAAAAAATTGACCTTGCCATACCTTTTTCTGCAATTACAGATTCATTAGTTTCTAAACTTAACGAATTCGAACCGGTTGGTTTGGGCAATCCAACGCCAACTTTTGTAACTGACAATGTCGGAGTTTTGGATATAAGATCTGTTGGCCGGGAAAATAAACATTTAAAATTAAAACTTATACATGGTGAAACTCTAGTTGATGCAATCGGTTTTAATTTGGGTTCAGTATTTCCCAAAATTACACCAGAAACCAAACTTTCAGTTGTATATTCTGTTGAAGAAAATGTATGGAACGGCAACGTTAATTTACAACTGAAAATCCGTGATATTGGTTTTCAGGCTAAATAGTTTATAATTGCTCAAGTAAATTCTGATCGTAAGATCGTAATTTGCTTATACTTCTTGAACCCTAATGAAACATTTGACAACCATTGATAAACAGTACAGTGAATTAGTGGCAACACTTAAAAGTTACCAGGACACTCCTGAACTTCCACAGGTTGAAAAGGCGTGGCAGTTTGCGAAAAGAGTTCATGGCGGTCAAATGCGTAAAACAGGTGACCCTTACACCACTCATCTTTTATCAACAGCTCAGGAGTTAACAAACTGGAAACTTGATACGGCGTCAGTCATTGCGGGTCTTTTGCATGACACCATTGAAGATGCAGGAGTTACTTTTGAAGAATTAGCTAAAGAATTCGGCGAAGAAGTTGCAACTCTAGTTATAGGAGTAACCAAAGTATCCGCATTAAGACTGCGGGGAAGCAGATCTCAGGACTTTGTAGAAAACTTACGCAAAATGTTTTTAGCGATGGCGAAGGACTTACGTGTAGTACTGGTAAAGCTGGCAGACAGGCACCACAATGTCTCAACACTATATGCATTGCCTTCAGATAAGCAAAAAAAGATTGCGGTTGAAACTTTAGAAGTATATGCACCGCTTGCGGAAAGGCTTGGGATGGGGCAAGTAAAAAGTAAATTGGAAGAATTGGCATTTCCTTATGCGTTCCCCAGATCGTACAAAAGAGTAAAAAAGGGCTCGGCATCATACTACAAAGAAGCTGCGAAACGGATTAAAAAAATGAAAACCACTCTTCTGCGCTCAATTGCTGAGGAAGGAATAAGAGTGACTGTTCAGGCAAGACAAAAGAATTTATATTCCCTGTGGGGAAAATTAAAAAGACCCAATATCAATTGGGACTTTGAAAAAGTTCACGACATAATCGCGTTAAGGATACTGACAAATTCTGTAGCTGAATGTTATGTTGCTTTGGGAATTGTTCATAGTACCTATAAACCGGTACCCAAACTGGGGATTTCTGATTTTATAGCTCAACCCAAACCCAACGGTTATCAGTCAATTCACACCAGAGTATTCGGACCAAACGGCAAAATGGCAGAAGTGCAAATCAGAACTTTTGAAATGCATGATCAGGCCGAACACGGAGTGGCAGCCCACTGGGCATATAGTGATGCCAAGACAAAAGGTGTTTCAGACAGCCATTTAGAAAAAGGGAAAGTCCAGGCAACTAAATCAAAGCTTAACTGGATTAAAGAATTAGCCTCTTGGCAGCGGGAAATTTCTGACTCCAAAGAATTTATGGAGGCAGTCAAATTCGACGCTTTGAAAGAAAGGAATTTTATTTTTTCACCCAATGGCGATGTGTTTGATCTCCCCACTGGCGCAACCCCTGTGGACTTTGCATATGCAGTCCATACTGATTTGGGGAATTTTATACAAGCTGCAAAAGTGAACGGCCGGATGGTTCCTTTGAATTATCAACTTAAAAGCGGGGACGTGGTTGAGATTTTAAAAACTAAAAATCCCAAAAAACCTTCCAGAGATTGGCTGAAGTTTGTTTCCACAAATAGTGCTAAAAGTAAAATTAAAAAGGATTTAAGTTAATATTTAAAACCAAGAAATTGTAACACCATTAATGTCTGTATCTATGTAGCTTTGCTGACCAGTTAAAAGTCGAGAGGCAATGTTGGCGACACCTTCATCGGCCAACTTTACAATATTTAATTGAGCCGCCAGATCTGCTGTTTTAAGGCCATTTAAAGTATGAGTAGCACCTGTATCTGGTAAAAACTTATGTTTTAAATCATTACATATACGAGTGAGTTTTCGTGCTGCGTAATTTTTTTGTAGAAGATCCGCATTCGGATCGTTGAGTATCTCTATAGTTGTTTCTTTCTTTAGTTCCCATTTTTCAACATCAACTTCATCTAAACCGTTTTTTAATAAAACCATAGGTGCATCAAATATTACACCAGCGACTTTTCCTAGATCGGAATAGGAAATTCTTGTTACGTGATTAAAGCTTTCTTTTCTTTCCATTATTTAAAAAATAAACAATAAAAAAAACCTCCTGTTTTCTTTAGGAGGTTTAGGTTTTAAATATTAATTTACTATTACACCACTAAACCTCCAGTCCGCATCTTGCGGATTTGAAGGAAAGTATAAATGGTGTGCCACAAATTCATAATAATGGAGGTATTATACACATGTTAAATCCTCTTTACAAGTGTAGC
The DNA here is from genome assembly GCA_964458085.1 of uncultured Gammaproteobacteria bacterium. Taxonomy (GTDB): domain Bacteria; phylum Patescibacteriota; class Microgenomatia; order UBA8517; family UBA8517; genus CAYWFF01. The sequence continues at coordinate 58,687 of CAYWFF010000002.1, forward strand.
GTTGACTTTATAAATTCTTACAACTATAATCCAACCAAAGCGAAATTAGGTTAACTGACTTTAACCGAATCTTTCCAGAAAAGAGCGCTGAGAGAAGAAACCCTTTTTAAATGGGTATTAGACCTCTCCGGGAAATGCCCGTTACAGCTAAATTAAGTTACTTGCATTTTTATACAAGTATAAAGTAAGGTGGCACCACGACCCGTTCGTCCTTACATAAAGGAAGAGCGGTTTTTTGTGTTTAAAATGCGATACAATATATTTATGGAAAATGGATAGAACATTAGTCCTAAAAACAGTTGAAAAAGTCGAAGAATTAGTTACCCTTAAAGGCTGGGTTGATACTGTCCGAGATCATGGCAAGATAACTTTCCTTGATCTAAGGGACAGAAGCGGGATTGTTCAATGTGTTGGAGCAAATTTACCGAAAATAACTCCTGAGAGCGTAGTTGAAGTCACGGGTAGAGTAGTAAACCGTCCCGAAAAACTTATTAATCCAAGTATCGAAACAGGAAAAGTTGAATTGCAAATTGAAGAATTGAAAGTTATTTCCCTTGCCCGGGAACTTCCTATTCCACTGGAAACCGATGGCTATGACATTGATGAAGCGGTACGGTTGAAATACCGCTATTTGGACCTTAGGCGGAAACGCATGGCGAGAAACATCAGAATGAGGTCAAAAGCTGCCAAATTTGTCAGGAATTTTTTGTGGGACCGGGACTTTGTGGAAATTGAAACTCCAATTCTTACTAAAACTACTCCTGAGGGAGCAAGAGATTTTCTCGTACCTTCCCGTTTGCAACCGGGAAATTTTTATGCTCTTCCCCAATCCCCTCAGCAGTATAAACAATTATTAATGGTTGCGGGTTATGAACGCTATTTCCAGCTAGCCAGGTGTTTCCGGGATGAAGACCCAAGAAAAGACCGAGCTTACGGTGAGTTTACTCAACTTGATATCGAAATGTCTTTTGTAACACAGGAAGATATTCTTCTGTTAACAGAGGAATTATTTTCAAAACTTGTAGAGGAACTTTTTCCTGAAAAACATATTTCTCAAACTCCCTGGCCAAGAATTTCTCATAAAGATGCGATGGCTAAATACAAAACCGATAAACCTGATCTTCGCAAAAACAAAAACGATCCCAATGAATTGGCGTTTGCTTGGACAATTGATTTTCCGCTTTTTACGGAGCAATCAGAAGAAGATTTCTTCCATGGTTCAGGTAGTGCCAAATGGGCTCCGTCTCACCATATGTTTACATCGCCACATCCTGATGATGTACCACTTTTGGAAACTGACCCGGGAAAAGTCCGGGGTTTGCAACACGATTTAGTTTTAAACGGATTCGAAGTCGGTGGAGGAAGCATCAGAATTCATCAAGCGGAAGTACAGCAAAAAGTATTTGACCTTATTGGTTTTTCCTCTGAACAAAAAGCCCAATTTGAACACATGCTGACTGCGTTTACATACGGAGTGCCTCCACATGGTGGAATCGCTCCCGGACTGGATAGATTTATATTTGTTGTCTTGGGTGAACCGAGTATCAGGGAAGTAATGGCATTTCCAACCAGTGCTTCCGGACAAACCGCAGTTTTAAACGCTCCTAGTTCTGCAACTCTCGACCAGCTGAAAGAATTACATATTAGTGTCAAGACTAACAAAAAATAGTTTGATACTTAAATTATTTACAGGGCTGTAGTATCCTAATCCGTAGTTACCCTCATGGCAAAAAAGAAACCACAACTTAACCCTCTTATCTTTTCTGATTTATTTTTTCTTTCGATGTTTTCATTTGTTTCAATCGCTTCCAGCACATTGGCAATTAACAAAAAACCGGAACATACTAAGGTTACTTTCCCTAAAACTTCTGAAGTTCTTGCTGCAACTGATACCTATAGCGACCTGCCTTCCATACCTATTTTATCCGCGCACTCGTCGTTTCCGATTTTTTCTGCCCAGTCGGTTTTAGCTGTTGATATAGATTCGGGAGTTATATTGTATGAAAAAAGTCCCGACTTGGCACTTTTGCCTGCTTCGACTACAAAAATAATTACTGCACTTGTAGCAATGGATTTTTATCCTCTGGATATGCCATTAACAGTTGGTTTATTGCAAATTGACGGTCAGAAAATGTCTCTCGTTCCGGGGGAAGTTATAACAGTTGAAAATCTTTTATACGGTTTACTGGTTTACAGCGCAAATGATGCAGCTGAAGCTCTGGCTTTAAACTATCCTGGCGGAAGGGAAGCTTTTGTTGCTGCCATGAATCATAAAGCAAATATGCTTTCAATGTCCAATACTCACTTTGTAAATCCTACTGGTCTCGAAAACACTGGCCATGTGTCTACTGCACGTGATATGGTGCGGGCAACACAGGCTGCTTTAAAAGTACCGCTTTTTCTGAAGATGGTTTCAACTCCCACAAAAACAGTCACAAACGTAGAAGGAACTATAGTTCACCGTTTAAAAAACATCAATGAACTTTTGGGAAAAGTTGAAGGCGTTAAAGGTGTTAAAACCGGCTGGACTGAAAACGCACGGGAAAACTTAGTATCTTATGTAGACAGAAAAGGTAAAAGAATTGTTATTACACTTCTCAGCAGTCAAGATCGTTTCGGAGAGTCGGAAGAACTTATAGAATGGCTTTACAAAGAGTATCATTGGGAACCAATTGCTCCTTATTTTAATGAAATAACCAACTTAACTTCTCAATAAAAACTATTCCTGTCCGTAATATTCAGGAGTGATGGCGGGTACAATGGCTGCAAACTCGTTATCTCCCTCAAATACTGCAACCGGTTGATAAAACTGTGCGTACTGTCCGGGATCGAAGTAGCCCAGATAAACTCTTCTTATGGTAATTTGTGAGTTGGCACTATTGTTGCCTATATTGGTTATGTAAGCGTTGCCAGCAGTTAATTGATCCCACGCCTGTTGAGCTGTAATAGTAGGATAAGTTCCTAAGGTTTTTTCATCAATCGGGAAATAATGGTATTCTCCGGCAATTATTCCGGGTATGCCTGTACTGCTTAGCAAAAACCATACATTTGCCTGATCGGGAAATTCCGCAGTAACACTCGGATATTCACCCTCAGGACCGAATGCTTTTCTGAATAAATTAACTTTTGTGATATTAGCTTCCGAAAGCGAAACTGCAGACACTAAACTACCGCTTTCCAACTTCAGAAGCTGGGTCCTGGGCTCTCCGGTCATGTCTGCAGTTTGCTGGCCCGGCAGCCTAAGTGTCGACTGTGCAGTCTGAATTGCATTTTCCGGTGGCGGTGCTTGATTGCTGACCAGCGACGGTTCGCTTCGAAGGTCCCTGCTTATGGACCAAACTCCTGTAATAATATTTATAGTCAAATTTGAAGTTGAATTATTTTTAGTGAACACATATACGTTTGGCACGTTTTCGACGACAATTTTGCCGCTTTCTTTATTGAATCCTAAAGCTCCTGCAATGTCTTTTGCTTTATCAAGCGCGTTTAAGCTAGAAACAGGAGATGGCATAAAATAGACTGGAATTTGATTGGGGAATTCGGGTAAATTACCTGTGGGTGTCTCAAGCATAAAACTGAGTCCGGTAACAGGTGTTTTTTCCGGCATCGGAAGAAAAGGTAGTTTGCCGAAAGCAACCGTCGGCGGAGGAGGGGGAGGCGGAAACAGCCTTTGGTAAATAGAAATACCTGTTGTCAAAGTGAGCCTGCCTACAATAATTAATACAACAGCATAAACGCTATAGCGTATGACTTTCCGGGACGTAATGGCGACTTCAGTTAAACTGGCCATGCAAATATTATAACAGATTTCAAGCATATCAAAGCCACCAGCTCTCTATATTTAAT
>CAYWFF010000002.1:62632-69714 GCA_964458085.1 uncultured Gammaproteobacteria bacterium
TATTTTACGAATTGAAGACACCGATCAAAAAAGAGAAGTAGCAGGAGCGACTGAAGATCTGCAAAAAATATTAAAAACTTTCGACTTAGACTGGGATGAATATTATGTTCAATCTGAACGTCAAAAAACCGGTATTTACAGAAAGACTGCGGAAAAATTAGTAAACGAAGGCCATGCATTTTATTGCCAATGTCCGCCCAAGAATGCTAAAGATAAAGGCTATTCGACAGAACTAAGAGACCCTTGCCGTAGTAAAAAGCTCACAAGTGGTGCAGTTAAACTTATGGTTCCCGACAATAAAGTCGTTTCATACTATGACTTTGTTCACAAAAAAGAGATTTCATGGAATACGAACGAAGTTTATGATGCTACGCTTTTAAAATCCGATGGTTTCCCCACATATCATTTAGCAGTTGCTGTTGATGATACCGCAATGAACATCAGTCATGTTTTAAGGGGACACGATTGGCTTCCTTCAACTCCTATACACTTACTTGTCTTTCGCTATATCGGAAGTAAACTTCCCCAAATCGGCCATTTAACTGACATTCTATCAGCAGAAACCGGTAAAAAACTGTCAAAGAGAAGGGATTCTGTTTTTGTCGAACAGTTTCTTGAAGAAGGCTATCTTCCCGAAGCACTTTTAAACTTTGTGATGCTTTTAGGTTGGGCGCCTAAAGATAATCGCGAACTTTTTAAACTTGAAGAATTTGTAAAAGAATTTTCAGAAGAAGGTTTTCAGGAATCTAATCCTAAATTTTTAACTGAAAAACTGGATTGGTTCAACGGTTATTATATCCGTCAAAAAACAGATGAAGAACTTACCAATTTGTTTATGCCATATGCACCGGAAAATGCGGATTCCGTATTATTAGGGCAAATTGCACCTCTCATTAAAGAGCGAATTAAAAAATTGTCCGAGTTTGCGGATATAGCGGGATTTTTCTTCGAGCGACCAAAAGTTGACACTTTATTATTTTCCCCGGACGGAGAGGAACACATCGCTCTTGCCAAAAAAGTGCTTTCTAACCTAGAAAACTGGACTACTGAAGAAATGAACGAAAAACTTATGGAGGTAGTAAAATCAAACAACTTTCATACCGGGAAGTTTTTTATGGATTTAAGAATTGCCATTACAGGCAAAAAAATTACTCCGCCATTAAACGACTCAATGGTAATACTTGGAAAAGAAGAAACACTTGCCCGACTTGCCGAATTGCACTAAAAAATGCCAACTGCCCAAAAGTATACTGATCCAGCGGATGTTATCCGCCGTCTGAAAGAGGAACATATCAAAAGAAAAGATAAGTTCCTAAACACCTATCCTCACGTAGATAAATTTTTACAGAATAAAGGATTGGCTTTGGAAAATTTGCGGGAGCATTCAAGTAAATTAATCGGAGCGGGAATGATAACAGGTACACTTCTGCTTTCTCCTCCCACCGATTTAGGCTTACCTTCCCCTTTAGAAATAATTGAGCAACTGAGGCTTCCCGACCATGCGACTGTAAGTGCAACTTCACTTGATCCGAAAAAAATACTTGTCGAAACCATACGTTCATTGCTTCCGGAAAGACCCAGACCTTTAAGCCGGAATGAAGAAAAGATTTTAGAGCAAGTTTTTAAAACAACTCTAGGTATACCCGCAAGAGGGACCCTGGAGGGAGAGCATCTCAATACTACTTACGGCTATATTGGGGCAGAACAACATTTGCCCCGTTATCCCGGTGATTCTGTAGCAAACCATAAAGAGTTTTTGTCATCGGGAATTACTCCCGGTCGGGGTGCTTGGGGTTATTTTGCTTCATCACCCCAAGAGTTGACTAAAAGTTTAGAGGAAACCGAAAAATGGTATGCTGTTGTACAGACCTTGTATTTACCAGACTGGAATAGTAGGTTTAAATATTTGCGGGACTGGTATAAATATCGTAAAGTACTCATTGTGGATACAGAGAGCGGGAATGCTGTGGTTGCGGCTATTGCAGATGCGGGACCTGCAGCGTGGACCGGGAAACATTTCGGAGGAAGTCCTGAAGTGATGAATGCTCTGGGAGGTCCGCGTTACAAAAAGGGGAGAGTTCTGTTGTTTTTTGTGGATGATCCTGATAATTCCGTCCCTTTGGGTCCTATTGCTGAGATACCAAGAAATGCTTATCCATTATGACACTCTTTTTTGACCATTTACTATCCCTTTCAAAAGTTGAAGAGCAAATAAAAACGCTAACTCTTTCATTTTCTGAGCGGGAAGAAGTTACAAAGCTAATTGACACAATCGTCAATAACCACATGGTAACGGTGATACTTAACCATTTACCTCACGAAAAGCACCATGAATTTCTTAATTTAGTAACAGAGAAACCATATTCGCCTGAAGTATTGCAGTATCTTAAAAGCATTGTTGTAGTAGACATTGAAGAAGTTTTGCAGAGCGAGTCAGCGGTCCTCGCTGGTGAACTTCTAAAAATTGTTAGCTCGGTTGCTTAAACCATATGGATAGAAATTACGGTGGTATCATTTGGACCAACCATGCACTTTCCCGATTAAAGGAACGTGCTATTAAGCAGGGAGATGCTTGGGCAACCTGGAAAAAACCTGATCAGTCCCGTTATGCCGCCTCAAAAGATGCCTGGGTATATTACAAGAATTGGGGTTCGTCTCGTATCGAAGTTGTAGCCAAACAGAATGAAAAAAAAGAATGGTTAATTTTATCAGTATGGTCAAAGCCACTTTCTTCTACAATGCTCAGAAAACAAAGCAATAAAAGTATTTTATCCCGCATTATTTCCTTTGTATTAAAAAAGTAACAGTTAAATCTTCAAAGGATCAAACTAGCGTTCTATCTGTTTTCTTACACCCTCTTTGTTGATCTTTTATGTCACGGCTCTATTCTGACTGTAATGCTACATAATCATCGATCAAATATAAAAGTTTTAGCAGCTTCGTATAATCTTTCCCGCTCAGACAACAGCAAATATATAGTTACTAATTTATGGATCACGTAACAATAAAAGTGAGGTAGATCCTGCGGGAGAGATCTGTAATTAGACTTTTCGGCAGCAAGCCTCGCTTCTGCTTAATACTTTTAAAGTTTAAGTAGACAAGTGAAGTGCCACGGCCTTAAGCCGTGGTACTTGGTGAAAGGGGGTGAGACAATATGACACAAACCGTAGTTGGAATATTTAGTGATAAATCAGATGCAAACGAAGCAATAGAAGCTTTAGGTGAAAAAGGTTTTACCGGGGATACTATTTCAATAATAGCCAGAGATACAAGCGTTAAAGATGACTTGGAAACTTCAAAAGCAGACAATGTTGCTGCTGGTGCGGTAGAAGGAGCGGGAACAGGTGGAGTTATCGGGGGAATCGTCGGATTAGTAGTCGGACTTACCCCTCTAACAATTCCCGGACTCGGAGCATTGTTGGTAGGTGGACCCATTGCAGCAGCTTTAGGGTTAACCGGCGCGGCAGCAACTACAGTGACCGGAGCGGTTACCGGAGCTCTTGCGGGCGGGCTTGTAGGTGCGCTTGTTGGGCTTGGTATACCTGAAGAACAAGCGAAACGTTTTGAAGAACGCATTAGTAAAGGTGATATTCTTTTATCTGTTGAAATTGAAGAGAATCAGGGAGATGTGGTGAAAGATGTGTTTTCAAGTCACGGTGCAGAGGAAGTTAACTCTTATACTTTCTCCTAAATTAAGAAAATACGCTGACAAAATACAGCCCTCGCGAGGGCTGTATTTTTATGGACTGATTAATTATTTTCTTTACGTTATTCTTACTCATACTTAGAACTCTTTTTATGAGGAATTAGTACATTAATTTCAATGGTACCTGTAGGGTTGTATGAACAAAATAAGTCCTTTTTGCCAAAAGGGAGCGCTCGACTGTTTTTTGCTTCATCTGTCAAATTAAGTTCTTCAGGTTCAGTTTGGATAGGCGCTTCGTATGACACTCCGCGATTACTTTTGGATAATACTGCCACTGCGCTTTCCCGTCATTATTTCAAAGCTTCAGGAAAAATTAAAGAAAAGTTAATAAGTAAGATAAAGAGGTTTGCAAGCCACAACATTTTTACTTACTTGTTAATTTTATTTCAAGCCCCTTTAGATTAAAAATCAGCTTCTTCGATAGAATTCCGATTAATATTAATTTTCAACGATAGTGATAAAAAGCAATAAGGGCAGAAATGAAATGTTTATTTATCTTAAAAGTAAAACCACAAAGACCCGGGATCTGGTCCCCGGGTCTTATTGTTAAATATTTTTCTATCACTCTTGTGGTGGATTTGTATTTACCTCAAATTCATCGGGTAAGTTCACGTTAACTGATTCAGGCGTATCAACATTTATCTCGCTGCTACTGCCGCTTGATGTGTCGGGTTCTGCGGTTTGGCTGCCGGTGTTTGAACGGCCGGGTAAGCCATAAATAAACAATACAAATACAAGAATAATAAGTGCAATAATTCCAACCATTACCCCGGTACCCCTTCCTCCGCCTTCACCGGTATTATTTACAACAGTTGTCATACTATCACCTCCTGACCTTGTGCTTTCACATACTAATTAACATCAGTTAAGACAGCACGAAATAGGAGTAACATTTTTGTAAGAACGGTAAAAATACCGAATGTCTGGCTATCCTCTGAGTTTATAAGGGATGAATTCAGGAAGCTTTGTCTTTCAGGACGTACCCGAAACCGCGAACCGAGTGGATAAGTTTCTTTTTAGCTTTAGAATCAACTTTTTTCCTAAGATAACCTATGTAAACGTCAACGACCCGTGTCTCAACATCGGGAGAATATACCCAAATGCGGTTAAGAATCATTTCTCGGGTCAAAACATGTTCACGATTACTCATTAGGTATTCCAAAAGTTTAAATTCCTGAGGTGTGAGACTTATAAGTTCTCCTGCACGTTTCACTTCCATCGTGCGGGTATCTAATTCCAAGTCGTCAACCGTTAATTTAGAATCTTTTTCTCCTCTTTGTCTCAAACGAGCCCGGACTCGTGCTAAAAGCTCTTCTGCTGTGAAGGGTTTGGTTATATAGTCATCTGCGCCTATATCAAGTCCCTGAACGACGTCTGATACTGCATCGCGGCCGGTTAATACAACAATAGCAGATTCAACATTGTTTTTTCTGATATCATTTATGATACTTTCACCTGAAATATCGGGCAATCCTAAATCTACAATTACTAAATTGGGTTGTGTTTTTTCTATAAGATCTAAGGCAGCTAGCCCGTTTGAAGCAGTTTGAACAGCATATCCGTTTTCTAATAGCAGCTCCTTGAGATATTTTCGGATTCCTGCATCGTCTTCTACGACAAGAACTGAGTATTCCATTCGCTGAATTATAACATGCGTAATGACAATCACAAGACATTTTCGGCATATCTTACGCAACCCTTACAATATTACGGACAAACTATTACCTCTCAAACCTAAAGTAACACTATCACCGTTATCAAACAGTGATACCAAATTTAAAATTTAAAGCTATAGTAAGGGCAGGCTCTAGCTTTCATTCGGCAAAAAAGGTAGATAGGTTAACTATCTGCCTTTTTTGAGATTCAGATTTATTTTCCCAATTATACGAGCTTTAAAACAGGTTTAATCCAACGTATAATTGTCTCGTAATGGAACAAAAATCAATAAAATTAACTCCATCAACTGAAAATGTAGATATTCCAGATATATCCGCTTTTGAATATGATCAAACGGATATCCAAAAACGGTTGGTGGTCTCCTATCTTATTGCCCACACTCTCTCCAGCGCCAAGTCACTCAAAAAAGACGCTCCAAAACTTTTAGAACTAATCGGTGAAACATTCGATTGGGAATTAGGAATCTTGTGGTTAATTGATGAAAAAGACAAAAAAGCAAAATATTTAACAAGTTGGTGCACGGAATCTACCTTTTCAAAGCAGTTTATTGAGGTAAGCAAAAATACAGAATTTCCCCCGGGGGTGGGAATGATAGGAAAAATCTGGAAATCAAAAAAAGCTACTTGGATACAAAATATAGAAAATAAATTAACAAAAGAGAGGGGTAAAGCAGCAAAAAAAAACAGTTTACGCTCAGCATTCTTTTTTCCTATTATTGATGAAAATGAGGTTTTGGGAATTACTGAATTTTACAGTTCGCAAAAAAGGTCGGTTGATGAAAATGTTTTCAAAATTGTCGACTCGGTAAGTTTTCAAATTGCCCAATTTATTAAAAGAAAAAATGCGGAAACTGACCTTAATCGCACTTTAAACCAATTGCAAACTGTATTGGAAAGCGTTCCTCATGGAATAACGGCAGAGGATAAGGTCGGAAAAGTTGTCTATACGAACTCGGCTGCAGTTAGGATTTTAGAGTTAAATTCTACAAATGAACTTAAAGAACAAAGCATCAAAAAAGCTTTCAAAAAATATAATATCTATACAAAAGAGGGTAAAAAAGTTTCTTTTAAAGATTTACCGGCGGCAAAAGTTTTTGAAGGGAAGAAAGAAGATACTCAGCTTTTAAAATTTGTAAACAAAAATACCGACGAAGAACGCTGGCTTCGGATAAAAGCAACTGCAACACATCCCGGTCAACGTGAGATGGTAATCAAACTTTTTCAGGATGTTACCCGAAGCGTTGAAGAAAGGGATCAGCAGCAACTTTTTTTGGGAATTGTGAGTCACGAATTCAGAAGCCCTTTGGCAAGCATAAAAGCGTACATTCAACTATTGGAAAAGCGTTTGAAAAATGAGAACAATGATGAAGTTCTTGAATTTTTATCAAGCGTTCATACTCAAACTGACAGACTAACCAAACTTGTAAACGATATTATGGACACTACGCGAATAAAAGCAGGTCTTTTGAAATTAAATTCTGAATTTCAAAACTATTCTGAATTTGTAGAAAACGTAGTCGAAAGTTTTCAGCCGACGGCGCCAAAAAATAAAATTTATTTAAAGATTCCGCGTTCTTTCACTCTTCATTTTGACCGGGACAGAATGACTCAAATTATTGTGAATCTTCTTACAAATGCCGTTAATCACTCACCTGAAGGATCACCGATTACAGTTTCGATTACAAAAGATGACGATTGCG
>CAYWFF010000003.1:0-35020 GCA_964458085.1 uncultured Gammaproteobacteria bacterium
TTCAAACCACAATTCATGCCTTTCGCCTCCTATAGAGTAAGTTAACTTTTGAGAATAAGAATTCTCATCCAGACTCAATACGCTTTCAGGATATTTTTCCTGCAAGTTAACTATATCTTCATACTGCAGCGAATAAGTATTACCACTCGACCAATCATAGCCGTAAGTCGGAAAAGCAATGACAAGTTTATCAACCGGTATAGTTTGAGTTGTATAGTTAAGTATTTTATCGAGAGTATCGATCGGGATAATTGAGCCTGCTTTAGTTCCTAAGGTGTGAATGTCATATGCCATGATGCGAACTTCATCAGCAATTTTTCCAAGTGCATGATAATCTTGTCCCCCCGCTCCATCCCAACCGTCTGAGTCTGTAGACTTTGCATGCAGTGTTACTGACAATTTCAATTTGTTTTGTTTTGCGCGCTTTTTTAGATCACTAACAAAGTTTGTAAACGCTTCTCTGTCTTCTCTTACTACATTTTCAAAATCCAGATCTACCCCATCAAAATTATTTGTTTTAGCATTCATGACAATTTCCGAGATGATTCTCTCTTGAGATACTGTGTCCTGTAACAAAGAATGCAGACGTTCTCTATCCAGCTGATTAGTTACAGAGGCTAATACTTTTATATCTGAGCTTTGTTTAGTAGATATAAGTTCTGATAGCTCTACACCAGTTTTTTGTATAGTTAGGTCAGGTAACAAGATCGTGCTTACAGGAAGTACTGAATACAAAAACTGATGCTGTTTACTGAAAGAATTTATGGCTCGTGGAGTATCAAAGTTTGGAATCCAGGCTGAAAATTGCAGATCGGGTGGTGGATTGGGTGTTGGAATTTGAATTACTTGTGAAGGAATTACTGCCTTAGTACGGGTATCTAATTTATTGTTTTGACTTGATAAACTACTCATCAATATCACTAATGAGATTGTTACTACTAAAATTGCCAGTTGCACTGACTTCTTCTGAAAGTGTCGAAAAAGAATAGTTAAGTGCAGATAATTGGGTAAGTAGTTCTTGATACTTTTTAAATTTCTCATAGTCTATTCGTTGACCAGAAGCATAATCTTGCGGATGAAGCATGATAATACATCTGCCGTAGTTTACCATTGCCTTGCTGCATTCTGCTATCACTGTATTTACCGGACGGAGGATATTGTTTTCATAGTCAAACGTTTGTGATTGAATGTCAAACAAATTGCCATTATTGGCAGATATCGCTAACCCTACTTCAGACGCTGCGGAAGCAGTGCCATTGGAAAACTTATTTTCAGGAGGAATAAAAATAACTACTTCTTTGGCACCGAATTTATATAATTCACCAAGTCCTTTTGTTATTTTAGCCTTTGCCTCAATTGTAGTTAATTTTGAAAATTCAGCTGGTGTATGTTCCCAGCCGTGCAAAGCTACATCGATGTTGCAGTAATTTCTAAGATAGAAATTATGTAAACTTTTATCATCTGAAATTCCTTTTGGAATTATGCCCCAAGTGACCGGAATGTGATGAAGAAATGCATATTCAGTCATTGCCAAAGTTACATCATTCCATGAGTATGCTTGGACGTCATCAATTCTAAGAACAACAGAATTATGGTTATTTACTTGTGAGAATTTATGACATTTTATAATCTTATTTTTAACAAAGTCTGCATTTGTTTTACCGCTTTGAAGCATAACCCACGGGTTTGGTGTAATCACTAAAACACCTACAATTATTAGTATTGTAATTAATATAGCTTTATACATGGCGTTTGAATCTATTTTTGAGAGCAGAATAACCGATTATTGAGAGATGAATCAGCATGGATAACCCTACAGGAATTATCATACAACTACCCTCCTATCAGGCTGGTACCAAGTTAACGTTTGCTTTTTTAGTACAACTTGAGCAATAAACTGTTCTACAAAAATATAAGCGTTGAGGTATGAAATAAATGCATAAAGCGGAGAATATAGCAATAAATCAATTCTTCTGTCTTTCAGAGAACTTAAAATTGCGAGCAGAATAGAAATTGCTATATGAGATAACAAAATAAAAACCGTAAAATATAAACTAATAATGGGAGTAATTAAAATAAGGACTGAAAAGACGAGCCCTTCCGCATAAATCAGAAGAAGTTCCAGAGTGTTGGGGGGCTTTTTTATAAGTGAGAAATGTTTAACCAGGTTCTGCCATCCGCCGCCCATCCAGCGTCTCATCTGTTTTGTGTACGACCTTAATGTTCCGGGATCCTGCGTATAAACAATTGCCTCTTGATCATAAACTATTTTTAAGTTTTTCTCATGAAACTTATACGTAAAATCCAGGTCTTCAGTAACTGTGTCGTGATCAAAAGTAATGACTCTCCTGAAAATTTTAGTTCTGAATGCTCCTGCGCAACCGGGGATTACAAGCAGCGCATTGATAACAGACTGTGCTTTCTTGTGGATAGTTTGACCGACGCAATAGTCTATTTCTCTACAGGCAGTTAGCCAGTTAAATTTCAGGCTTTTAACATAACCTGCAAACGCAGAAACTGCCGGGTCTTCAAAAGCTTTTACGGCTCTCCCGACGAACTCTCTATCAAGCAAAGTATCAGCATCTGTGGAAATAAAAATATCGGTAGATATAAAATTTAAGCCAATTTCCTGAACATAACTTTTATTGCCTGTGTTTTTGGGAAGAGTGATTACATTTATATTATTTTTGAATCTTTTTAAAATTAAAGGCGTACTATCGGTAGACGCATCGTCTACTACAACTATCTCATCAGGCTTTCGTGTTTGGTTTAAACACGACCTGATACAAGCTGCGATTGAACGTTCTTCATTGTGACAGGGTATTAATATAGCAACACTTAGCATAAACTATAGTATACTCTCTTAATGCAACTATAGGTTTTATGTTTACTCTTAAATGTTAGTTTTTATATACTCCAAAGAAGTGTGTTTGGGGTTTTCTTTACTTAAGTTTAAATTAAATTGTTTTTTAACCATTCAAATGTTTCGTGGGGAAGAATATTTAATTTATGAACACCGGCTACCGGTACCCACTTTGGTGAAAAATAATTTGCGGGATTGTTTTTTCGCTTCTCTTCACCGACTAATTTAGGTTTTATTCCCTTTTGCCATGTACACATATAAAGGCAGTCTTCTTGACCGCTAAACGAACCCGAACCACTAAAAGAATATATTAAATGTGCATTATTACAAATTATATTAGTTTCTTCGGCTATCTCCCTTAAAACCGCTTCTTCACCCGTTTCTCCTTGTCTTCTGTGACCTCCGGGCAAAACCCAGTATTCATAGCCTTTTTTAATGCGGTGCATAAGTAAAAGCTTGTTGTTTTTAATTACAATTCCGGCGTGTCTTTCGTTTGCGATTCGCACACTTTCATCTTCATTCATATAGGTTAACTTATTTTGTGGAAATCATTTGAAGCTATAATTTACTTGTTGTCCTGCCAGAGAGCATACATGGCAACTACCCAAATCCGCTCATCAGGTTCAGACCAAGTGCCGTTTTCTCCGTTAATGTAATAACGATATAGTCCACCATCTTTAACCCTTTTTATGTGTGTGGGGCGTGACTTTCTGTCTATACCGTTAACTTTTTCAGCTCCCCTGACAAATCTGCGTCTTAGTGCTTGAGATGCCCGTTCATATGCTGCGTCGTCCATTAAAAGCTCATATGCTTTCTGGTCTAGGGGGTCTGCTGCGTGCTGATCTAGTCCCTGCAAATAGGTAGTAGCTTTTGGGAAAAAAGTAATCATCTATATATATGATTAGCTAAATTTGTTCGGTTGTCAAACACATATTTGAAAGCATTTAATGTAATTGTTTCAGAGGGACACTTCCGGTGTGGTTTCGGGGAGGATTTCAAAACTGGAGAGAATAGGGTTTCCTTCTTCAGACATCAGTGGGTTATCATCTTCCTGGGAAAACACACCATCACCGTTGTCTGTGTGAAGCATTGCGTAGAGCTCATCTCCGGCTGATGTTCCGCCTTCAATTGATACAACTACATCTTCATGTGTTCCGGAAATAAGCAATTCGCTGACCGCAATGATTTCACCGGGTTCGTCGTTTTCATCAGTGTTGTGAATTGCCACAAAACCTGAACGGTCAAGTACAACTTGCGAGACAAACACTGCTTCTCCAGGTGATTGATCCGGAACATATAGCGCGTTTGCGCCTTCGAGTATTGTTGTGTCTGTTACGTACGACGGAGCTGAAACCTGAGAAGTACGGGACTTAATAAAAACCAGAAGCATCAAAACGAACCCGATTATCATTAAAACAGCGACAGTCTGACTCTTCATTACTTTTTAAGTATGCATAGTAAGTAACTGTGTGTCAACATTGTATTTTTGGTAAAACAAAAGCAGACACTTAATGATGCCTGCTTTTGCCCGAAATTCACTTATATTAAATTAACTAGATGATATCCTCTTCACTGTACATTGGGTCCATATCGTCATCAGTATCGCTTCTAACTGCTTCGTCTTCAGTTAAACTCTCTGAATCATCCCTGTAATTTGCTTTTCCTCCTTTTTGACCTTCATCTTCCGTGGTTGCCTCCCCCATATCAGTATCATCCTGTAATTCAGTATCATCTGTCATACTTTTATTGCGTGCCAAGTGTTATCACCTCCTTTCATATCCCGTTTATAGTATGAATCCCAAGTGAAATACTTATAAGCTTAAAGTAATACGTAGGTAAGAGAGGTTGGTCTGTTGTTAAAGGAAAGTTACTTACAGATCGATATACAATTTAACTGCTTACCGATTTCTTAAAACTTCTAAATACGGGTTTAATAAAAGACAAATAGTATGTTAGTTTATGACAAAAGACGCAACAATTTCGCTTCATTCGGGAAATGAAATGCCGGTCTTGGGACTAGGTACATGGCAACTGGAAGATACCGTAAGCACTATTTTGAAAGCTATCAGTTTGGGTTATCCCATGATTGACACATCGAGCGATTATGGCACTCAACCCGGAATAGGCGAAGCTTTAAAAAAAGCCGATATTCCGCGAAATGACATTTATATTGTTACTAAAGTAGAAGAAAACGACAATGCGCTCGAACGTTCCAAATCAAATCTTTCAGAATTGGATTTGGATTATATTGACTTAATGCTTATACATCGTCCTCCCAAAAACGGATCGGGGGTAAATTTATGGGAAGATTTGATAAAAGCCAAAGAAAAAGGTCTGGTTAAAGACATCGGGGTCAGTAATTATACAACCGAACAAATTGATGATTTAGAGAGTGAAACCGGGGTATCGCCGGTTGTAAACCAAATTGAATGGTCACCTTTCGGGTTCAGTGAAGAAATGTATCAATATGCAAATGATAAACAAATAGTAATTCAATCGTACAGTCCTTTAACCCGTGCTAAAAGATTAGATAATGAGGTTTTACAAGAACTTGCCGAGAAATATGAAAAATCTCCGGCTCAAATTCTCATAAGGTGGAATTTGCAGCGTGGTACTGTTCCCGTCGTCAAAGCAGATGAAGAGAGTCATTTAGAAGAAAATTTAGAAGTTTTCGATTTTCAATTGGAAGAGAGCGATATGGAAGTATTAAATAATCTAAATACTCATTATTCCACATTTGGTGAATTACAATACGTTTGAAATCTTATAAAGCTCCTGGTTTTCTATATTTATAAGTTTTAATTGTAAAGTAATATGGGAAGTATAGTACACCAAAAATTTTCCTTAGATAAAATAATATATAAACATTTTAGGCATAAGGAGATATTTAGTTAAATAAGTTTTATTAAGAAATCGGGGGACTTTTTCTTCTGCGTTTGGAAGCGATTTTTAAATCAATCAGGCTGCGTCTCAGCATATTCTGAGCACTGACAAGCTCTTCTCCTTCGACTCCTTTGGCTATGAGATCCTCAGCAAGTTTTTTGGCTTCCGCTGCTTTTTCCTCTGAAATATCATCGGCGGACGCGACATCTTCTATCAAAAGCCTTGCTTTATTTGCGGCAATTGAGAAAACACCTTTTCCGATTGCATAGCTTTTAGTTTCTTTATCAGTTGTTAGGACAACTTCGCCGACAGTTAATGGAGCAACAAGTGGCATATGGCGTGCAAAAACAGTCATTTGCCCGGTGACTGAGGGAAGCGTTACGCTTTTGGCTTCCCCTTCGTATATAGTTCCGGTGAGGCTGACAACTGAAATTTGAAAGTTCATGACTCTTGTCCTACTTCATCTATGGTACCTACCATATAGAAATCCTGTTCGTTTTTGTCATCATGTTTCCCTTCAAGAATTTCTGCAAAACCGGAAACCGTTTCCGATATAGGAACATATCTGCCTTCCCGGCCGGTAAAAGGTGCTGCTACGAACATCGGCTGGGTCAAAAAGCGCTGGATTTTTCTGGCTCTTGAAACCAGTCTTTTGTCGTCATCAGACAATTCTTCAACACCTAATATTGCAATAATGTCCTGAAGTTCTTTATAGCGCTGTAAGACTCTTTGGACTTCTCTTGCAACTCTATAGTGTTCATCTCCCACAATGTCGGGGGAAAGTGCAGTTGAAGTAGATGCTAGTGGATCGACTGCTGGATAAAGACCTTGTTCTGCAAGCGACCTTTCCAAAGCGACTGATGCATCCAAGTGGGCAAAAGTGGCAACAGGTGCTGGGTCTGTATAGTCGTCTGCGGGAACGTATACTGCCTGGACTGATGTGATTGAGCCTCTTTGAGTCGACGTGATCCTTTCCTGTAATTCTGCCATTTCTGAAGCAAGAGTAGGCTGGTATCCTACTGCAGAAGGAATTCTGCCCAGAAGTGCCGATACTTCACTTCCCGCCTGGGCAAAACGGAATATGTTATCTATAAAAAGCAACACGTCCTGGTTTGCTTTATCTCTGAAATGTTCAGCCATTGTGAGAGCGGAAAGCGCAACCCGAAGCCTGTTTGACGGCGGCTCATTCATCTGGCCGTAAACTAAAACAGCTTTGTCAATAACTCCTGTATCGTTCATTTCATGGTACAAATCGTTTCCTTCGCGTGAACGCTCTCCCACACCTGCAAAAACAGAATAGCCGCCGTGTTCAGTTGCAACATTATGTATAAGTTCCATAATGACAACTGTTTTTCCTACTCCGGCTCCTCCGAATGCCGCCACTTTTCCGCCTTTTATGAAAGGACAAATCAGGTCTATTACTTTAATTCCTGTTTCAAATACTTCAGGGTTTGTCTTTTGTGCCATCAGATCGGGAGCATTTCTGTGAATTGGCATTGTGCTTTCTGAAGCAACTTTTCCTTTATTGTCGATTGGCTCTCCAAGCACGTTAAATATTCTGCCCAATACCGCCTCCCCCACTGGAACTGAAATAGGTTTTCCGGTGTTGACCACTTCAATACCGCGTTTTAACCCATCTGTAGGACCTAGAACTAGCGTTCTTACTATGCCTCCGGGAAGCTGTTGCTGAACTTCGGCAACTAAGTGTTTATCTTCAAAATCGATAGTTACGGCACTATTTACCAAAGGTATATTTAAGTCGAATTTTACATCAACGACCTGACCTATTATTTGAGTGATATAACCAATATTATTTTTCATTTCGTTTTAGGGATGCTCCGGCAGTTACTATATCATTGATCTCTGTTGTGATAGTGCTCTGGCGGGCTTTATTGTATTCTAAAGAAAGAGCGAGATTTAGCTCCTGCGCATTTTCAGATGCGTTTTTCATAGCAACCATTCTTGCAGAATGTTCTGAAGCTTCTGCTTCAAGAAGTATGCTTGTTAACTGAGTTTCCAGATAAAAAGGTAAAAGCTGAGACAGAACTTCGTCTGCGTTGGGTTCAAAACTATAACTTGCGGTATTTTCCATTGTGATTTCTTCATCCGGTGTCAGATTCATAACGTCTGTTGCCGACTCCTCAGCCAACTCTTTAGTTGTAAGAGGAAGAATTTTTTTAATTGTCGGTTCCTGGTTTAATGCAGAAACAAAATCGTTATACACAAGATAAACTTCATCAATTTCTTCAGCTGTAAACTTTTCTGTAACAAGTTTGATTAATGGCGCAACCGCAGCCTGCTGGGGAGTATACTCGGAAAAATCAGCCAAAAGGGATCCGTGGGAAAGTGCCAGTGTACGGCCTTTTTTGCCGACCGTCACAAATAGTTTCTCTGACATATCGTGCTTTGAGAAAAAATCAAGAAGACCTCGGAAAAGATTAGTATTTAAGCTTCCGGCAAGGCCTCTGTTTGTACTTACCAAAATGTATAAAGTCTTTGTTATGTTTTCAGGTACCCGAAGCAGCGGAACGTTTTTAGGATCGGTTTCTTGGGCAAAAGTGTGTACCAATTCATAAATTGTTCTTGCAAAAGGTTTGGCATTAAGCGCTTTTTCCTGTGCTTTTTGTACTTTTGATGCCGCTACCATTTCCAGTGCTTTGGTGATTTTATTAATATTTTTAATAGATGAAACGCGTTTTTTAATTAATCTGGGATTTGCCATATTAGTCAGTATGTAATTTTTTAAATTCTTCAGTAAACTTTTTAATCACGTCAGCTAGCTTATTTTCGGTTTCTTCATTAAACTCTTTCGTGTCTGCGATTTCTTTTGGGATATCAGCATACTCTTCATGAACAAAGGTTAAAAACTCCTGTTCATACTCCTTGACATTATTAAGGTCAATTGTATCAAGCCCGCCGCTTGTTACTAAATACATGACAACTACCTGATCTTCCACGGACATTGGGGAATATTGAGGTTGTTTTAAAATTTCAACTATTCTTTTGCCCCTTTCAATTTTTGCTTTTGTAACAGGATCCAGATCGGTTGCAAACTGGGCAAAGGTGGCAAGTTCATAATATTGTGACAAATCGAGTCTCAATTTGCCTGCAACTTTTTTCATCGCTTTTGTTTGCGCTGCTCCGCCAATTCGGGACACTGAAAGCCCGACATTTAAAGCAGGTCTGACCCCTGCGAAGAAGAGGTCGCTTTCCAGGTAAATTTGACCATCGGTAATTGAGATAACGTTAGTAGGAATATATGCCGACACGTCACCTGCTTGAGTTTCTATGATTGGAAGTGCTGTTAGAGACCCTCCTCCGTTTTTCTTGTCAAGTTGACATGCTCTCTCTAAAAGCCGTGAATGTAAATAAAACACATCACCCGGATAGGCTTCCCGACCGCTGGGTCTCTCAAGCAGAAGGGACAGTTCCCTGTAAGCCCAAGCATGTTTAGTCAAATCGTCGTAAATTACCAATGCGTCTTTTCCTTTTTCCATAAAATACTCGCCGATAGCACAGCCTGCATAAGGTGCAATGTAGCGAAGCGGTGCCGGAGCTGATGCTGACGCAACCACAACCACAGTGTAATCAAGAGCCCCTAACTCTTTTAATTTTTGAACAACCTGAGCGACTTTGGATCTCTTTTGGCCGATTGCTACATATACGCATACAATATCTCCCTTTTGTTGATTAATGATGGTGTCAATGGTAATTGCGGTTTTGCCTGTACCGCGGTCGCCGATAATAAGTTCCCTTTGGCCTCGCCCGACAGGAATTACCGAATCTATTGCTTTAATACCTGTTTGGACCGGCCTGTTTATGGGACTTCTTTCAATGATTGAGGGAGCAATCCGTTCAACCGGCATTTCCCTGTCCTTTTTATAATTGCCTTTGTCGTCAAGCACTTCACCTAAGGGCGTGACTATTCGTCCCAAAATTTCGTCTCCCACACCGATTGTTAACAGCTGTCCTGTTGATTCTCCCGTGTCCCCCACTCGAAGGTGGTGGTATTCGCCTAAGATAACTGTACCTATTCGGTCAGTTTCCAAATTAAGGATTAACCCGTAAGTTTCGTTCTTAAAACGTATTAACTCTCCGAAACGAGCACCCGAAAGTCCGGTAAGCCAGGCAATACCGTCATTAAGTGAACGTATGGTTCCGGTCTCTTTGACAGTTGTTGTCAAATTAACATTTTGTAAAGACTGAAGTGTTGTATTTTTTATAGATTCCGATTTTGCCATATTATTTTTAGAACTTTTAATAACAATTATTTATCACTCAGTTTAACTTTCAATTGTTCTAAGTAGCCCTTTATACTCATATCAATTCTGGTATCTCCCATTAAAACCACCATTCCTCCTAAAATTTCAGGATTTACCAAAAAATTAACGTTTGTTGCTGAAAACTGTTTTTTAACAGTTTCAATAACATTCTTTTCTTGTTCTGTATTTAATTTATCAGCAGTTATTATAGTTGCATCCATAAGTTATCCTCAAAAATCATCGCCAGAAACAGCAGAATAAAAGCGTCAGTCAAATCCAACTTAAATAACTTAAAGTCAGATTTTTATACTGTTTAACTTTTTAACTGCTGTGTCTATCGTCAACTTCTGTGTTTCACCTACTAAAACCTGGGCAATTACTTTTTCGGTCATTACTTCAGCCATTTCCAAAGCCTTTTTTTCTAGAGAATTCTCTGCTTCTTTTTGGATATTTTGTGCTTCCATTGTTGCTTTTGAAATAATCTCTTTCGCCTTTTTTTGTGCATCGGATAAAACCTCTTTTTTATCCAGTTCTGCCTGTTTTTTCGCTTCGGCAATTATGGTTTTTCTCTCTTTTTGTAAAGTAGCTAAAAGCTCTTCCTGTTTTTTCTCGAAAACCTCTTTATCTTTAGTGACTGTCTGCCTGTCCTTTTCTATTTCAGATAATTTGTCTTGCCTTGCTTTTAATGTTGTAAGCATTGGTTTATACAAAACTTTTTTCAGAATAAAAAGCAATAACCCAAAGTTTACAATTTGGACACCAATTAATAGTGGATCAATTCCTAGTCCTTCCATAGTTAATCACCTCACTTTTTAGACGAACTTAATAATAAGTGCGACTACTAAAGCGTAAATTGCGATAGCTTCAGCAAATGCGACTGATAAAATAAGAGTTGTCGTGACTTGATTACTGGCTTCAGGGTTTCTGCCGATTGCTTCCATTGCCCCTTTACCGATAAGTCCGACCCCAACTCCCGGTCCGATTGTGCCGAGTCCTATAGCGAGTGCTGTTGCTAAATCTTTCAATTCCATTGGTTACACCTCCTCTCAATGATGCGACTCTGTCGCAACTACAATAAATATTGTTGTTAACATTGTAAAAACTAATGCCTGAATAAAACCTACAAAAACTTCCAAAATAAGAAACGGTACCGGAACTAGCACCGGAATTAAGAATACCATAACTGCCAAGAGCACCTCTCCTGCAAAAATATTTCCGAATAAACGGAAAGAAAATGATAAGACTTTAGCAAACTCTGAAATAATTTCTAAAATTCCCACGAAAAAATTAATAGGATTGCTGAAATTTATAAATCTTTTTATATAGCTTCCCAGACCTAAAGACTTTATGCTTAAAGCTTGGGTTACAGAAACAGAAATTAAGGCAAGGGCTAAAGTCGTGTTCAAATCGGCACTGGGCGCTCTCAAAAGCGGAATAAGTTTTTCGCCATGAGCCGTATGCTCATATATTCCAATTGAACCTACCCCGGGAAGCAGACCAATCCAATTGCCGAAAATGATAAATAGGAAAAATGTAACAACAAGCGGGAAAATAGCTTCGGTTCTTTTTCCTGCAATTTTGCCGATAAATGAATAAAGTCCTTCAAATGCAATTTCAAAAAGCTGGGCAAATTTGTTTTTACTGCCATAGCTTTCTTTAGGTTTTGCGGTGAGAGCAATTACCAGGAGTATTGCAAAAACGATAACAGTAGTCAGAAGTGAATTGGTTACGGAAATATTTCCTATGTGGAATAGGGTTTCCGGAGCAACTGAAATATGCAGTTCTTTCATTTTTTATTTGGGTATTTACTTTTAAGTCTCGTAGCCTGATAAATACCTATTGCAATGCCTGAGATCATACCGATAAGTATGAAAAGAGGTGTGGTTTCGAATTTACGATCGACAAATACACCTAACAATAATAATGCAATCGGAAAAAAGACTAAACTGGCTGTAATTTTACTTGCTTCATTAAAAGCCAGCATTAAAACTTTGGCGTAGTCTTCCTTTTTTTGTGGCATACTTGCCGTTTTTTTATTTGCCATCGGATTTGCCTTACGAAAAGAAGAAGTTTTTTAGAAAACAAATTTCCCACTTTCGTGAGAAATATTCTACTTTTCATCTGATTCTAGAAAGAAAACTGCAGATTGTCAATGATTTTATATATTTGCAGTTGGCAATAAACGTATTGACTGTTATAATCCCGCGTGGAACACTATAGAAATAATATGGATAAGGAAACCACTAAAAAGAATATATTACTTGAAATAATTAAAAAAGTAATACAAGAAACGGGATTTAATGAAATTTTATTTCCTCCTGAGTTGGAGCCTTACTACGTCGAGCTAGCTTCAAAGCATCCCGATAGATGTGTTGATGGCAGAAAAGCATTGGAAAAATTCGCTGAACGGTATAAAGGTGCACAACTGGCCGGAGGGTCTTTGGGAATGGTTGATGTGTTGAGAATTATTATGCCTCATATTACTGAAGAAAAAATCCGTAAAATAATTGAGAAAACTTATTCGGATAACGGACTTGTCATCGGTGCTCACATTGATGATAAACACGGAGAAATTAAAGACAGTGATGAATTAAACAATAGAACTGAAGGTTGCGGAAACCAAATGGTCGTTGCAAACGGTAAAGTGGACGTAGCCAGCGAATTAAAAGTTACGCCAGAATTAGTTAAGGGCAGAATTACCTGGGTGAGAAGTTTGGAAGATAAAGGTGTGGTGGTCACACTAACAGGTCACCACCAGGAAAAAGTGGCAGTCGTTAATTTCATTTCAGGTACTACTTTTGATACCCAAAATGCTGAAAATTCCGAAGCATTTAATATGGATCTTGCAACAGTTTACGATCGGGCAGGGCTTATTTTTGAAACTTTAGAGTTGGAACATGAAGACTTGGGGAATAAAGAAAATTTCCAAGAAGTTTTCACTAAAGTGGCATTTACAGATTATCTTCAAACACTTTCTGCTTTGGGTGCACCAAAAACCGTTGCAATCCGCAGTTGATTCTCCATAAAATCATTAAAACGCGTATAATCCAGTGGAGGGGAAACCCATGACAACTCTTTACCAAAATAAACCTAAAAAAGCCAAAACTCATGCAAACACAGGCAAACTGTCACCTGCTATGCAGGACTTTTTAAAAGTATATCAAAACGCCATTGGTACCAAAAAAAACACAACGGAAAACGTGGTTGAGGTCCATAATTTCTTGGGGGTTGTTGCGCGTGTTTATGAAAAGGTAAGAACCACCGTTGAGTATAAGGGTGAGCATGTACTGAGACGAAATGCAATTGAACGTATTGCAAAAAGGCTTTTATGGGAAAAGGGTGTGTTGTTCAACAATGCCGACAGCAAACAGATTGCGAAAAGTTTAATTCGCGAGCTTATTTGGGCAGGATATATACAAAACAATTCCGTTCCCGAAACTACATTAGCAGATGTACAGAAAGTCATAGAGAAATATAAAACCATAATACACCTGCTCTCTCAGACCAAGACTTCAATTGCCAAAACCATCCGTGAAGATTGGCTTATAGGAGTGGTGTCGAGCGAGATTGAAGATATTCTGGATCCCACCTACAGAGAACTATTTGTGAAATTATTTTACCGCTGGTTCAGGGAGAGATATGAATGGCAGGAAGAAAATCTCGACACTCATGAAAAAGCTCTTCAAATATATTTGGCTATTCATCGGGCATATCAGCGTTCCGATGAAGCAATAATGCGGTATCATTTGCTTTTGCTGGAATATCCAAACTGGCTTACGGCTAAAGAAAAAGACCTTGAAAAGTTTGTCACAGACTTTCCCCGGCTTTACCGCGAAATCGAAAAACATCTACAGTTTGAAGGCAGGCTGGCACTTTACCGTATTGTTAAAAGGCATGTTCCAGCATTTGAAGTATTGCAGTTAACTTTTAAGAGAAATTCTGAAGGTGTTGTTAAATTATTAGAGCAAAAAAATGCATTCGAAAATGAAGTGAGAGAGTTGTGCGGGGAAACCTACAAAGAAACGAGGTTGAAAGTAAACAGGGGCATTGCAAGAAGTGTCATGTATATATTTATATCAAAAGTTGTGTTTGCACTTTTACTTGAAATTCCTTATGAAATTTTCAGATACCAGGAATTGAGGTTGTTACCAATTTCTTTTAATATAATAATGCCGCCCTTATTGATGGTAGCGATAGGTGCATCCATAAAACCTCCCGGTGAAAAAAATACTCAAACTCTTCTTAGCCAAGTTAAACGTATAGTATATGAAGCTCCAAGTGAAAAACCGATACAATTTGTTGTAAATAAAACACGCAATTCCTGGAGTAAATTATTCGGTGTTATTTATTTTGTCCTAGCCCTTCTTCTTTTTTCAGGTATTGCACTAATATTGTCAGAATTCCAGTTTACGGTTTTAGGAATAATGATATTTTTTGCTTTCCTGTCATTGGTGTTGCTGTTCGCATTTAGAGTAAAAGCCAACGCAAACAAATTAAGAGTGGTTCCGGAAAATGAAACACTGGTTGACCATGTAACAAACTTTTTGACACTCCCCTTTATTAACCTCGGATTTATTTTATCAAAAGGCTTGTCGGTTATTAACGTTGCTTCTGTAATTCTGGATTTTCTAATCGAAGCTCCACTCAAGTCAATAATAGAAGTTATAGAAGAATGGATCACCTACCTTCGGGAGAAAAGAGAAGAAGTTATAAACGTGCCTGAGTAATCTTATTTTCTGGTGACCGAATAATAAGTCGGGTGATACAGAAAAAGCGCCGGTATATCTTCCAAAAGAAACCTTTGAAAATCTAAATATATTTTCTTGCGTTCTTCTGTATTTTGGGTAAGCCTGCCGTCTTCCAGTAATTTATCTATCCGAGGGCTTTGGTATTTGGCAATATTTGTTGTTTGTGTCGTGTGCCAAAGTGCATACTGGTCAGGATCACTGGGAAGATCTAAAATGGTCAAAAATACATGGAAATCGGTTGGGATAATTGACGAAACCTGCACTGTAGTTTCAATACCGATTGAATTCCAATCGCTGGCAATTTTTTCTGCAATTGGTAAAAGTATGGGGGTGCTGACTAAATGTACGGGAAATTGGCTGGTAAGCTCACTAGGCAGTTCGTTCATTAATTCCTTTGCCCTGTCAGGGTCAAAATTATATTGTTTTACCTGTGAGTTGTATGCCCAGGAGCTTGGAGAAATAGGGCTATAAGCACGCTCATCTGTCCAGAAGCGCTTGTCGATGGCATACGCAGCAGCCAGTCTTAGTTCCTTATTGTTCTTATTAAATACACTGTTTTCATCCCCGAAATTAAAAAATAACGTAACTATTTGGTCTCTGTTAACATCTTGTGCAACATTTGCTGTCGGCCAATGTATAAACGGCTGCGGGTCAAGAAGTTCCAGCAAGGTGTCCACCTGTCCCAGCTTGAAAGCAAGTTTTGTGCTTTCCGTAGTGGGATAAAAACGGTACAATTTTTTTTCTCCGTTAGTGTGTTCCACCAGCATTTCCTGGACGTAATTGCCTTTTACCGTGGCTTTTGAAACCTTCCAATCGCTCACTCCTAAAAGGCCAGATTTGAAAGTGGGTTTTGATACAATTGCAGGAAACGGAATAAAAGGTTCCTGGAGTTTAAATATAATAGTATTCTCATCTGGTCGTTCAACAACAACATCACTGAATTCATAATTAATTGTGTGGCTTGTGACCTTCGTTCCGTCATGCCAAATGTAACCGTCTTTCAGGTGGAATATCCAAGTTTTACCTTCGTCTTGTAACTCCCATGAGTCAGCAAGCGAAGGTTGAGGTATGTTTTGGTCGTCCAACTTGGTTAAGCCGACGCTTAACATGGATTGTAAAGAAGCCGGTAAGGTATTTGTTTGATATCGTCCCGTAATTCCGATTCTTTGTGTTTTATTTTGTGCAAGAATTGGAGTAATCAAAAGAATAGCGCTAAAAATTACAATACCGATAATTCCGCCAATAATTATAAGCCCTTTAAAGCGGGTTAAAAATGCTAAGATTAATCGAAACCAGTAGCGAAGTTTCAACATAAATTGTTTTGTTTAGAGAGCAATTTGTGCTATCGAAACAACGACGAAGAGTGCAGCAACTATAAACGTTGCACGGAAAACTACTTTTTCCAAACCCCTTCGGGTAAATGAGGAAGATGAGGCCCCTCCCATTGAGCGGCCGAAACCCGTACCTTTAGCCTGAAGTAAAATAAAAGCGATAAGTATAAGTGAAAAAATAATTTGCAATATTAAAAACACAGAACCCATAAGCTGATTATACCTTATTGTACTTTATGCAACAACCCGTCGGGAGGGCTTATGAGAGAGTTGAAAATATCTGCTTTATTTAATCAAAACCTTTTTATTTCGTCGTAGATATATGAGGAAAATTACAGTAAAAAGTGAGATGGCAAGCACCAGTTTAGTTAATAAGTTTACTTTTTCTTCTACAACAACAGTGATTTCGTAACTTTTGGTGTTTCCTTCAAGGTTAATTTTTTCTTCGCCTTTAAAATTACCATAAGTAATAAAAACAGTGTGTTCTCCTTCGGTTAACCCTTCGAAAGTTATTTTTCCTTCGGAATTAGTAATTCCCTGTTTTACTTCTGAATGAATTTCTACAGCAGCACCGGAAACAGCCTTATTTTTTGTATCTTTTACCGTTAGAGTTAAAGTGTAACCATCAACTTTGGGCGGAAAAATAGTTTCAGTATTGCCATTATCAATCACCGCTTCTTTATTAGGATTAAGCTCCTGAAAATTATTTGGATTAATAGTTGGCACAATAGAAGTAAAATAATCGCTTGAATTTGTAGTTTTAATTACCGACCAAGGCCCCATGACATTACAGGTAGTTACTCCTCTAATTTTAAACTGGTAGGAAATACCAGGGATCAAATAGCTTATTGTATAAGTTGTTTGGTTTGCGGGGATTTGAGCTGTCCACTGGAAAAGGTTGTTTGTACCATACGAAATATCATAGTGATCAACTTTGCCTGGTGATGAATACTTAAGTGTTACTGCATCATTTAGATAGTTTGGTGTAAGCGAATGTATGGTAGGAGCAAAAAGAGCATTTGGTGAACATGGAGAAATTGCTCCGTCTGAACCGGGTGCTGAAGTATTTTGCAAATTAAGCTCAAGAGCTGAATACCCCGACGGATGGGTATAGCTTCCTGTGGTGTCGAATGATCTTACATAAACTGTAACCGTTTGCGGAGAAAGACCCGATATTGTACAAGTATAGTTTTCAGACTTGCTGTCGAAAACCCCGTCATCCGGGGAACAGCTGTTCCAGTTTCCTGATTCGGAGTTTGTAGTGCTCCATTCAACACCTGCAATGTCTGTTACTGATGTAGCTGCGGCAACTGTGCCTTTGACAAGCGGAACAGCTTTGTAAGCGTAACTTCCAGAGCCTTCGGCAGATATTGAATGCGGATAATTTAGATAAATATATGAATATCCTACTGAAGCTTTAAATGCCGACATCAAAAGATCGTTTTTTTGATCGTTATTGACATCGAGCGTAGCTAAACTAAAGTAGCCCAAATATCCGTCGGCATATTCACCGTCAAAACGCATATCATAATTATCTGTGTCGGCCAAATTTATACTTTTAGTACCTGCATTAATATGATTAAAAAGTGTCTCACCGTAGATTAAATAAACCGAACCTGAATTACTAAGGCTATTATAATCAGACAAACCGTAGAACAGTAAGTCTTTGTAAGAATTTCCGTCGTTTTTATAATCAAACACTAACGCATTGCCGAAGTTAAGAGCGTGAGAAGCTGCTTCTCCGTCTACTCTGATGGTGTAGTTTTCAACCGATGAAAGCGGCAGGTCGTTTTCGTAGCCTGAAGTACTACTTAATATAGAATTAAGAATTATATAAGTAGATCCCGATGAAGTACCGTTGTAGTCCAGTACATCACCTGTGAGAAGCAAGTCGTCCAAACCGTCACTATCAATATCACCAATATCAAGGCTTCCAAAAGAAAGGTCAGCACTGGCAGTCGGTCCGGAAAACCGGATATTGAAATTATTGTTTCCTGCTTGTAGAGAGGAAGTGTTGCCTGTTCCGCTAAAACCGGACAAAATTTCATCCATAATTATATATGCTGCACCTGCCCTTGAATTGTAGTTTCTGGCACCTAAAACAAGATCTGTTTTGCCGTCTCCGTCAAAATCTCCTGACTTTATGTTCTGGCCTAGATACTCACTTGAACCGCCGTCAAACCTTACAAGAAAACTGCTAGGCTCGTCAAGGTTTATGTCTTTGCCGGGAGAGGAATTTATAATTGTATTTGTTACAATAAAAACCGATCCTGAATTTGTGAAATCATTGTCTGAATCAGCAGAACTTACTGCTACATCTATCTTACCGTCATAATCAAAGTCACCCATTATCGTGCTCCGAAGGTACTTTGAAATATAGGCGCCTTCAAAATGGCCGTTAATGCGATAAGAGTAATTTGCTTCTTCGCTTAAATCCAGAATATTGCCGGTAGTTGTATAAGCAGCAAATATGGAATTATCAATAATATAAATTGTACCTGCATTAATATAGTTATTATCTGCTTTATATGCTCCGAGTATTAAATCTTTTTTACCGTCGTTTCCGATTATGTCGTATGCCCAAGTAGCCGTCATTCCTAATTCATCACCCAATTCCGCACCGTCAATTCTCAGGTTATATGTTTCAGGATCGCCTAAAGATAAGCTTCCGGTATTGGTAGAAAGTAATGAATCAAAAATAAGATAAACTGAACCATTACTGGTTCTTACAACATCATTGTAAGTACTGTCATGAAGTCCTGCGGGAATAATTAAATCGTTTTTGCCATTATTGTTTAAATCGGCGACGTTTGTGTGTCCGTACCCCAACCAATCATTTTCGTTTTCTCCGGAAAATTTATAATTATAATTCGAAGATTCCTGCAAAAACAAAATATTATCATCAGAGACCGCTGAAACATGTTCGTAAGTTTTCGGGTTTATTAGCAGGCTAAAAGCCAAAATAACAGCAAACAGTATTTTAAAAATAGACATTAAAGTATTAGTAATAACATTTTAATTTTAGTTAAATTTAAAGTTGTATGGTTGTATAACCCGACAAGGGCTTGCAATGCGATACCTATAAATTTTAAACTAAAATAATCATTTCGTTATCCAATGCATAGTAGATGAGTAAAAGGAAAGCAGGAAGGAGAGGGCGATGTATGCCCAAAATCCTTCAAATGAAAGTGCAGGGATATCAAACCACTTGCTTGTGTATCCGCTGTAGTTAAAAACACCGATAGAAAAGTCCGATATAAGTAGTTCAACCAAATATATAGCTATCGCTGAGGAAACCCATCGAAATAGTCCGAAAGTAACCATATTCAGCGGTAAAAGAAGTATATTTATTACGGGTTTAGCAAAAATTGATACTGCCATGAGTCCGAGACCTGCTATTAGCAAGGTATCATGCCCCTGGCCAAAAATCAATCCTGACGCCGTAAGAGACACCAAATAAAGCGAAACCGTATCAATTATGTAATGTCTTAAAAGCTTCTTCACACTTTAAGTATAGTATTCAATTAACTACTTTACCAGGAACTCTTTCGTGATAAGTTTATGGTGGAGTCTTCTTGCAAACCTGTGTGCTTCGTTACGGATCCGCTGAACCAGATTTTTTACATCACCCCTGTTTAAACGTACTTCTTTAAATGAGCCGTCTTTTTGCATAAATACAAGAGTTTCATATCTTTTAGCCAGTCCGGCTACTGCAATGTCGTGCGGGAAAAAGATTTCTGAAAATACTTTAGTCTGGACTTTTCCTCCGTCTACAATAATCAGATCCGGTATACCCCATAACGGTAAATATTTTGTGCGGCGCTCGGCAACTTCCGCCATGGAAGCTATGTCATCGTAGCCTTTTTTCTGATGAATTTTAAAATGTCTGTAAAGCTGTTTGTCAGGCTCCCCTTTTATAAATGTAACCATTGACGCTGTAGGTTTTTCACCGGCAAGGTGTGCTATGTCATAACACTCTATCCGTTCCAGCGATATAAGCTGGATTTGAGAATAATTATTAACTATCTTTTTAAGCTCTGTCGTCTCGTTTTCTCTTACCTCGTTGTAAAAATAAGGGTTTTGCAAAAAATAATTTGTAGGGGTAACAGGTTGAGTAATGTAGTCAAGAGATTCTATTTTTTTCTTAATCAATTGGGCTTCTTCAAATTGCTGTTCTTTTGCAAGATTACCCATCTCTTTTTCTAAATCGTTTCTGACTGAATTAATTTTACCTTCCAACACCCTTTTTATATTTTTAATATTTCCCCGATAAATTTTGTGCATTTTTGACTTTTTGTTTTCGTCTTTCTCATTTAAAATCCCAGAAGGACAAGGGTTACAAAGGCCGATTTGTGAATAGAGGCATGGGCGTTTAGCAGGTGGGTGTTGACTGTATGGAAAAAGACGTCTCAAAAGCTTAAGAACCATTTTTACATTTGTTGAAGAAGGATAAGGGCCAAAAAAGGCTAAGGTCTTTTCCTTAACGTCTATTTTTCTGGCTGTCAGTACTTGGGGAAACACATCTTTAGTAATTTTAATGTATAGCGGGTGTTTGTCGTCTTTCAGTTCGATATTGAATTTCGGTTGAAAGTGTTTTATTAAATTAGCTTCCAAGAGTAGGGCTTCGAGTTCGGAGTTTACTTTTATAACAGAAAAAAATACCGACTCTTTCATTAATTGGGAAGTTTTTAAGTTAACATCAGGCGACAAATAAGAAATTAAACGGCGTTTCAGGTTTATTGCTTTACCGATGTAAAGCGGTTTGTCTACTGAATTATCCCAAAATAAATACACACCTTGCGTTTCGGGAGCGGAAAGAATGTTTTTTCTAGTTACTTTCTTTTTCTTCTGATTTTGTATGTTTTGCATTTGATTTTAAAGCTGCTAAAAATCCACCCAGAAGTTTACTATGCGAAAATGCTATTGCAAAGAACAAGACTAATCCGACTATCGCAAGCTGCAACACTACTGTGTTTGCCTTGTTGTTGGGAATAGTTATTTCGTTTTCACCTGCCTTAACTTTAATCAAAGTGGGTGTACGGGTACCTAGAAAACCAACAGGAACAGATATTATAGTTTCATAATTTGAGGCGGGGGGAAGCACTTTTATATTTTCTGACTTTACAATTTCATTGTTAAACATAACCTCTACTTGCTGATCATAAACCGCAAAAGGACTTTCATTTTCTATTTTTACAAGTACCGTTCTTGATAGCAGCGGCAACCGTTCTTTCTCTGTCGGAAAAATCGCCAAAGTCTGTTTTCTTAAAAGAGGAAGCTGGCCAAAAGTTACAAAAACATCTTTTTGCGGTTGAGGCCCAAGTTTGTATGAACCCGGAGGATATGGTTTTTCGGGATCCTTGCCGTGAATTACAAATGCAAAATGCCGTAAATCAAGTTTGTGAAAATAGTCAACACCCTTTGTAATTGAACCCCAGGTCGGGTCTATCGGTATCCAGCTTTTTTGCTCACTATCCCAATACTCCGGCCAGGAATGGAGTACGTCTGCAACTAGGGATAACGGTTGTGTAACGGGATTTTCAGTATATGCAAAGCCGTTAATTTCCCGCGCAGGAATTCCGGCTGCCCGCGCGAGAGCAATAAAAAGATCGGTGAATTCCATGCAAATGGCGTTTGTAGGGTTATTTAAAGCCGATTTTGCCCCGAGCCTTTCCCGTCTAAGGTCCTGATTGGTTTTGTAAACCAGTTTTGTGATTACATAATTATATATTGCTTCAGGAGTTCTGAGAGTTTGGGCAAGAGCGGCAATGTCAGGATCTTCGGACTGCCAGTAAGCAGTGGGTTTTGTGTAAAGATCTTTGTCAACTGCGGAAGGTGAGTGCAGCTGTATGGGTCTTGAGAAAAGCTGCACTACTCCTTTTGCAATTACGTCAACTCTCTCCCTTGCGTGTACGTTGTAGCGTCCCAGCCAATTGCCGTCAGCATCAACTATGACTGAATCCGGCTTGGGCACAATACTTTCAAAAAATACTTTTTGGGTAGCAGTATCAGGTGGAAGAGCAATTTCTATAAAACTGTCTTTTGATAGAGGATTTTCAAGATGATAAGTCAGATTAAAAGCAAATACCTGAAATTGGCCGAAGCCGGCTGATATGCCCGCTTTTTCGATTTCCCTTTTTTCAAAAAAAAGTCTTCTTTCGTTCGTGCCTTCTTCTTCTTTAACGGGTTTCGGGGCAATATATGCAGTGTTGCCGTAAACCGTGGGTACACGTACTATTGCATCGTAAGTTCTGAAATCCAGTCCGTTTTCAAGCCTCGGAATTGAAACTTCCCAAATTTCACCTGACTTTTTTGTAATTTCGCTGTCTAAATAACTTATGCTGAATTCGTGAAAGTTACCTACTCCGGGTTTTTCCTCCGGAAGCTTTACTTCAATGTCAGCTCCTCCGTTACTTTTTCTTACTTCAAAGTTTAAATCTTTTCCCTGTGGTGTTTTAACTTCTACGCCCTGTGGTTCAATATTTGATAGTTTCAATATGTAAGAAGATGCATAAACCTCAGATCGGGCATTGGTTACCTGAAGTAAATATGTAACATTGGTTGTACCGTCAGTTTTCAAAAAATAGTTAACTTCAGCATCAGTGTGAAAATCACCAGCATTAGCAGGAGAAACTGATATTAAAAAAGAGGTTGCTATAAAAAGAAGTAAAAAGTTGATTTTTTTGGACATAGAAACATTATACGTGATGAAAGCGTTTATATGCTTTTTAAATCTTAAGCCAAAAAAAGCTGGAAAACTATCGGAGATATTTTCCCGTATAGGACAAAGGTGTATCAATTAGAGTTGAAACCGAGCCTTCAGCAACGATGTTTCCGCCTTTGTCGCCCCCTTCCGGCCCCAGATCAATTAACCAGTCTGCATTTTTAATGACATCGATGTTGTGCTCAATTACGTAAACGCTGTTGCCTTTATCCACAAGAAGCCTCAGAACATTTAACAGTTTTTGGATATCCGCAAAATGCAATCCCGTAGTCGGCTCATCCAATATATAAACTGTTTTACCGGTTGCCCTTTTAGATAATTCCGTTGCCAGTTTTACCCTTTGTGCTTCTCCACCTGATAATGTTGTCGCAGGTTGGCCCAGTTCCATATATTCCAAACCAACCGCCTTCAGTGTATCAAGCTTTGCCATAATGGGATTGTGTGCATGGAAAAATTCTGAAGCCTCTGAAACTGTCATTTCCAAAACATCCGCAATGTTTTTTCCGCGGAACATAATTTCCAAAGTTTGAACGTTATATCTTTTGCCGTGACACACTTCGCAAGTAATCCATAAGTCGCTCATGAACTGCATCTCAATTTTTATTTGTCCCTGACCTTCGCAAGCCTCACATCTCCCACCCTTTACGTTAAATGAAAATCTGCCCTTATTAAATCCTGCAGCTTTTGCTTCTCTGGAAGCTGCATAAACATCACGAATTAAATCGAAAAGTTTTGTATAGGTTGCGGGGTTACTTCGCGGTGTTCTTCCTATGGGTGACTGGTCGATCAGAACAACTTTATCTACTAGTTCATATCCTTCGAGTGAAGTGTGTGCTCCAATGTCACCGTTAAACTCTCTTTGAATTTCACTGGCCAACGCAGGATAAAGCGTTTCTACGAGCAGAGTGCTTTTCCCGCTACCTGAAACGCCTGTTACGACTACCAGTTTACCTAAAGGAAAAGTTACATCAATGTTTTTTAAATTGAACTGTTTTGCGCCGCGCAAAGTAAGGGAATGGTTAGAGTTTTCAATCTTTTTCTGAATTGGTGAATCTATTGTTAACTTACCTGAAAGGTATTTTCCGGTAAGTGATTTGGGATTTGCTATCAATTCCCCGAAAGTACCCTTTGCAGTCACTTCTCCGCCTTTTTTACCTGCTTCCGGTCCAAAATCTATAATGTAATCAGCTGCTTTCATCATCTCTTCATCATGCTCCACTACAACAACCGTATTTCCCAAGCCTTTAAGTTTTTTAAGAGTTTGGATTAATTTATCATTATCCCTTTGGTGGAGACCGATTGTGGGTTCGTCCAAAACGTAAAGTACACCGGTCAGACCCGACCCTATTTGACTTGCCAGGCGAATTCTTTGCGCCTCTCCTCCTGAAAGGGTGCCTGCTGAACGGTCAAGAGTGAGGTATTCTAAACCGACGGATATCAAAAAGCCGACACGCGCATCGATTTCTCTAATTATAAGCTTGCCGATTTCCCGCTCTTTTTCTGTCAACACTTTACCGTCAAGAAGTGCTTTGGTCCAGGTAACTGTTTGTTCAATGGGTAGCGCAGCTATTTCACTAATTGCCCTTTTGTCAATTGTAATACCCAGCGCTTCCTTTTTGAGTCGGGCACCCTTGCATTCAGGGCAGACTCGTTCACGCATATATTTTTCCATTTCACCCCTTACCCAATCGGATTCAGTGGAGGTGTGTCTCTTTTCTACTTCTGCTACTATGCCTTGAAACACCTCATAAATATAAGTGTGTTTACCAAACCTATTATTGCCTTCGACTTTGTATTCTTTTAAACCGGTTCCTGACAGCAATAAATCTTTATGTTCCAGTGGTATATTTTTAAATGCTTTGTAAGGATCAATTCCGTTTTCTTCGCAAACTTTCATTACCAATCTGGCAAACCAGGTGTCGTGTTCAAACATGTTACCGAAAGGAAGAATACCTCCTTCTACTATGTTTAATTCGTCCGAAAAGACCAGTTCCGGTTCAACTTTCAGTATTTTCCCGATGCCTGAACAGGTCGGACAAGCTCCATGAGGGGAATTGAAAGAAAAAGTACGCGGTTCTATTTCAGGCAGCTGAACGTTATCTATTGGACAGGCAAATCGCTCCGAAAACAAGTGATCCTCAAATATTTTGGGAAACTCGGGCATCTCAAATGCTTCATCTTTTATTTCACTTATTAATACCAGGCCTTCCGATAATTTTAATGCCTGCTCTATTGAGTCCGTTAATCTGCTTTTTAAGTTCTGTATAAAAACTTCATCTTTCAGATCTTTATGTATAACTGAAATTCTGTCAATTACAGTTTCAATTGTGTGTTTATTCGTTTTAATAAGAACAAAATCGTCCTTTAAATTTTTTATATAACCGTCAACCCTTACCTGAGAATAGCCTTTTGACTTGAGGTTGGAAAAAAGCGTAGAAAACTCACCCTTTTTATCATTTACAACGGGAGACAAAACAAAAAATCTGGATCTTGTATGGGCTTTGGCAGTTTCAGTTATAAGAGTGAGCGAACCTTTGGCAATTTCATCAATTGATTGGCTGGCAATTTCCCTGCCGCATACAGGACAGTGGGGATGGCCGATTCGGGCATAAAGCAATCTCAGATAATCGTAAACTTCGGTAACTGTTCCTACAGTTGAGCGGGGATTTCTGGAAGTAGTTTTTTGATCTATTGAAATTGCAGGAGAGAGCCCTTCTATAAGGTCAACATCGGGTTTTTCCATCAATCCCAAAAACTGTCTCGCGTATGTTGACAGACTTTCTACATACCTTCTTTGGCCTTCCGCATAAATAGTGTCAAAGGCTAGTGAGCTTTTACCGCTGCCCGAAACTCCGGTAAATACAACAAGTTTATTTTTAGGAATATCAAGATCAATGTTTTTGAGATTGTGCTGTCTGGCGCCTCTTATTTTTATTACATTTTCTTCCATATAATCACGCAAAAATACCAGCGGAAATCCGTGGCAGAAAGATTATACATAAGTTAGCGGGAAGAATGAAGAGTCAATATTCGGTAATTATATGGGTGTGCCGACTGTTTATCCGTCAAGTTTGTAATACTAATTTTGTAATCAAATTATTACTGCAAAAATCAAAAAATATGTATACAATTAATGTATGGAAGAAACTTTTCAACTTGTACCTCACGGAGAATTCCGTAGTTTGGAAAACCTGTCTTTAAGCGGAATTGTAGGAGGAGTGATTGTCTTGTTTACGATTTTGGCATCGGTATTGTTCTTTTTTCAGCTTTTGCTGGGCGGAATTAAAATGATGCTTTCGGGAGGACGAAAAGACAAAAGTGACGCTGCAGTTGCTCAAATCTTAAATGCTTTTATAGGGTTAACAATTGTTTTTTCAATATGGGGAATTGTGTCACTTGTGGGTTACTTTTTCGGAGTTGATTTGATGTACTTTGAGATTCCTGAAATTCAGAATCTTCCCGTGGGCTAATTACAAATTTGCTTCGACCTGTTTAATTTTGTCTCTGATTTCAGCTGCGAGTTCAAAATTAAGATCTTGTGCAGCTAAAAGCATCTCTTTTCTTAAACGCTTTATAAGCCGTTTCTTGTCCATGGGAGTCATGCCGTCAATTTCCAAATGATCCAACTCTTCATACGTGCTTTCTTTTTGACCTATTACTCTTTCAAGCTCTGTTTCAATTTCTAGGTCAACCAGTCTTTCTCGAAACGGCTTACTTATTGAAGTCGGTGTAATTCCCATTTTTTTGTTCATATCTATTTGATATTCACGTCTGCGCTTTATTTCAGAAAGAGCCCTTTCCATAGATTTGGTAACGGAGTCGGCATAGAGAATTACCCGGCCTTCGACGTGTCTTGCCGCACGTCCCATTGTTTGTATAAGAGACACATCGCTTCTCAAAAAACCTTCTTTGTCCGCATCTAAAATTGCAACCAAAGAAACTTCAGGAAGGTCTAGCCCTTCACGAAGTAAATTTACTCCCACGATGCAATCGTATTTCCCTCTCCTTAAATCATCTAATATGTCGGTTCTCTCGAGGGTTTTAATGTCAGAGTGGATGTAGTGTACAAGTATTCCCTGTTCTGTTAAATACTGTGACAGATCTTCGGCCATTCTTTTGGTAAGTGTTGTAATCAATGTTCTTTGTTTCATTTCTTTTCTTTTTTTAACCTCCCCAATGACATCTTTAACCTGTTGAGCAATAGGTCTAATCTCAACTTGAGGATCGGGAATGCCTGTTGGTCTTAGCAGCTGCTCAACTACGCCGTTTTTGGCTAAATGAGATCTTTTTGGTGCTTTATCGTAAGATTGTTTAGCCATTGATAATTCCCAGCTTGCCGGGGTTGCTGAGGTTGCTATAAAATTGGGAATTCTTCTCATAAACTCCTCAAACTGTAAAGGCCTGTTGTCATGCGCAGACGGCAGCCTGAAACCATAGTCAACCAACATTTCTTTTCTGGCGCGGTCTCCTGCATGCATTCCCCTTATTTGGGGAAAAGTTATATGAGACTCATCAATAAAGGTGAGCCATTCGTTTTTATAAGGCTCATTGAAATAATCTATCAGTGAAAAAGGGGCTTCGCCGGGCTTCCGGCCGTCAAAATAACGTGAATAGTTTTCAATACCCTTAACGTATCCCACTTCCTGAATCATCTCCAAGTCGTAGTTTACGCGCTGGTTAAGCCTGTGGGCTTCAATCATTTTATCCTCCTTTTTAAGTTCCGCCACCCTTTTTTCCAAATCGTATTTAATTGCATCAAACGCATCACTGTTTTTAGTAGGATCTGTTATGAAGTGTTTTGCGGGATAAAGCAAAAAGTTTTCCAGTATAGACTGTTCTTTTATAACTTCACCTGAAGTGGGATGGATGAATTGAACTTTCTTAATTTTTCCCTCAACAATCTCGATTCTTATAGCCTCGTCCTGATATGCAGGATAAACATCTATTGTGTCCCCTCTTACCCTAAAGGTACCACGGTGGAAACCGAATTCCTCCCTTTCGTACTGTAAGTCTATAAGTCTATCAATCACCTGTTCTCGGGCTACTTTCATCCCGGTAGTAAATTCAAACACAAAATGGCCGTATTCCCGTGGAGAGCCGATGTTATAAATACAAGATACTGATGCAATAATTATGGTATCTTTTCGAGTTAGAAGATTGGTTGTCGCAGCAAGCCGCAATTTATCTATTAATTCATTGATGTCCGCATCCTTTTCAATATAAGTATCGGTTGACGGAATATATGCTTCAGGCTGATAGTAGTCGTAATAAGAAACAAAATACGATACTGCATTATCGGGAAAATAGTCCCGGAATTCCTGGTAAAGTTGGGCTGCTAAAGTTTTGTTGTGCGAAATGATTAAAGCAGGCCGCTGCAGTTTTTCTATCAAATTTGCCATTGTAAAGGTTTTCCCGCTGCCGGTAACTCCTAATAGAACCTGATAGTCTAGTTTGTTTTCAATTCCGCGGGAAAGCATGTCTATGGCATGCTTTTGGTCAGCCGTTTTTTTATAATCTGCTTTCAAATCAAGTTTCGTCATAATCCACTAATAGTAACCGAACACATACCGAAAGTACAGGGTAAACTTCCTCTTGACAACTTCGGGTTTTATTTGTATAAATGAGAGTAGAGAGTTATAGAGTGCATAATCATAATATTTTACTCAAATACTCTTTTATTTTTTACTCTTAATTAAAATGGCACCCATTATTTACAAAAGACAAAGTCAAATACTTGATTTTATTAAGCAATATATACGAATGCATGGCTCCGCCCCTACTTTGCGGGATATTGCTAATGCTCTTGGCGTATCTTCACTAGCAACCGTACACGAACACCTTCAGGCTTTGGAAGAAAAGAAACTTATTAAACGAAAAAAAGGCAAAAACCGTGCAATAGAGCTGGTTTACAAACATGAAGATTACGTTTCGGAAAATGTAGAAGTCCCTATTTTGGGATTTATTGCAGCCGGGTCACCCATTGAACCACATACGGATCCAAATGCCAGCATTGCAATTCCTACGGCTTTTATGTCAGGAAAAAAGCGAACATATGTTTTACAGGTTAAGGGTGAGTCTATGATAGAAGACCAGATCAGAGACGGCGACTATGTTGTTGTTGAGCAATCAGAAAACGCCAACAACGGCGACATAGTAGTTGCGCTTTTGGAAAATGGGATGGCTACTCTTAAACGCTTTTTCAAGGAGGCGACCAGAATCAGGCTTCAGCCGGCAAATTCGACAATGAGCCCAATATTTGTTAAAAACGTACGTATTCAGGGGAAGGTTGTCGGTCTTATAAGAAAATACGATAAAAATTAAATATCGGTTAATATAAGTATCAAGGTCTGTTTTGAAAACTAATTTTTAGCTAACAAGCCTTTATTTAGTCAGTTAAGCTTTTAATCAAAAAAGTGTTTGTAAAAGTGGTTGTGCTTAACCATCCAAAACTCCTTTCAGTAAATCTCTGCCTGTCATTTCTACGGGAATAGGAATATTAAACAACCCCAGTATAGTTGGTGCAATATCTGCCAAAATCCCAGACTGCAGTTTTTGTGACTTGCCTAAAAACGGTCTGGCAACGGCTATAAAAGGCACTCTATTTGTACTGTGTTCAGTGTCAACCTGATTAGTTTTAAGATTAATCATTTCTTCAGCGTTTCCGTGGTCTGCCGTCAGAAGCATAGCTCCGTTAAAAGCAAGAACATAATTTGCAAGCCTTCCTAAACAATCATCAACTTTCTCAACTGCCCTTATGGTTGGCTCAATGTTGCCGGTATGCCCGACCATGTCTGCGTTCGGAAAATTAATTAAAATAAACCTGAAATGATCTTGTTTCATTTTGTTTAAAACTTCTGAAGTTACTTCATCCGCTGACATTTCCGGTTGCTGATCATAAGTCAAAACTTTGGGTGAGGGAATAATTAAATGAAGTTCGTTTGGAAAAGGGAGCTCGTGTAAACCGTTAAAATAATAAGTCACAAATCGTTCTTTTTCAGACTCTGTTACGCGAAGCTGGTGAATGTCGTTTAGTGACAAAACACT
The DNA here is from genome assembly GCA_964458085.1 of uncultured Gammaproteobacteria bacterium. GTDB lineage: Bacteria > Patescibacteriota > Microgenomatia > UBA8517 > UBA8517 > CAYWFF01. The sequence continues at coordinate 29,856 of CAYWFF010000003.1, forward strand.
TCCCAGAGGGTTTTTTACCGGTTCCGGAGGGAAGGCAGACAGTATGCCAGCCTCGTCCAATGTTTTAGAATATTGTGTCATTGTAACAAAACAAAGGTTGGCTATCTTTTTTCCCCTATCAAAAGGCTCGTTTGTTGACATAGATGTTTCCGGGATTTCCTTATGGTTGTATAGTTTTGCATCAAAATCATTTGCAACGCTCGCATGTGTAAAAGGATCAAAAACGAAAGCTTTTGTAAGCTGTCTCGGACGGTCAACCCGGAAATTAAAAAAGATAACAGCGTCGTTGTCCGTTATGGTTGCAATTGGTTTGCCGTTGTCGGTAATAATTGTAGGCTCGATAAATTCATCGTTTTTCCCAAGTTCATATGAAGCACTAATTGCTTCTTCTGCTGAGGTTGCGGTATTTCCTGCAGCTTTAGTAAGCGCATCATAAGCTTTCTTAGTTCTGTCCCATCTTTTATCTCTGTCCATTGCCCAATATCGCCCCATTACGGAAGCAATTATACCTATACCGTCGGCTTTTATAACTTCTTCAATTTGCTGAATATAGGTTGTCGCGGATGTGGGCGGAGAGTCCCTCCCATCTGTAAAAAGATGGAGATATAGGTTGGGTGCACCCTGATCTCTGGCTAGTTTTATTAAAGCGTACAAATGTTCATTGTTTGCATGAACTCCTCCCGCCCCGACAAGCCCCATTAAATGAAGTTTAGAATTATTGTTTTTTACATGATCAACTGCTTTTTTGAACGCCTCATTTTTATCAAACGTTCCTTCGGCTATGGCTTTATTTATTCGCTCAAGATCCTGATAAACGATGCGTCCGGCACCCAAGTTGAGGTGTCCGGTCTCCGTGTTGCCGTCTTCACCTCTGGGAAGCCCTACAGCTTGTCCTGAAGCTTCAAGTTCAGTGTGGGGATAAGAATACCAGAAAGTATTTACGTTAGTTGTTTTTGCTTTGGTTATTGCATTCCCCGGGCTATCCGGCGCTATACCCCAGCCATCCATTATTACCAGGATGACAAATTCAGGAGTAAATGGGGCACTCATGTCTTTTGTTGGCTCCGAATAAGGAGTTCAGCTTCGATGCTCAATAAACGGTTGTATTTTGTAACCCTTTCACCTCTGGCAGGTGCTCCGAACTTAACAAAATCAGCGCCAATGCCTACTGCAAAATCAGCAATAAACCAATCGTTTGTTTCACCTGACCTGTGGGAGGCAATTAACTTCCAATTGGCATCGCGTGCCATTTTAATAACTCTCAAAGCTTCTGTAATGCTTCCGATTTGGTTAGGTTTCATGAGAAGTCCGTTGCAGGCGTTTTCGTTGATTGCTTTTTGCACTCTTTCAGGATTTGTAGCTAAAAGATCGTCACCAACAATAGTCAATTGTCCTTGGAATTCTGCTAATGCTTTTTTCCAGCTGTCCCATGCGTCTTCGTGGAATGGATCTTCAATTGACGCCAAGTGATACGAGCTGTTGATGTATTTATAGTATTCCAAAAGGCCGTCATCATTTAGCGGGGTGGACTTGTCCCGAATAACATATCTGCCGTCTTTGTAAAAAACATCAGCAGCTACATCAAGTCCCAGAAACACTTCTCTGCCCATCTGATAATTTGTTGCTTTTATCGCTTCATACAGAACTTCCAGTGCATCAGCGTTAGTAAAGAGATTGGGAGCATAACCTCCTTCGTCGCCGACAGAATGAATTGCACCCCTGCGCTCTAAATCTTTTCCCAGATTCATATAAATTTCCGCGCCGCACCTTAAAGCTTCCGTGTAGGGTATAAAGGATGCCGGAATTACATGGAATTCCTGAAAATCTAAATTACCTGCTCCATGCAGTCCGCCGTTTATCATATTAAACTGAGGAGTGGGAATATGAAGTTCAACTTCGATGCCTTCCCTTTGAGCCAGTTGCTGTACCCATAAATATACCGGCAAATTTTGAGTAATCGCACCGGCTTTAACGGCAGCGGTTGAAACTGCCAGAATTGCATTTGCACCATATTGTGATTTGTTGCGGGTGCCATCGGTTTGGATTAGCTTAGTATCTATTGCCACCTGATCGGTGCAATCAAGACCTGTTACAGCCGGACCTAAAACTGTATTAATATTATTTACAGCCTTGAGAACTCCCTTTCCTAAATATCTGGAAGGGTCATTGTCCCGCAACTCGATTGCTTCGTGCGTACCCGTAGAGGTCCCGCCCGGTACTGAAGCCACGACTACATGGCCGCTGTCAATCTGACAGGCGGCTTCGACAGTGGGAACTCCCCGGGAGTCTAAAATTTCTCGCGCCCAAACTTTTGTAATTATTGCCATACTGTTAAATTGAAACGCTTGAAGTGCGAGTGTAAAGGTTTATTTTATCTTTTTCGCCCCCGCTGCAACTTCACGTTCTGCGTTATAAACTACCTGTCTGACACGGTTTATCGCATCAGGATTTACTGAAACACTTGTTATACCCAGTTTAACCAATTTGTGGACTAAATCTTCATAGGTTGAGACAGCCTGTCCGCAAATAGATGAAGTTATGCCGTGTTTATTGCAGGCTTTTATAACACGCTTAAGGGAACAATAACCTGCAGGTGAGCGTTAATTAAATGCTTCTGCCACTTCCGCATTGTCCCTATCAGTTCCGGTTGTAAGCATTGTTAAATCATTTGACCCCACCGACACACCGTCAATACCGACTTCTATAAACTTCTCTATTAAAATTACGTTTACCGGAATTTCTACCATCATCCAGAATTTAAATGTAGGGCTTTCAAAAAGTCCTTCCGCAGCCACGAGACGTCTGACTTTGGCTAACTCTTCGGGAGAGCGAACGAACGGAACCATGAGCCATAAATTGTCGTATTTTTCGCGTACGTTTCGCATTGCCTGAAGCTCTAAATTAAACACTTCGGGAGATGCAATATATCTGAATGCACCCCTAAAACCAAGCATTGGGTTAGCTTCTTCCGGCTCCCACGCCTCACCGCCGGGAAGTGAACGGTATTCATTAGTTTTAAAATCTGTTGCGCGATACACAACAGGTTTAGGGTAAAAGGCTTTGCAAAAAGTAGTTAAATCTTTCTCAAGCTTTGCAATAAATTCCATTTGCTTTTTTTGTTTAATTGCCTCCTTGGGATGGATGCCTATATTTGCAATCATAAACTCCGCCCGAAGTAAACCTACTCCGTTAATATTCTTTTTTGCAACTTCATTTGCAAGCTCTTTCTCAGCCAGGTTAACATAAACCCGGGTGGCTGTTTTTAAATTCAAATTTTCTTCAACCTCTGTTTTCTTTTCTTCTTTTGAAAGCTTAGATTCTATTTTTGCACCCATATAAACTTGTCCATGAGTTCCGTCTACCGTAACGACTATATCGTCTTTAAGTCTCTTTGTGGCTTCTTTGGTTCCTACAATACAGGGAATACCTAATTCTCTGGAAACAATCGCTGCATGAGAGGTTTGGCCACCTTCGTCGGTAACAATTGCACTTGCCCGCTTCATGGCAGGGACATAATCAGGAGAAGTCATTTCAGCTACCAATACGTCTCCGGGCTTTACTTTCGCAAGTTCTTTGGGGCTTTTAAGTACTTTTACATGTCCCGTACCAATACCCGGGCTCGCAGCTGCGCCGGAAAGGATTGGAGTGTCTGCAATTCTGATATCACCATCCTTTTTGGAAGGCTCTTTAATTGTTGTAACTGGCCGGGTTTGAACGATATAAAGTTCATCATTTTCTCTGGCCCATTCTATATCTTGAGGAAAGTAATAATGTTCCTGCAGCTTATTTGCAATTTTTGCAAGTTTTACTATTTGATCATTTGTTAATTTCTGCTTGTCCCGTATTTTATGCGGCACTTCTCTCTCAATTGTTTCCTTCCCCTTTTTTGAAAGCATAACCTGCTGATCAGAAATTTCTTTGGAAAGTATGGCGAACGTTTCTTTTTGAACGACATAGGTGTCAGGAACCACTGAGCCTTGGACAATCATTTCACCTAATCCCCAAACAGCTTCAATAATTATCCTATCTTTATCATTTGTAACAGGATCAATTGTAAACATAACTCCCGAAACATCTGACTGAACCATTTTTTGAACAATAACCGAAATTTTTACTTTATCATGAGCGATTTTTTGCTGTTCTCTATAGAAGATTGCCCTTGCGGTGAAAAGTGACGCCCAGCATTCACGTACCGACACTAATAAATCATTTTCTCCTTTAACGTTTAGAAATGTTGCTTGCTGGCCGGCGAACGACATACCGGGCAAGTCTTCAGCTGTTGCTGATGAACGGACTGCAACCATTGCTTTTTTGAGAGGTCCGGATAATTTCTGATATGCTTTTGCAATTTCGTTTACTACTTCCTGCGGAATTTCGCTTTGAATTACTAACTTATGAACTTTTTTAGAAGCTAAATCTAGCTGGTCGGGTTGGTTGACATCCAGACCCGCCATAATTTCATTAATGTGCTCAGAAATTTGGTTATGCTCGAGAAATGCATCGTATGAAGCAACTGTAACCGCAAAACCGTTAGGAACGGGAAAGCCCGCTTGGGTCATTTCACCCAAATTAGCACCCTTGCCTCCGACTTGAGGAAGACTATGCTTATCCAGTTCTTTAAAAAATAGAGTTAGCGGTTTGGCAGTCATGGTCAGGTATGAGAAAGTACAACTATAATATTGTCTTATTTATAGTGTCAGAAATTTTGTTATTTGGCAAGTTGTTCTTTGAAATAATCCACCCAAGTAATTGGTGCTGGGTCTTGTCCGTATAACATAGCAAGATAAAAGTTTACATAAGCTCCGAACTGAATAAGTTCAAATGCCTGGGAAAATAAAGTTGAACTTTCCGGAGTAAATACATATTCATTTATTCCGTTTTGAGCAATTACATCGCGTGTTATTTCCATTCTTTTACGGGTTTTTTCAGGATATAGCATGGAATTTACCACAAAAGCAAAGAGGCTTTCTTTATTTTTTGTGGGATGTTTCAAGCCTTCCATCAAATGGTGGTTGAGCTCAGGAATTATATAGTCCGCTGTAAATACTTTCGCATTTTCATTGAACTGGTTGTTTACGGTGTGGAGTGGCCCTGAAAGCTCTTTTGCGGCGATAAACAGAACTATTTTTTGATACAGTTGGCGAGCTAATTTTTTAGCATGATTA
>CAYWFF010000003.1:35120-49902 GCA_964458085.1 uncultured Gammaproteobacteria bacterium
TATTATTCATATATATCAAGAACTCTCTTTCTTGTATACTACGTTAAAGGACGGACCTTTGACGTTATGCCGAGTAAAAATATAATTAAGCCGTACGTTGAGAACGGTTATTATCATATTTATAACCGTGGCGTAGCTAAACAGGATATTTTTCTTAATCATAAAGACTATTATAAATTTACTAAACTAATAATCGAAGCTGTAGGTACTCCTCTTATCTCTAAAAAAGTTGCCTACGTTAAAGGACGGACCTTTGATGCTTCCGCTTATAAGGTAAAAAATTTCGAAAATAATTTATCATTAATAGCTTATTGTCTTATGCCCAATCATTTCCACTTTCTTATTAAGCAGACTGAAAAAGAAACAATTCAGGGTTTTATGAGATCAATTATTACTCGCTATGCTGCTTACTTTAATAAAAGATATGATAGGGTCGGACCACTTTTCCAGGGAAGGTACAAAGCCGTACTAATTGTAAACGATAGTTACCTTTTACATTTAAGCCGTTATATTCATTTAAACCCTCTTGAGTTGAATATCCCATTAACTAAAGCTAATTCTTCTTATCAGTATTATATAAAAAAGAAACGTGCTTCATGGTTAAAACCAGAAGTAATCTTAGAATTTTTCAATAATCCGGTTATACAAGAAATAAAGAAGTTTAACAGCTATGTGGATTTCGTAGAAAATACAACTGTAGATAGTAAAACATATTTAGGAGAGCTCACCATTGAGTGAAACAACCAATACGTTAAGGGTCCGTCCTTAGACGTATCAATAGGTATTAGATTAAAAAACCTATTCCTGCCTAAAACCTTAACGCGTCCTAAATTACTTTAGTAAACCTGTATTAAATAGTTTAAAAGTATAACAGTACAGTTATGTTGATTTGGTAGAAAATACTTTTGTATTTAGTGAAATTTATTTGGAAGGACTGATAATTGAGTCAAATATTTATACTTAAAACGACCGTCGTTTAACGTTTTAACGAGTTTTAGCTTTTTTTCAATATCTCCTGGCTCACACCAAAGTCCCAATTAACATCAGGGTAACTACCTATTTTTTCAGCAAGATATTTTCTAAGCATTTCATATTCATCTTCAGTTTTTGCTTCAATTTTAACCGTTATGTAAGGACCATTTTGAGAATAACGTACTACAAACATGGATGTATTAGTCTCAAATCTTACGCCGTCTCCTATATTCTCTCCATCCATTACTATGGATTCCGGAAAGTCAATTCTAATTTTTTCCGATAGATTTTTAATCATTCCAACCTTTTTATCATCTGGATACCCCACTTTAATCTCTGGACTTGAGACATATTTAGGTAATAAATCAATCAGTTCAGACAGTTTTTTACCGGTTCTAGAAAGATAGCTTAATAGTCTGAGTGATGTATATATGCCGTCATCATGGTTATAGAAATCTTTTGAAAAGAAAAAATGGCCCGAGAGTTCACCTATAAAAGCAGCTTTAACTTCCTGATTTTTCTTTTTCAAAAAAGAATGTCCTGTTCTCCACATAAATGGTTCTCCACCATATTTTTTTATAGTTTGACTTACTGCCAGCGAACAAAGAGAGTTATACATTACCTTGCTACCAGGATACCTTTCTAAAATATCCACGGACAACAAGGCAACAAGCATATCATTCCATATAATATTACCTTTTTCGTCTACAATTCCAATTCTATCGCCATCAGAATCATAACAAAACCCAATATCAGCATTTTCCTCAACCGTTTCTTTAGCGAGTCTTTCTGCTAGTTCAGTATCTGTAGGATCTGGAGCGCCAAGTGGAAAACTACTATCAACTTCGGTATGTTTTTCTACTACATCTAGATTAAAAGCTTTCAGCACATCGGGGACAATCGCACCACCAGTTGAATAGCTAGTATCAACTAAAACCTTTAGTTTGCTATGAAGTTCAATTCTACTTTTTAAGTCTTTAATATAATCTTCTTTCACATCTTGAGTTGTTAAAGCACCTTCTTCATCAGCCTTGTCGTAATCTTCCTTTTCCACCATGTCTTTCATTATCTGCATTTGTTCAGTAACCATTGTTTCAGAATAATCTACAGATATTTTTGCACCGTTATATTCTTTAGGATTATGTGATGCAGTAATATAAACTCCTCCTTTATGTTCCAGAAAATATTGAGACCAGTAGAAAGTCCCAACAAAAGTTAAACCTATATCAATCACATCTACACCAGTCCATCTAATTCCTTTAATGAGCGCATCACTGTATTCATTACTTGTCGGTCTCGCATCACGACCAACTATAGCTGTATCATCAATATTATTTCTCTTAAGATAAGTACCATAAGCTCTACCTAGATGTTCAAAAAATTCTGAAGACAAATCTTTCCCAGAAACTCCTCTTAGATCATAAGCACGAAATACCTGTGGATTAATTTTCATAATATTTATATTTTTAATTAAAAGAATTTAAAGTTAATACAATTAAAGTAGTTTATTGTAAAGAATTAACAAGAGTAAAATCAAGCATTTGTAATAAATCAGCTTTAGATGTCTTTGCTTTGATGTCAATTTCTGCTAATTCAGAATAAAACCCCCTAAGACTATCTTCAGTAAAACGTGACGCCTGACTTACCATTCTTGATTTTTTCCATGAAGGTATAGCCGTACCTTTTGGATCTTTTTTCAAAAGCCACAAGTCTCTTACCTGTTTTGCCAAAAGAGCAAATACAAATTCTACAGGTTCGTGTTGGAGAGTTTGATGCAGTAAATGGAGAACAGTTTTGGTGTTTCCTGGATAAAGTGAATCCATTAGGGACCAAATTGTTTTCGGAAGCAAGAATTTTTCAACTTTTTCCAGCTTTGTAAATTTTTTTAATTGGGCAGCAGTCAACAAATTTTCATGATAAATTACAAGTCTGCCTTCTGTTTTCAGCCCTTCGGTATTAAGCCACTCGATTACTTTTGAAGAAACCAAGAGAAAGTTTTTTACAATAAATAATCTTTCTTTAGTGAAAAGTCCGGTTGAAACGAAGTTTTCTATTAAGTTTTCTGTACTTTTGTCTAAGCGGTTAATTTCCCAGCCTTTTTTCCTTGCAAATGATATATACTTATCCAGCCTCTGATAGCTTTTAGGTGTGTCATCTCCGTGAATAATAACAATCTTCATAAGATAATAATACTAATATACGTATGTATAAAAATGATACAAATGGATACGAATTATTTTAACCAATCACTTTCAAGGTTGAATAAGTATTAGTATTTATTCGTATCATTCGTAATAATTAGTAGATTAGTATTATTGTACTTCTGTTTCTAATTTTTGGTACAAACTTACCAGCCAGTCTACCTTATCATGAAAGTTTCTCTTTCCCCGTTTTCTAATATGGGGAAGCAAACTACCTGAAAAATTTTTGGGGATATGAACCAATTCGTGTATTAATACTTTATCTTTTTCTTTATCGGAAAGCCGGTCAAAATGTTCGGACAGAACTTCAATGACATAAGCCGGTTTCCTTTTAAGTGCAAGCTGCCAAACCTTAGAAAAATTCCAAATTCTGGCATAAGCTTTGGCTGTTGAGTTAATTGATCTGAAGCAAAAGATAGACTTGGTATCAATCCATGTTAAATCAAGTAAGGATACCAGCTTATTGATCCGTTTTCCCACATCGGGAGCTTCTTGCCAGTCAACTCGCCCTTTGCGTTTTCTTTTCGGCATTTTATTGTAATTTAAAAACTTCCGCACCCTCCCTTACGACTTCTTTTGTTTTCATGGCTACAACTCCGGCTTTTGAAGAAGCTACTTTTTCGTGACCTATCTGCATGGAAGTTACCGTTTGGTCAAATAATTCTTCACCGTTTTTTACAAACTTAATCCGTTCCCCAGCAGAGAGTTCACTTTCAAGCCGTATGACTGCAACGCCTATTTTTGCGTAATAATGAGTTACTCTACCGATTTTGAATTGCATTATTTGGTCGGAAAACCTTTATGCGTATGATAAATATGACAAAGGGCAACTGCAAGTGCATCGGCTGCATTGTCGAAATGGGTTTTTTTATGAACTTTACTTCTTACTTTCGGACCCAATACTTTTCGGACCGACTCCTGCATCATTATTTTATCTGCTCTGCCGCTGCCTGCGACCATCTTTTTTATTGTTCCCGGTGCGTATTCAAAAATTGATTTGTGAGACTGAGCTGCTGCAAAAAGCAGTACACCAAGAGCCTGACCGACACGCATTGCAGTTTTAGCATTAGTTGCAAAAAATAGTTGCTCAATTGCGACCACATCGGGGTTATGTTTGTCTAGGATATATACAATCTGCTGATGTATTGATAAAAGCCTTACAGAAGGATCTGATTCTTTGCTGGTTTCAATTAACCCGAACTCAATTACTTCAAGTTCATTTCCGCCGTTGATGTGAATTATGCCGTAACCTGTAGTGGCAGTGCCGGGGTCTATTCCTAAAATGAGCATTGGGTAATTATACGGCTTTCTTCCGTTTCTTTATAGGAGAGGATTCGCGCTCTTTAACGGCTGCAAGTGAGGTAGTTTTTGACATCGGTTTTATGACTTTATACCTTTTTAATAACAGATAAATAATTTCCAAAAACCCCGAAGTATTAAAAATTAAAATAACTAAAAACCAATACTTATTCCCGTCTCTTGCAGATTTCCATAAAGCTAAGCCTTTCCAAAAAACAGTCCATATAGTTATCGCTAGTATAATTTCGTTCCGATAGGGGGATTCAGATATTCCTAAAAACAAATTCTCCATTGGGTTCATGCTTTACTATATCATAAATTATAATCCATTTGGAATCGAAGCAAGTTGTCATATGGTTATAATCGGTCAAAGCCTAAGCAAACAACCTACGGGCATTATCTGTTGTAGTTTTTGCCAGTGATTCATGGGAAATATTTTTTAACCTTGAGAGAGCGTCCGCCGTTAAAGTTAGATTTTTGGGAGTATTGGGAAATACTTTTTCAGATCGTAAAGGTTCGGGGGTCATATACGGAGAGTCAGTTTCTAAAACCAAAAGCTCAACGGGAATTTCTTTTGCAAAATTTTTCTTATCTTTATCATAAGTATAGTCTCCATCAACTCCAATATAAATAAAACGGTCAATTGCAAATTTTAAAAGGTCTTGATTTGCTTCACAACAATGGAAAACTATTCTTCCCGACAAACTTTCCGACCATTCTATTTTTAGCAAGTCAATCAGAGCTTCAGCAGCTAAACGATTATGAATACTTATTGCCAAACTGTATTTTTTTGCCAAATTTATTTGTGCTTGCAGATACTCAATTTGTATTCGCGGGGGTGCAGTAAATCGATAAAAGTCTAACCCAACTTCCCCAACTGCCCTTATTTGCTTTTTGCCCAAGTTTAAAATTTCTTCCATTTTAAAAAGTTCGTTTTTTGGATCATAAGTTTCCAAGGGTTCTGTGGGGTGAATTCCTACAGCAGCATAGAGAGTTTTGTAGTTTTCTGCAATTTCTACAGCTTTCAAGGAATTTGCAACATTGGTACCAGGAATTAGAATTTCTGAGACTCCTTTTTCCCGTGCTGAGATAACGGTTTCATGCAATTTGCCATCAAATTCAGTAAGGTTCAAATGGCAATGAGTATCAAAATAATTCATTTAAATTATTATGACACAGGAGGAAGTTCAATATCATGTGTTTCTAAAAGTCCAATTATCTTTTTTTTAACTTCACTAGACGTAGCACTCAACCTATAAAGCCAATCCCCGACCACTACGAAAATCAATGTATCTGAGGTTATTTGATCCAATTCATTAAGAGTTGCGATGGACATAAGTTCTGCCATGTTTTCCTTTGTTTCATCCAAAAGGATTTGGATTGGACGGGTATCTCCGTTTGCCTTTGCAGTATCCACAAGAGTTACTTCCAATTCGTCAACACGGTCTTCTAATTCAACCAACACTCCATTCCTTGACTCCATAAATACGTTTTCATTAGGGTCTTTAATTCGAATGTTTTTTACTACATTCCACAAATTACTCCTCACAGGAATGATCATTTGTTCATACTGGAAATAGGTCGGGAGTTTCATCACTAACGCGTATGCTATATGCTAACTAAAGTAAAATCAATAGGTTTTGAAGTAATTTATATTCGCGTTTGCTTTCAGGTCAGTTAGCCAGGGATCTATTTCGTTTGCCAGTTTTTGTTCTTTAACTTGTTCTACAATTTGGTCGCGTACTTCTTCAAGGCTTTTTTCTTCAAAGTAGGTTTTATTCTGATCGTAAAAACTTGAGATTTCTTCATCGCTTACGACAATTTTCTCTCCGAGAAGTTTCTCCATAGTTTTTCTGACCTTGATATTTTCCCGTAAATCAGCCATTGATTGACCTTGGAGAGCAAGAGCAGAGGTCAAGTCACTCCCCTGAGTTTTAAGACTTTCCTCGATTTTGGTGATTTCTCCGTTAATTTCATCTTCGCTTACGGTAATATTTTGTTTTTTGGCTTCCTGAAGAATAAGTTCTTTTGAAATCAAACTGTCAACCGTCTGCTGTCCGCCCTGCTTCTCAAGTTCTCTTATAACTGATGTTCTTGTAATTGGGGTATTGTTGACCATAGCAACTACAAATACTCCTCGGGAAAGATAAAGGATACCCAAAATTACCAATAGGGCTGCAAGTATATAAACGCGTTTGTAAGAAGGCTTTTTTGAGAAGGTTTCGTTTTCTAGGGTCTCAATTTCCATTTCAGCTTTTTTGGGAGTAACCTTTTTAATTGATCGTGGTTTTGTTGTCCTTTTTGCAGAAGTGGCTTTAGTAGCCGGTCTTCCGGTTCGCGAAGCAGTCGCTTTAGCTGAAGTGCTTTTTCTTTTTGTGTTTGTAGATTCTTTTCTTGCTGCCATACGGGAATAATAACAAATATTTTACAAAAAACAAAGCATTCCATTAATTTGGTGCTTTTTGAGATAAAACATGTTATACTACTTTAACATGTTTAGCCCAAAGCGACTGGGTATTTTGGATATTATTAAAAATTATAATTGGTTTACATTACTTTCCTTTTAGGAAGGTTTTTTTATGGAGAAAGATAAACAATTAATAAGTAGAAGAGATTTTCTAAAACTTGGCCCACTGCTATTAACAGCAGCAGGAGTTGCTTATATTGAGAATAAATATGACCCCATAAGTGAACTTTTAGAACCTTCAACAGCACATGCAAAAGTAGAGGTTCCGACAGACGGCGAGACTGGACCTCCGCGCGATGCTCTCGCCGACTTATTTGAAGGTACAGAAAAATTACTTACAACGGTTCCTTTTATGAATATTTATGTTGATAAGACAACATCTACCGGAGAATGGGTTAACCCCATAGAACTCGTGGTTCAGGATGAGGCTAGAATGCATACTATTCATGGCGAGATAATTCGACAAGTTGTTAGTCATTCGGGTCAAAATATAGACACAACTTCGATTGATAACTGTTTAAATGATATAAGACGAAAACAGCAATCAGGTGAAGAGATTAAAATTCCATATGTTGATATAGAAAACGGATTACCTGTACAAAAGGAGGCAATTCTGGGTCACGTTTCTTTTACCGGTTCAGAGGCTACTAACGATTTGAAATTTGATCCGGACGGAGTCGGTTTTGTCTACCATCACCTTATAAAAGATAGAAACAAAATTAATCAAAGTGATATTAAACCAAGATATGCAATCGGGAATAATAATAAAGATACCGGAAACATTCAAACCTATCTTGAGTATGCTTTTAGACAAGAACAAAAAGCATTTCATGTATATGGTATATCATGGACACATCCGACTTATTTAATAGATCCTGAATTTGAATATACATTTGCTTATACTGATAAGCAGTCACGAGAAGAAAATATTTTAACTTCCAACATGCTAGCACAGCAAGCCATATGGACAGTATCTGCAAATAAACAAATACAAACTTTATCGCTTCCACCACATCTTAGAGTTGTTTCAAATTTAAATTCTTATAATTTTAGTGGACAGTTTTCACCTATAATGGAACATTGGGCAAATACAATTATAAATGGACAAAATGTCTGGTCACATTACCTCAATTACGTTGAACCAAAGGGTTGAAAAGTCTTCACATAATACTGTAGTTTGACTCTTACTTTTAGGTATCGTATGCTTTAATTCAAGAAAGATAGGTGAGCTTACGCTGCCATGTTTTTTAAAAAACAGATCGAAACCGTTAACGATTCAAATATAACAAAAAGCAAAATACCATTTATTTATTTTCTTAAGAATGATTATGCACTTGTTGTGGTGCTTTTTATCGTTCTTTTTCTAACTGCAGGACTACTTTGGTTTTATATAACCCAAACAAAACATACTCCAATAGTTGACAAACAAGGAACAGTTACATCTTTGGCAATCGATACTGAAATAAACGGTATATACATTAAACCTGAAAGTTTAAATACCGAAATGATTAGGCAAGTTTTAGATACAGTGGGGCTGACTTCAGACAACCTGTACTTTGATTTCAATTCTTTAGATCATGTTAATCCTTTAAAAGTAACCGTCACTTTTAAAGACATACGAAAAATAAATTCAGAAGTGCAAAAGTCTTTATCAATGATCGTCAGAGGCAAAGAGGGTGAATTGGTAAAAGGTATTACATCAGAATTTTCTTCCGAAAGTCGATACTTAAATTATAATGTTTACAACAACCCGGATATATTTCCAAATCAGGAAGATAATAATGTAAGCAGAATATTGAGCTTAGATTTAATACAAGTTCTTTATTATGCTTCATTAAAAACCGGTAATGGCGATATTTATAAACCTTCCCAAATAGCAAGCGAAATACTTGGTACAGAAAACGTGCTATTTGAAGTCGAAGTAGACTCAGATGTTTTGTTTAATTTTGAAAACACAACATCTATTTTTCTGAAAGTTTTATCTTTATTTAACCCTCCTGAAGTATCAGCTCAATCTTGTGGTGGGTATTATACTTGCGGAAGTGCAACTTCCACATGTACTTGTTCAATTAGCGGTGGTTCTTGTAGTGTAGGCGGTTCTGTTTGCGCTTCAGGTGGCGGAATATGTGGTTGCACTTTTGATGCCTGTCACGAAGAAGATCCTGCGGTGCCTAAAAGTTGTGTAGGATTACCTGAAATTGAGTGCAGATCAAGCAGCCATGGCTGTGCTACTTCTCAATGTACTGCTTATAACGGTTGCACTTGGGGAGGATCCGGTACACCTCCTCCCGCAGACGGTTGCGGAGTTATTTCAGGTACCCCGCCTTCTTCATGGCAATGCGGAGGCGCATGTAATGGCGGCTATGAATGTAAAAAAGTTGATGATGAGCCTTGGTGTAAATGTTTAAGTACAAGCTGTAACACCAACGTTACGGGTAGAGTTGTATTAGATCAGAACAATAACGGAGTAAGAGATGCAGGAGATGTGCTGATAGAGCGTCCGGGAAAGGATTGCGGAAGTGCATTAAATATTGACGGTGTTGAAATCCATTATGCAAGCGAGATTAATAGCGGAGCGTTGCTTTACAACACCCACTGTGACTCTGATTTTTCGCCTTATTATGAATTCAATATAGGAAGCGGAGGGTATTATAATTTCAGAATCCCCGGCTATATTATCCGTGATACTTGGGGGAATATTGGTGAAGCTTGTAGCTTAAACGCTAACGGTTCTGTATTTTGCAATATAGCAGGCTGTACTAACAACAACGAAATTTACTTTCTTATTTCCAATGCTCCGCCCGCACCAGTTTGCGAGTCCTATGAGACGGTGCAGTTGGCAAGAAGTACAGCTTCTGAAACTTGTACGTATCCTGCTTGGACATCAACACCCAAACCTCCAGCATGCTATACATCTAACCCTACAGTTAACGTCAGAAGTAATGCGCCCACTGCTTTAGAAATGCGTTTTGTAGAAAAGAGCATATCAACAAACTGCGGAACGGTATCAGATTCGGACCCCGGTTGGAGCTCTTGGCAAGGCTATAACTCAAGCGTTTCTTTTAGTTTGAATTCAACACTAGGAGACAAACAGCTTTGCGCTCAATATAGAAGCTGCCCTTCACAAGGCTGTTGGAGTGAGACCTGCGGATCTACAATTACTTACGAAACGTGCAGCATTCAAATTGCATCTCCTCTACCAAACTTAGTGGCGGGAACCAGTTCAATTGTAACAGTGTCATCTATTCCATCTTATTTAGCTACAAACAATCTATTGCGTACGACTTTTAGCTCTACAAATCCATCCGTGGCAACTGTCTGCGATCCTGCAATTTATCCATTAAACTGCCCCTCAACGTCCTCTTTTTCATCATATTTAGATACAAATACTCCATATAGAGCCAGAGTAACTGCTGTTAGTGCTGGTGATATAAACATCGTTACCACAGCGACCGTCCCATCTCATGGCATAATTTGTCAGTCAGATTTAGAACCACTAACTACTTTAAACCCATCACCCTGGTGGCAGGCAAAATACGGTTCTATTATTTCAGCTATTGGAAGTGTAAGCTCACCTATTTCTCCTGACACACCGGAAGAAAACCGGTTTTTAGTTTTAAGTTCAATCATAGCTCCGATATTTGATCCAGGCGTGGTAATTGCGGGTCAAGATATTTCAGTTGAACCACCGAACGCGTATTCTGTTGAAGAATGGAATTCAAAAAGCCCGAACAGTGCTAATGTTAATTTATCCAAATTCATCTCTTACGATGAATTCAATAATAAAATTGAAAATCTGAATAAAATTTCTATCGGGCCAAATATTTCTTCAACTGAACTGCAAAGCGGAACTGCTCAAAAAGGATACTTCGTTTATGAATACACAGGTAGCTCAACTTTATCCATAAATGGGGATGTAAATATTCCTGCAGGGAGAAAAGTAATAATAGTTGTTCCAAACGCTAGCGTAAACATCACGGGAAATATTAATGTAGTCAAAGGCCAAAGTTTCTTTATGTTAATTACAAGAAATAACATATCTGTTTTACCTGCAGTTACAAATCTTGAGGGAATATATTTTGCAGAAAGGAATTTTAATGTACTAAAATCCACATCAGGTGCTGACGTTCCTTTAAATATCCGGGGAAGTGTTGCGGCAGCAATGTCTAGTTCATATTCCGTCAATTTGGAACGTGATCTGGAGGCAGGCAATGTAACTGCACCTTCGGAAACTTTTGAATATGCTGCCGATCAAATACTAATGATGCCTTCTTTCTTCTCTGAAATCCCCGTCACCTGGCAGGAAGTATCGCCCTAAATTTAAAAAGCATTACTAATGACCATTCCTAATCATTAATTTATTATATTCTTATGCAACTGCTTCGCTGTATTTCCTGCTTACAGCCTCCCAATTGACCACATTCCACCAGGCTGAAATATAATCCTTACGTTTATTCTGATATTTCAAATAGTATGCATGTTCCCACACATCAAGTCCCAGAACTGGCACATGTCCCTGCATCAACGGAGAGTCCTGATTTGCAGTGCTGTAGATTTCTAAGTTTTTACTATTTAAAACTAACCATACCCATCCGCTCCCAAATCTGCCCATTGCCTCGCCTGTGAATTTTTCTTTAAATGTTTCATAATCGGTAAAAGTTTCATTAAAAAGTTTTTCAAATTCTCCGGAAGGCTTAGTATTTTTTTCAGGAGCCATAATCTCCCAAAAAAGCGAGTGATTGGCATGGCCGCCGCCGTTATCCTGAACCTGTTTTTGCCTGTCGTCCGGCAGGGAATCTATTTCTAACAGCAGTTTTTCTACCGGATAATTCTGATATTGCGATAGTCCGTCAAGCGCCGTATTTAGTTTTTCTACATACGAACCATGATGTTTTGTGTGATGAATTTCCATAGTTGCAGAGTCAATAAACGGTTCAAGCGCGCTGTATGCGTATTTTAATTCGGGTAATTCGTAAGGCACTATAATTAAAACTAACAGTATATTTACTGTTGAATGGTAAGAACTACGTAAGGTTTTTGTTAAGTGAAGAGATTTATAATTACATACAATACAACTGCTAATATAAATGAACTTCCGAGCGGAATATATACCCGCGGACCGACCTTTTTAATATAAAGGTCACCTGGAAGCAAAAACGGGGTTCCGACATTTCGGCTGTTTAAATACAGGAAAAAAGCAAACGATATTGCATACAGCAGTAAAAATGTTTTAAGTATTGTCATATCCTCTTTACTAAAAAAGTTTAGCATGTATAAACTTTTAAATACCAGAGGCAATCAAGTTTGTTTGGTAATTTTAAAAGGGACAAATTCAAAAGGATAATTACGTTTGAAGCTTACTGCATGGTACAGTTCCCTGGGTTCTTTAAAAAACAATAAAAACATCTGCAAACGGAATTTTAAACCCTGCATCTGGCTTTTGTGTGAATAAATAGCCTGCAGTTTTTTTATGGTCATAGCCATTGAAAGCCGTAATTCATATCTCGGTGAATTGGCGTACTTCATGGCATTGTTTGTTTTTAAGAACTTTTTTTCAATATCCAGAGGTACGCGCCACAACAAAACAGGCTTTTTTTGAAATTTATGTAGTAATTTATAACTTTCTACAGAAAGAGCTATATGGTCGGGGTGTCCCGTCAAACCGCTGCGGTCAAAAGTTACAACAATAGCGGGTTTAATTTGATATAAGTGTTTTTTAACTTCAGTATGCCAATTTTCTACGGAAATTTTAAGTTTTGTATCCCCAAAATCATCATGGATTACAGTATCTATTTTTAAAAGTTTTGCTGCGTTCATCAGTTCTTTTTCCCGAATTTCAGATAATTTTCCCTTTTTAAGTGCATTTAAGCCTTTCTCCCCTTTTGTGAGGCATAAAAGAACAATATGCATATTGAAACGCTTGGCCTCCTGAATTAATCCGCCCGAAACAAAACTTTCATCATCGGGGTGGGCAAAAAGCAAAAGCATAGTTTTTCCTTTATGTCTTTTGCAAAGATTGGTAATCAGTTTCATAAAATTTAAAGGTGATTATACTATAAAATATTTATAGCAAAACAAACGTTTCACTTTTCTTTATTAATAGATACAATAGACTTATATAACACTTGATTCAGTGTAAGAAAGTATGAGATTATAACCTATGGACTCGAATGATAAAAATAATGCAAATCCGGAACCGGCACCTGCAGAACCGGAAACATTGGCTGTGCCAGGACAAACAGCACAAGCCCACCCTTTCGACCAGGAATTGAATTCTCCGCCTCCTCCCCAAATTACGGAAGTGGCTCCTAACACAGAAGAAGCCCAAGTTCAGCAACCTGCTGAAAATACTGAACCCGATCAGGCTGAAGAGTCACCTTCCGGACAAAGTGAGGTTGTGGGAACCTATAAACCTTCACGTATACCTGTACTGACTATATTAATACTTCTTGTAACTTTAATAATTGCCGTAGGTTTGGTTTATTTCGGTTATCAGGCAATGCAGGGAAATACCAATTTCATTTCAAATATAATAGGTACCGATTCCCAGTCTCCCGTTCCCACTGAAACGGAAAAACAAAGTGAAATAACGCTTGTTGAAGGCAGTGTTTATGAAGTAACGTCAGATGCTGACTATAACGTTTTGGTTTCAAAAGAGGATTATCCGGAAGCCGGAATAATCGGTTTTGCAAAAGTAACCACTTCACCCGATAAACAATATATGTGTTTTGAGTCATATTCTCCCGCGCCTTCTCCCAGATTGTATATCTCTCCCGTAAAAGACGGAACTGTCTCTGCGGTTGGGGATAATTACCGCAACTGCGCTTTCACTCCCGACAGCAAAAGAATAGTTTTTACGGATACCCCCACACTGACCGAAGACACGCATATATATCTTTATACAATTGAAAGCGGAGATTTAGTCAATTTAACTGAGGATTTGGATTTAACTGACACAGTCAATACTTATGCAATAGAAGGCTTCTCAGATGACGGAGCGACTCTTGAATGTAGCGTAACTACATATCAGGGTACAAATGCAAACGAAGAGGCTTGCGCTCTTGATATTTCTTCAGTTGAGTCCGGAAACAGTCCCGATATATCTCCAGTTTTAAATGATGAGGAAGAAGGCGGAGAGGGAGACGTCTTACTTTTGTAAACCCCGTACCACATTTTTTAATGTCACACTTCCCGACTGCTTTTCTGTAAGCAAGAGCGCTGCATAGATAACTAAACTTGCTGCAGGTATAAGTATCAGAAATAAAAAACCCAAAGAAGTTTGCAGGAAAACCCAAACGTGCCCCACAAAAGGTATTACAAAAAACACTTTTCCCACTATTTGCTCACTTGCAATTAACTTTTCATCAGGCGTGATATTGGCATCACCCTTTACAAGCGCAAGTATGGTTTGGTTGACAGGCATATAAGTGACAATCCTGTGTGTTATATATGTCTTTAAGTCAACTCCCGTATTTTCATTTACCGCCCTGTATGTAACAATGTCTCCCGCTGAATAATTTTCAGTCTGCTTTGTAAGTATAATACTTCCGCGTTTAATTGCAGGTTCCATTGAACCTGTTCTTATGGCGCTAATCCTGACACCCTGCGTTCGGCCTATAAATAAAAGTACCGAAAGGGCTGTAAATATTCCTATTAGAAGAGTTAATAGTCCGAACGGAATATGAAAGAAAAGTATTTTTGGTGTTGTTTTGGCAGCCAGTTTTTGTACTTTTTGCATAATACTATTAGATAAATAATAAGGGTGTAATTATACAATTTTGTAAGAAAAGAAGCTATTATAAATTTAATTAAAACTTTTGAGAAAGTTACGATAAACGTTTTT
>CAYWFF010000003.1:50002-53647 GCA_964458085.1 uncultured Gammaproteobacteria bacterium
CTGGGAAACAGGCGAAAAAGCAAATCCTTTTCGGATATAATTCCCACTACTTTGCCTTTTTTGGAAACAACGGGAATTCCTGAAATACGATTGCGGATAAGAACTGAGAGAATGGCTTTAAATGAAGCGTCCTCGGCGACCGTAGTTACTTTTGTGCTCATCACCTGTCTTACGAGCATGTATAACACACTATACCACCCTTTTTAAATTTTACGCAACTGATATCTACTATAAAGACAATATTTCTATTTACCGATATCGGTGTCAACAACTATTGACAGCAATTAACTGCAGTGATAACGTAATAGCAGTTGATACTGCCCTATCATCCATGAATATGTGGAAAAATACACTGTTTGATATTGCAGTTGAAAACCGGCAAAACCAGCCGGTTTTTTTGTGTTAAAAACATGAAGAAAATATTAGGAAGCGTCATCAGCATTGCAGTTGTGAGCCTGATTACAATAGGTTTAACCAATGCATATTTTTCAGACACGGAAGTGTCTTCTGACAACACTTTCACGGCAGGAAAAATCGATTTGCTTATCGGAAACCAAAGCTACTACAACGGCTCCGAAAACTCTAACACTTCCTGGGCACCTGATGAAGATATGAAGCTGTTTTTTAATTTCAGTGATGTCAAGCCGGGAGACTGGGGGGAAGATACTATTTCACTTGAATCGGATGACAACGACGCCTGGGTTTGTATGGATATCAGTTTAACTAAAGATGATGAAAACACGGCAATTGAACCTGAACTTTCTGAAGGAGATATAGCTGATTTTGTAAGTGATACGTATCAGGAAAGTCTTTTTGACGGTGAACTTGGAAGTCAAATTAATTTTGTTTTTTGGGCAGATGATGGGGACAATGTTTTAGAAAGTGATGAAACCGGAAAAATATTCATAGATAATAAATCTTTGGTTCAAATTGCAGCTGAACGTATTTTTCCTCTGGCAGATTCATCAATAAACGTTTGGACTAATAACACTAACGAAGCAATGGCTGGCGCACAATCCTACCATATCGGTAAAGCGTGGTGCTTTGGTCAGCTCAGCTATTTACCGGTTGATCAGGGAACAAACGATCCAACAATTAATTCCGGTATAATTTGTAACGGAGGAAATGTAAACAACACTACACAAAGCGACTCTCTGTTAGGAGACATAGTTTTTTCAGCGGTCCAATCGCGCAATAATCCCGACTTTTACTGTAAAAATGAAATCGACTCCTTTTCACTTCCTACCAATACGGCTGACACAATTTACTCAAACTTTCCTCTTGAGCTAAATAAAAAATACTTAATAAAAGTTGAGGGTACTTATACTTACGGACCTAATTGTCCCGAACAACCCGGCAATTGTCTTAATGATGCAGAATGGAGTTTTCGGCCGGCTTGGAGTTTTGGACCAGGATGGAGGTTGTTGGAAGAAGTTTCTTCACATCCTGAAGGACTTGATGTAATGGTAGATGATTCAAATGTGAACTGGGGTTCTTTAAATCTAGTAGACCATACTTATTCCATTATTTACACCGGTAATGGTTCTCCTGCCGGTTTTTCAATATTTGACGATATTTATCCCGATAATATCGGTAATTTAACAATTACTATTTTTGAGCTGCCCTGATGATTGAAACAGTAAACAACATAACAAAAACTCTTTGGAGACATAAATTCGGATACGTATTTACTTTGGTAAACACAGCCGGAATATTTATATTTGTTTATTTAATGACGCACTAAAAATGACAAATGAAACTATAACTAAATTTAAACCGGATGAACCTGAACAAGTAAAAGATAGTGAATGGGCAATCAATCCTGATGAAAAAATTTCAAAAGTTATCCGGAGTAAGCGGAAGACTTTAGATGATGTTACAGATGCTGAAATGAAAATAAGATTCGGAGAAATAGTTGACAGAGCAATGGGGCTGGATATGCCTAAAAAACAAAAACCATAGTTTTAATGCAAAATATACGTCAAAAATTAATTTACAGACCGTTGTTTGAACAGCTAAAAGCAATTTATAAAAATAAAAAGTTTAATCTTTTAAAGGTTAAAAACGAAAAAAGTACATGTTTTGGAAAAATAAGAGCTAAAATATTTTCAGGAAAATTAATATGAAAGATAGTGAGCCAAAAGAAACCAAACCAACCACTAAAAGAATAAGCAATTGGCCGCATATCGGCGGTGAAGGTGATCGTACAAAGACTGTCAACTTAGACACTTTATTACAAATGGGCGATCCCCTAACAATTGATGCCCAACAGAGAGTGGAGAGAGAAAGAGGCGGAAAAGTTGAAAGACCAACAAGACGCTAACCGTTTTACCTTTTTGAAAGTTGCTTTTTGGCAATTTAACAAAGGGGTAAACCCTAAAGATAGGAGGTGAATAAAATATGAAAAAAATATTAACAAGTCTTTTAGTTATTGGAGTTGTGGCTATTGTGGCAGTTTTTGCCACTAGAGCTTTCTTCTCTGACACAGAGACATCCAGTGGAAATACGTTTGAGGCTGGAGAAATTGATTTAAAAGTAGGATTTAATATTGTTCCAAATGTAAATACTGACAATAATGACGTAGATGTTGCGCTCGATGATCTTAATAACCAAATATTATTTAGTTATGAAGACCTAAAACCTGGAGACAAAGGTACGGGCACATACACAATCCAAGCAACATCAAATCCCTACTTTGCTTGTATGAAATCAGATTTAACAGCTACAAATGAAAATGATCTGCTTGATCCAGAAAAAGAAGCAAATGACCAAGGCACACAGGGCGGTCAAGATGGAGAACTTCAGAATTATCTAACATTTGCTTTCTGGAACGATTTAAATAGCAATGGTGAGTATGACTCCGGAGAACCAAATAAGGTTGGACCGTGGTTAGAAGAAACGGAGGATCATATACCATTAGGCTTATATACGCTTAATGGACTAGACGGTTTGTGGTTGCCATTGGGTGACTCAACAGTCGCTTCATTTTTCTCATCTGGGTCTTTAACTCCAGGAACAAACTATAACCTTGGTTATATGTACTGTTTTGGAGAATTGGATGAAAATTTGAACTGTGATGGTTCAGGTAATCAGAATGATGCTCAGGATGATAGTGTGGAAGGAAACTTATCTTTCTACGCTGTTCAATCCAGAAACAACGAACAGTTTACTTGTCAGACCATGAATGGTCCTATCGTAGAAGAAGTGAATCCAAATATTACCGTCGGTCCATCTGTTAGATGGAAAGGAATCAACACCGGTGGTGAATTTTATCTCGGAGTAAATGATTTAGGAATAGGAAGTAACCGTGTTGAGTCAGGTTTTAACTGGGTAGATGGAATTTATGATGTTACGTTTGCACACGATGAATCCGAAAACTTGATAACCGCAAGCGTTACTTCTCCACTTACCAATCTAACCTATGATTTTGATGACGCATCTCCCGATCCAGCATGTTCAAATTGGAACACTCTTAAAATAGGAGTTTATCAAAGAACTGCAGGAACTTTAGTCGCTTTTGAAGATGTCCAATTGGAAAGTTTCCCGCTAGGGGATTTCCCAGAAGATGTAAATCTCAGTGCTGGACGATTTTGGAAAGTAACAGGGTTTGATTTTACTGGAGATTGGACGATCACTGGTAGACTC
>CAYWFF010000004.1:0-49429 GCA_964458085.1 uncultured Gammaproteobacteria bacterium
CTGATTCGACAGATATATTTACATTTTTTGAAGAGTTAAACGGTATGAGCTTCAATTCCGGTCTTAAACAAATTGTAAACATTACTACTCATTATGTACCGTTGGAGTTTTCTGCAACGCCAGCACTTCAGAACCTTTTTGTACCGTTAATTTCAAAATCACTTCTTACTTTCAGTAGTTAATTTGGCATATACTAAAGTAGAACTCAATTTTTATGGGTTAGCATACAAATTTAGACTTATAAAAAACAATGCATGTACTAATGGTAGGGTGGGAATTACCACCACATAATTCTGGGGGGTTGGGCGAAGCTTGTTACGGTTTATCAAAAGCTCTTGTCGATAAAGGCGTGCAAGTGACTTTTGTATTGCCAAAAAAAGTAGATTTAAACATAGATTTCATGCAAGTTGTTTTTGCGGACATAGCAAATGAACTGTCTAAAATCCCCACAGCTTATGAAGGTTACCAGGCGTGGTTGAAATCTAAAAAGATTGGCAGTTTTAATCCATCGGAATATATTAAGGGCGCCCTTTTTTATGGTGAAAAAATGGGGGAAATTGCAAAAGCCCAAGGTGCGGATGTGATACATGCCCATGACTGGCTTACATTCCCGGCAGGCACCGCTGCTAAAATAGCTACTAAAAAACCGCTTGTGGCACATGTCCATGCAACAGAGTTTGACAGAACAGGCGGTAATTTTCCCAATCCGGTAGTTTATAATATAGAAAAAGAAGGTCTTGAAAAAGCTGATCGGGTCATTCCGGTAAGTAGGCTTACCCAATCCATACTTATGGATAAATACGGATTGAAAGCTGATAAAATTGACGTTGTTTATAACGGAGTCGGTGAATTCCACAAGCTTCGTCTCATGCCTGCACTTGAAACATATAAAGCAAACGGTTATAAAATTGTTCTTTTCTTAGGCCGGATAACTCTCCAGAAAGGTCCCGATTATTTCATACAAGCTGCCAGAAAAGTGTTGAAGTTTGATAAAAAAGTACTTTTTGTTGTTACCGGTTCAGGTGACATGCAAGATGTGATGCTTCAAAAATCAGTCGAGATGGGAATCATAAAAAATATGGTTTTTACAGGGTTTTTACGGGGAGAGGAAAGGGATAGAATGTTTCAAGCTGCCGATCTTTACATTATGCCATCGGTTTCTGAACCGTTTGGCATTACCCCTCTTGAGTCAATTGCTAACGGTACGCCCGTTTTAGTTTCAAAGCAATCAGGAGTTTCAGAAGTGTTATCTCATGCTTTAAAAACGGATTTTTGGGATATTGACGAAATGGCAAATAAAATTTTGGTTGCTCTTCGCTATAAAGCGCTCAGGGACGTTTTGCTTACTGAGAGCAGCCGTGAATTAACAGGTATCAACTGGCAGAAAGCAGCAGACAAGGTTTTATCAATTTACCGATCTTTAAGTATATAATATGCCTGCAGTATGTTTATATTTTCAAGTTCACCAACCTTACAGAATAAGGAAGTATCGGGTTTTTGATATTGGTCACGACCACAACTATTTTGACGATGATGCCGATCCGCGCTTGAGCAATAAAAAAATACTTCAAAAGGTGGCAAGTAAGTCTTATCTTCCTGCAAATAAACTATTTCTTAAACTTCTCAAAAAACACCCTGAATTAAAATTAAGTTTTTCTTTTTCGGGAGTGTTCTTGGAGCAGTTAAATAGCTACTTACCGGAAGTCCTTATTTCATTTCAGAAATTAGTAGAGACTGGAAGAGTGGAAATATTATCTGAAACTTACTATCACTCGCTTGCCTTTTTTTATTCTAGGAAAGAGTTTGAGAGACAGGTTAATGAACATAGAAGTTTAGTCAAAAAACTCTTTAAGACTATTCCTAAAGTCTTTAGAAATACTGAACTTTCATATACTAATGACTTGGCGGCTTGGGCAGATAAAAAAGGTTATTCTGCAATTTTAGCTGAAGGATGGGATACTTTTCTGGGTTGGCGAAGTCCGAACTTTGTATATAGTCCTGTCGGTACCAAAAAAATAAAATTACTTTTAAAAAATTACAAATTATCAGACGACATTGCGTTTCGGTTTTCGGAAAAAAGCTGGGGAGAGTGGCCACTGACTGCTTCTAGGTTTACTAAATGGATAGATGCCGTAAACGGAAATGGTCAAGTTGTTAACTTGTTTATGGATTATGAAACATTTGGAGAGCATCAATGGGAAGACAGTGGGATTTTTACTTTTCTGGAAAATTTACCCAAAGAAATATTAAAACACCCGGACAATTCCTTCGTAACGCCTTCCGAAGCAGCTGCTGAGTTTCCTGCAATGGACAAAGTAGATGTGCCTTATGTAGTAACCTGGGCTGATACTGAGCGTGATTTATCAGCTTGGACCGGAAACGCAATTCAAATACACGCACTTTCTACTATTTACAATTTGGAGGAAGATATTATTGAAACAAAAAGCGTGAAACTTCTGAAAGACTGGCGCAGGCTCCAAACCTCAGACCATTTTTACTATATGTGTACAAAATGGTTTGCAGACGGGGATGTGCACAAATATTTTAGTCCGTATGAGTCTCCCTATGATGCATTTATTTGCTATATCAATGCGGTAAACGATTTGCAGTTCAGGTTGAAAAAAACATCTCAGAAAAATAAAAAACATACTTAAAACTATGACTACTGCCCAAACACTCGGGAACGGAACAATTCTTGTTAACTTTGATAATTTCGGTCAGGTAAAGGATTTTTATTTTCCCTATCCCGGCCTTGAAAATCATATTGCAAAAGAAATGGTTCACAAGATCGGAGTTTATGCTGATGACAAAATTCATTGGTTTACTGACCCGACTTGGAAAATAGACGTACTCTCCAAAGAAAATACTATGGCAGGAGAAGTGATAGCTTACAATGAGAATTTGTCACTTCGATTAAAATTTACCGATGTTGTCTATAACGAAAAAAACATATTTTTACGGGAAATCGTAGTTGAAAATTTACTGGACGAAAAACGGGATATAAAAGTTCTTTTTAATCAACAGTTTGTCATCTCTCAAACCATATCAGGTGACACCGCATATTATGATCCGCGAGATAACACCCTAATTCACTATAAAGGTCGCAGAGTATTTTTAATTAACGTCCTTAAAGATATTGCTAATGGTATTGATGAATATTCCGTAGGACTCATAGGGATAGAGGGTAAGGAGGGAACGTTTAAAGATGCGGAAGACGGAGTTTTAACCGGAAATTCTGTTGAACACGGAAGAGTTGATTCTGTTGCCGGAGTTTCCGTCACACTTGAAGCTAAAAAGACCCAAACTTTTTACTATTGGATTACTGCTGCAAAATCTCTTCCGAAGGCAAAAAGTCTTAATACTTATGTTTTACAAAAACATCCAAGCGATTTGGTTAAAACAACAAGTGACTATTGGAAAGCATGGGTGACAGATAGAAATATTGATTTTTCCAACATACCTGACGATATTGTCTCTCAATTCAATCGCTCGCTTCTGGTAATTCGTACACATGTTGCAGATAATGGTGCAGTTTTGGCATCCGGTGATTCAAGCATGTTGCAGTATGGCCGAGATACATATAGTTATGTATGGCCGAGAGACTCTGCAATGACTGCGATCGCACTTACAAAGGCAGGTGACTATACGGGAGCCAGAAAGTTTTTCAATTTTGCAAATAAAGTTATTACCGAAGAAGGTTATTTTATGCATAAATACCGTCCCGATACTGCGCTTGGAAGTTCGTGGCATCCCTGGATTTGGCACGATAGAAGACAATTACCGATTCAGGAAGACGAAACTGCTTTAGTAATTTATGCTTTGTGGATTTACTATGAACATTCCAAAGATCTTGAATTTATCGAAAAAGTTTACAATTCACTCATTAAAAGTGCTGCCGAATTTATGGTTTATTATATAAATAAAGCAACTGCTCTTCCTGAAGCAAGTTATGATTTATGGGAAGAAAAATATGGGATTCACACATACACGGCCAGTACTGTGTCGAAAGCATTGTGGTGCGCTTCACAATTTGCGCAACTTTTAGGTAAAGATAAGTTTGCAATGAAATACCTCAAAACATCAGAAAACATGAAGAAAGGAATTCTTAAGTTCCTTTTTGACTCAGATTCCAGTTTATTTTACAAACTTCTGTCTCCTCAAAAAGACAAGTTTGCAATAGATCCGACAGTGGACTTTTCGAGTATCTACGGCGTATTCGCATTTGATATTTTAAAAACAACCGATCCGAGACTTCTTAAAACTGTTGCAGCGTTTACCGATCGGTTGGCTTTAACTACACCAAGTGAAGGAGTCGCCAGATTTGAGGGTGATATGTATCACCGTTCTTACCCCGGACTTCCCGGAAATCCGTGGATTATTACCAGTTTGTGGCATACTCAGTTTAAAATTTCTCAGTTAACGAAAGAAGAAACCTATGAAAAAATCCTAGAGGATTTACGATGGGTTATTACTCATGCTTCAGACGCGGGGTTAATGTCAGAACAGCTCGAACCTTTTTCCGGTAAACAAAAATCTGCCACCCCCCTTATTTGGAGCCATGCTGAATATGTAATTACAGTTTTAACTTTAATAGAAAAGCTTGCATATTTTAAATCTTAATTTGAATGAAACTTTTATTTGATATTGGCGGAACTCAGACCCGGATGGCCTTAACAAGCGACGGTAAAACGCTTAGCGATTTTTTTTCATTTGACACTCCGGTTGGTTTTGACGACGGAATGAAAGCAATTACTGATTACGCTAAAAAAAACAATAATGTAATTGACGGTGTCTTCGGCGGATTTCCGGGTAATTTTGACAAAACTTCGGGAAATATTTTGTACGCACCCAATTTGCCCGACTGGGTGGGCAAACCGTTGAAAAAGCATTTGTCTGTGGCATTGCAGACTGAGGTTTTGCTTCAAAACGATGCTGCGCTTGCGGGCTTGGGTGAAGCTGTTTTTGGTGCCGGGAGAGGATATGAAATAGTTGCATTTATTACAATTAGCACCGGCGTCGGAGGCGCTAGGGTTGTCAATCAAAAAATTGATCCTGTAGCGATAGGATCGGAGCCGGGTTACCAGATTGTAGCAAGCAACAACGGAATTTTTCACTATTTGGAAAATTTAATAGGCGGTAAATCAATTTTAAACCGTTTTAAAGTTAAACCGGAAGACTTGGAAAATGACTATTTTTGGAACCAATTTGCAGAACACCTGGCAATTGGTTTAACTAATTTAACCGTTTTCTGGTCTCCGCAAGTAATAGTTATCGGTGGAGGAGTTGGTTTGTCGGATAAACTGCCGCTTGTAAATATAGAAACTTTGCTTCACAAATATATTAAAATTTTTCCTGCTATTCCCAGGCTTGTAAAGGCAGAACTTCAGGACAAAGCCGGACTGATGGGGGCATTGGCTTTGATTGAAAACAAGGAAAAATTAACTTAAGTAAATTGACATTATATATTAATCCTTTTATACTGCGCTCACATGGAAGAGCAGACTCAGGTTAATGTAAATAATTCAACCGATGCGAAAAACGGCGCAGGTAAAAAACTTGCGCTTTTCGGAATTGGTATACTTTTACTTCTTGGTTTAGGGGCAGCTGGTTGGTATATTTTAAGCGAGCCCCCAGGTGAATTGGAGAACACCGAAGAAGCAGTTCCTACACTTAATCTTGAACCTACGGAATCACCTACACCCACACCTGAGGAAGTTGAAAAGGCTGATATTCGAATAAGTGTTTTAAACGGAACCGGTATTGCCGGAGCAGCAGGTGCATTAAAAACTGAACTCGAAAATCTTGATTATGAACAAATAGAAACAGGAAATGCTGACGAAACAGGGGTGACTACTACTGCTGTGACTTTTAATGATTCTGTCCCCGAAGCAGTTAGATCCGAAATAATAGAAACATTGGAAGAAATATATAGAAGCGTAACTGACGAAACAGGAAGTGTAACCGGTGCAGATATTGAAATAATAGTAGGGCTTCGAAAGAATCAAACAGCAGCTACGGCAACACCGACAAAATCTGCAACTTCTCCGACTCCGACTAAAGCTGCCGTAACCGTAACTAGTACCGTTACTCCTACTCCAACCTCTACAAACTAAGCATATCGTATACTAGTGGTATGAGCTTTTCATTTAAACTTACTAAAAAGGATAATATAACACGAGCAAGAAACGGTATAGTTCATACTCCTCATGGCGACATTTTAACTCCTGCTTTTTCACCCGTTGCGACCAAAGCAACAGTTAAAAGCCTCACCCCCGATGATTTAAAGGAAATTAAAACTCAAGTTGTTTTGGCAAATGCATACCATCTGAATTTGCAGCCGGGAATTGAAACTATTTCAAAATTTGGGGGTTTTGCTCCTTTTATGAATTGGACAGGACCAACGATTACGGACAGCGGCGGATATCAAGTTTCATTTATGTGGAGCAAAGAAATTTCAACAGATGCTGAGAGAGCGATTGGAGTGAAAATCTCGGATAACGGTGCAACTTTTCGCTCGCATATTGATGGCAATTTGCATACTATAAGTCCTGAAAAATCAATGGAAATACAATATGCATTAGGTGCTGATATCATAATGGCTTTTGATCAGCCTTTGAGTCCCAGATTCAGTGAGCAAAAGAATAAAGAAGCTTTCAGACGAACACTTTTATGGGAGGAGCGGTCCTTCAAACATTGGCAAAAGCTGGAAGCTGCAAGAACTAAAGGGTCATATCAGGCTTTGTTCGGCATTATCCAGGGAGGGCTTAATAAAAAAAGACGAGTGGAGAATCTGAAATTTATTTTACAGGCAGGATTTCCGGGAATTGCTATCGGAGACGAAACCATAGGAACCGACCCTCATTTAACCGCAGCCTCGCTTGACACGGTAAATGATCTATTACCGGACGATAAACCGCTCCACGCTCTTGGACTTGGCGGAGGTCCGGAAGGAATTTTTACTGCCATTTCCCGCGGTGTTGATTTGTTTGATAATTCTTCAATTACCAGAATGGCTCGTACGGGTTTATTGTTTATTTTTCCTGAAGATGGCGGAACAGTTTTAAATAAGTTCAGAACCGATATTTCCAAAAGCAAATATAAAAATAGCAAAAAACCAATCAGTAAAAAGTGTATGTGTCCGACATGTACTAAATATTCCGCTTCCTATTTGCATCATCTTTTTAAAGCACGCGAACTTTTAGGGGTGCGTCTTGCAACCATTCACAACATTTACTATATGAACAATCTGATGGAAACGGTACGAAGTGCAATATCGAAAGGTGATTATGTGCCTTTGAAGACACACTGGCTCGGTCATTGAGACTTGTCTTCTCTAGATTACCGTGTAACAATATTCCTCATGGAAGAAACTAAATCGGATATATCTTTTGATTGGAAAAATATCGGTTTTGTAATACTTTTTATTTTGATTGCAGGAGGAGGGATATATTTAATTGCTACTCTCCCAGCAATTCGGCTTTTTGAACCTGAAGTTGATCCAATTGTAGAAAATATTGACACAACAGACTGGGGAGGAGGTGTAGTTGAAATGCAACAAGAAGACATAGTAGTGGGAGAAGGTACCGAAGCAACCGAGGGAAAGTTGGTTACGGTACATTATACGGGAACGCTTCTGGACGGAACAAAATTTGACAGCTCGGTTGACAGAGACGACCCCTTTAAATTTACCCTTGGAGCAGGAGAAGTTATAAAGGGTTGGGATCAGGGGGTAGTCGGAATGAAAGTAGGAGGTAAGCGTAAACTAACAATCCCTGCTGACTTAGCATATGGCGAGACAGGTGCGGGCGGAGTAATTCCTCCCAACGCAACGTTAGTTTTTGACGTTGAGTTAATTAACGTGGAGTAGAAAAGTCATTCAACTATAAACAAAGCCTCACTTTTTTTTTCATCTCATTATTTGAAAAACCGGTGAAATAGGAAACATCTGTCAAGTGCCAGGCATGATATGATTTAACTATGCAGTTAGTTTCTAAATTCCTCAATAAATCACTGGGCATTTATACTGTTCGCGGACTTGAAGTTGAGCCCACCTATTGGCAGGCAATCACAATTGTTATACTTCTTTTCTTGCTGGTTTTTGTTCTTGCCCGTATGCGGTATCTTTATATCCACTGGAATTTAGGGAAATCAGCAATTGCCTTCTTATTCTGGGGTTTTTTACTGGCTTTAATAGTTGAAGCTTTTCTTGTAATTAGCGGAAAAACGCTGTTTACTACAGTTTTAGGATGGAATTCCGCGCCAAAGCCTATTAGCACACTAATTGACATATCCCGAAAAGAATTGGTACCGGTTTTAGGTTCAACAGATGAAATTTCGTCAAAGGAAGTTGTAATTTCGAAATATAACGAATTATCCGAAAGCGACGCTAATGAAGTAAAAGACTTGCTTTGCAAGCCCTAGTTAGCGTTTTTTCCGATATAGATTATACTTATTCCCATGCAGGACTTGAATGATAAAGTTGATGAGCTAAAAAAGAGGCTCTTTGTAATCAGTAATTCCTTCAATATAAAAGAAAAGCAGAAGGAATTGAATTCTTTGGAATCATCTTCTATGGATCCTAATTTGTGGGACGATCAGGAACATGCACGAGGGGTTATGCAGTCAATGAGCGATTTGCAAAGTGAAATAAATGAGTTTGAAAAATTAGATAGCGACATTACTACACTCTATGATTTGGCCAATGAGGGAGGTCTTACAGTTGATTTTAAGGGTGAAGTTAACGCTCTCGAGAAACGTATGGCAGCTTTTGAAATACAATCATTTTTGTCGGGAAATTTTGATAAAAAGAATGCGCTAATTTCAATCCATTCAGGACAGGGAGGAACTGAAGCGATGGATTGGGCAAGCATGCTTTTTCGGATGTATATGCGCTACTGTGAACGGCGCGGATGGCAAACGGAAACACTTGACTATTCTTCAGGTGAAGAAGCAGGAATCAAAAGTGTTACTTTCAAAGTAGACGGAACTTACGCATATGGCTATTTAAAAGGTGAAGCAGGTACCCATAGATTGGTCAGGCAGTCTCCTTTTAACGCAGATAACCTTAGACAAACTTCTTTTGCATTAGTTGAAGTTCTGCCGGAATTTGAAGAAAACGATGTTCCCGATCTTGCGCTTAAAGATGAAGAACTGGATTGGCAATTTTACAGAGCGGGCGGCCACGGAGGCCAAAATGTTAATAAAGTATCTACTGCGGTTCGTCTAAAACATATTCCAACCGGTATTACGGTGACTGCGCAAACTGAGCGTTACCAAGAACAAAACAGGCAATACGCATTAAATTTATTGAGAGCTAAATTGTGGGCACTTCAACAGGAACAGGATGCAAAACAATTGAAAGATTTGAAAGGGGACTATCAGCCGGCGTCTTGGGGAAATCAAATTCGCTCATATGTTTTGCATCCATATAAAATGGTTAAAGATTTAAGAACGGATGTTGAAACGGGGAACACTGATGCGGTACTTGATGGTGAAATTGAAATGTTCGTTGATGCGGAACTCAAGGGCTTGTAACACCAACACTCCCCTGATATAGTGGTTTGTATGGAACCATTGACGCCGAAACAAACTCCCATTCTCGCACCGCAAACGCCATTGGAAAAACCAAAAATCATGAGATCGTTTGATACGGGAAATAAGAAAAACAACAACCTCTTTGTTATTATCGGCTCCGTAGTTGTGGTGCTCGCAGGAGTAGCTACGGGCTGGTTGTTGACGGGAAAAACTCAAGCAGGTAGTGTACCTGACACAAGTTCTCAACAGGAAGATCAGGTGAAGAGAACGGAAGATGAAGCAGGTGTTGAAAATACTGAAGATTTTCCTGATACGGTAGAGGGAAAGCTGGTTGAGGGCGGTATCGATGGAGAAGGCACTCATCGTCTGGAAAGAACCGGTGGTCCGTCTCAAAATGTTTACCTTTCTTCAACTGTAATTGACCTTCAGAGTTTTGTGGGCAAAAATGTAAAAATCTGGGGTCAAACCCTATCGGGTAAAAAGGCCGGTTGGCTAATGGATGTGGGAAGAATCAAAGTAATTCAATAACAAAATATTAAACTTACTTCATTTTGACGTTGTCTCAGGAGCTAATTTCTGCTAACCTTATACCTAAGTAGTGCCTGCCATGTTACAAGTTAAACGAGTCTCAAAATCGTTTGGACCGATTATCGCTCTCGAAGATATTTCTTTTGATATTGAGCCGGGCGAATTTGTATTTCTTACCGGACCCTCGGGTTCGGGCAAAACCACACTTCTGCGTTTACTTTTAAGGGAACTAATTCCTGATACCGGGGAAATAATACTGGAAGAGGAAGACATTACAAAAATAAAGCAACGACAAGTACCCTTTTTACGGCAGCAAATCGGAGTTGTATTCCAGGACTTTAAGCTTTTGCCGGAGCGTACCGTCAGAGAAAATGTTGAAATTGCATTGGCTGTCAGCAGAGTCTCCCAGAAAGAATGGACTTCACGGGTTGAAAGAGTGCTTGACCTTGTAAATTTATTGGAGCGAATCGAAATGTTTCCTTCTCAGCTTTCCGGTGGTGAACTTCAAAGAGTGGCGCTTGCAAGAGCGCTTGTTGTAAATCCGAAAATAATTTTGGCAGATGAACCCACCGGAAATTTAGATTGGGACACTGCCGAAAAAATGCTGGAACTTTTTGAAAAAATCAATGAAGAAGGAAAAACTATTATTATGGCAACACACCATCAGGGATTAATTGACAGCAGAAAAAAGCGAACAATTCACTTGAATGGTGGTAAGCTTGATAAAGATAATAAATTAGCTAACAAGAAGGACAAAAAAGAAGAAGTGAAGAAAGAAAAATAATGGCAAACATCCACCTGCAGACAACTTTCAGAAATATACGCCGGTCTCCTTTCCAGGCTATGGCAGCAGTTCTTGTTCTCTCGATAACCTTTTTTGTAATAAGTGTAGTGTCAATTTTACTATATTCGTCAGACCAGTTTTTGCAATATGTTGAAACCAGGCCGCAAATTTTAGCGTTTTTAAATAAAGAAGCCGCACCCGAAAAGACAGCAGAACTTCATAATCGTCTGAAAAATGATCCCCGTGTCACCAAAGTGGTTTACGTTACTCAGGAGGAAGCATTGGAGCTTTACAAAACAAAAACACAAAAAAATCCATTACTTTCAGAACTTGTAAGCCCGACTGTTTTTCCGGCCAGTTTGGAATTTTCAGTGAAAAATTTAGGTGATGCCGAATCTCTAATTAATGAGCTAAAAAACGAGAGTGTAGTTGACGATATCGGATTCACAGCATCTTTTGGTGATGATAAAGAACTATCCGAAGAAATCAACAAAATCCGTCAAGCCGGGTGGTACATCCGTGTCGGAGGCAGTGTGTTTGCTGCGTTTCAGGTAACAGCTTCGTTTTTAGTATTGGCTTTAGTCATCGGGATTCGGTTAACCACAAGACGAGGTGAAATAGAAATATTAAACTTAATCGGTGCGACTCCGGGATTTATTCGAAGTCCGATTATTCTGGAAGCTTTAGTCTACTCAGCCTTGGGAGTTATATTGGGCTGGGTGATGGCCTTACTGCTTGTTTTATATGCTGCACCGAGTTTGCTTGCTTATTTTGAGGGGATACCGATTTTACCGCGCGACACCGGAGGAGTCCTAACGCTTTTCGGAGCCATCGGGGCAATTGAATTGTTTGCAGGAATGATGCTTGGATTAGTAGGTAGTAGTTTAGCTGTATCGCGAGTACGCCGCAGAAAATGAAACGCCTGGTTCTCATAACATTTTCAGCTACGGCAGCACTTCTACTGTTGCTTCGGTTTTTTGGTGCTATTAATTCTGTTCGCGCTGAGTCTCAGGATGAACGAATGAAGCGTTTAACGGAAGAAATTGCACAATATCAACAAGAAATTGGTCGTCTCAAGTCCCAGGCTGCTACTCTAGCGAATCAAATCTCCCAGTTTGATGCCCAGATTAATCTTACAACGGTGCGAATTTCAGAAACCGAAGGTAAAATTGCTCAGTTGGGCGGGCGAATAGATCAACTTGAAATTTCACTACAGACTTTAACTGAAGCCTATCTGACAAGAACCGTTAAGTCGTATAAGATGTCGAGACTTCAAGATCCGTATATGATACTTTTGTCTGCGCCTGATTTGAAGACTGCAGTAAGTAATTACCACTACCTTACAAAGATTCAGGAAGCTGACAGGGATTTACTTACAAGATTGGAAAGTGCGCAACTTTCATACGAAGAAGAAAAAGTAAACCAGGAGGACCTGCAAAAACAGCTTGAACAGCAACAACAAGTACTGGGAACTCAAAAGCAGGCGAAAGCGACTTTACTGGAAGGCAGAAAGAACGAAGAAAAAAAATATCAACAGCTTTTAGCTCCGTCAAAAGCGGAATTTGAAGCGATACAAGCAATTATTGCAGGTAAAGGAAGTGAAGAAGAGGCGGGTAAAGTATCACAAGGTCAGAGAATTGCAAGCGTAATTCAAGGGCCTTCATGTAATTCGAGCGGTCAACATTTACATTTTATTGTCAGCAGCAACGGGATTGCCCAAAACCCATTTTCTTATTTAAAAAGTATAGACCATACTAACTGCTCCGGATCAAATTGCGGCAGTTCAGACGGTGATCCTTTTAATCCTTCAGGGAGTTGGGACTGGCCTATTGCTCCAAAAATCAAATTCACTCAAGGGTATGGAGCTACGTGGGCAGTCAGGAATACTTGGGTCGGAAGGGTTTACTCTCAACACAATGGTATAGATATTGATAGTCCATCCTCAGAAGTACGGTCTGTAAAGGCCGGTACTCTTTACCGTGGTAGTTACACAGGAGCTAATGGTTGTAGGCTGCGTTATGTTCGTGTTGCACATGAAGAGGGTGGTTTGGATACGTTATATCTTCACATCAATTACTAAATTAGCCACTACGCTTCTCGTATGCGGCTGTTGTCTCTTGTTGCCCAGACCAATTCGTGCTCAAATTCTTATAAATGAGTTTAGTCATTACACCTTGGATGACTGGGTAGAAATAATTAATATTAGCTCAGAAACAGTTGATTTAACTGAGTATGCATTGCGAGATGAGTCTACAAATAAAGAAGATTTAATAGGACTATTGGAACCTAATGCATTAAAATCATTTGAATTCGGAAAATGGCTTAATAAAGACATAGATACGGTCATACTTATTAAAGTTAACGAATCCTCTGAAGAGATAATAGATCAGATTCCGTATGGTAAGGCGGATAGTGTGTGTGCAGCATCTCCTGACGGAGCTATCGGAAGATATCCTGATGGTGGAAATACTTTAGAACGGTTTAAAATAGCCACAAGAGACTTACCTAATAGTGAAGAGCTCGATCCCTGCCCGACGCCGACTCCTGAGCCGACTAATTCTCCCACGTCTACTCCCAAGCCTACGGCAACTTTAACTTCAACTCCCACTTTTAAGCCAACTGCTACGAACACAACCACTCCAACTCTTAAGAAAGCAACACCGACTGAAAGCGAAGATTGAGCGGAAATTAGCGAAGACGGTAATTTTGAATCTGAAGGAAACCCATTAACTGCAGATGTTTTAGGTGATACTAAAAATTTAGCAGAATATGATGTTGATGAAACGGATGGGAAACCGAAAGTTCCTTTAGTGTCTATAGCTTTTGTTGTTGGCGGGTTGTTCTTTCTGGGTGCTTCGGTGTATGCTTGGAAATATGGTAAAAACTCCAAAACGGATATTTAAATTAAGTAAGTCTACCTTCTTTCGGCTATTGGTACTTTGGGGGCCGGTATTTATCTGGGCAACGGTTATATTCCTCTTTTCAGCTATGACCAGCACTAAAGCTGCAGAGATTCATTGGCAAGACTTTATAATAAAAAAAAGCGCCCATATCATAGAATATGGAGTACTTGCAATGCTTTTATACCGGGCGTTTATCAATTCAGCTTTTTCAAAACCAACTGCAATCAGCACCACCTTCTTTATTGCAGTACTTTACGCAATCAGTGATGAATTCCACCAATCCTTCACTCCCGGGCGGGAACCCACATTGAGGGATATCGGTTTTGATACCATTGGCGCTTCTTTAAGTTTACTTTTAATTAATAAAAACTTGAAATATTTTCCTCCTAGACTTAGGGAGCTTGCAGAAAAATTTGAATTGGTATAAGCTCTTTGAATCTTATGAACTTGGTTGTTATTACGATTGCAATAATATTGGTTGTTAGCGGCGTAATTTATCAGAAGAATATTCCACCTTCTAAACAAAATGAAGAGGTATTGTCGGACGAAACCTCCTTAACTGTAACTCCTTCAGAAGTTCCGGGTCCCTTGCCTTCAGTCACAGCTACTCCCACTCCTACAATAATTTCTAAAGAAAATGCAACTCCTACAAAAGCACCGCAAATAACTAATACCACAGAATTCATTTATCCCAATGCGTCCGACATTGCCCGAGGTAATTCTAAAATTAGTTTTAAAAGTAGTGATAATCCCGAAAGTATAACTAATTGGTATAAAAATGAAATCAATAGTAGGGGGTATTCAGTCACGTCCTTCGTTACTACAAAAACTAACGGAAACGTGGAAAATAAATTAGCCGGTGCTTCTGGCGAAGATAAATTGCAGGTAAAAATTGAAAAATCAGCAGAAAGCACTTTAACCACTGTTGTTGTTGAGCTTAACTAATCTCCGAAAGCATCCTATAGAACTTACGTTATTGACAATAAAGTAAAGCTTGAGTAACATCACCCTAAATATTGCTGCCCCTGTTGGGGTTTTTTTATAGCTTCTAATTAAATAAAAATATGGACATAAAACAAATTAGCCTTCCTTTAGCCGTACACAGAGAACCTTTTATCAATGTACAGGAGATAAAACTTACTTTTTCCCGTTATTTTACTTACGGATTTTTTCCTCTTGCAAAGAGATTTATTGCAACTATACTGATAAAAGTCAATAAATATTTTAGGAAAACTAAAGCTATAGTTCTTCACTTGAAAAATATATTTCGAAGAAACGCTCGCAATGAGGAACAAAACATACCGTCAAGTAATTTTTCGTATATGAAACCGCAACGTCGTTTTCCAATTCAAAAAGTAAAAAAATTGCTAAAACCACTCGCTTTACTCATTGTAATTGCGTTAGCAATTTATGGGGCGAAAATAGTGAGCAGCAATGCTTCTTCTACGAAAGCAGAAGAGCCGCAGGTAGCAGGCGCTAAAGCTACTACGACTATTGATAAAGAAATTGAGTTTCCTTTGAAAGACGGGGACGGAGAGGAAGTCAGTAGAATTAAATACAAATTGGAGAAAGCGGAATTGCGTGATGAAATTATCGCCAAAGGTCAAAAAGCGGTTGCGGCTGACGGACGGACATTTCTCATCATTACTGTAAAAATAACCAATGATTTCAATGACAGTATAAGTATGAATACCAGAAATTATGTGAGGCTGTCAGTAAACGGCAATCAAAATGAATGGCTTGCTCCCAATATCCACAACGATCCGGTGGAAGTCCAACCCATCTCAACTCAATTCACTCGTATAGGGTTTACGGTGAACAATTCTGACACCGGCTTAGTTTTACGGGTCGGGGAAATCGAGGGCGATAAGGAAACAATCGATCTTAACTTTTAAAAATTAGAGATGAGCGATTACTCAACAAAAAAAATATCAAAAACGCTAGTCAGTGAAATTACTAAAGCCTTATCCGGTATAGATTCATACGGCAGTATTGAAATATATGTTCAAAACGGCGAGGTTACTCAAATAAGTGTCAGAAACATCAAAAAGACAGCCCCAACCAATGGTAAATCGCAAAATCATTTAACAGTAGTTAAATAAGTTTACTTCACCTGCTTATTTACAGTAGTTATAACCCATTTTTACATAATTCTTACACCCCTCACACTATATACAAAAACCTCTAATGCTACAAAATAGGATAGCGTTAAATAACTAATAGTGAGTACAAAAATGGACTATGTGACTAACCCAACTTCAAATAATAGACATATTGACAAACAAATAGACACCTGTGTATAGTTATGTTCACTAGCCTATATAAAAACATAAAGTCAAGTATTGGTCTGCCCCAAAATAAGTTTTTACGCAAAGCTGGTATTCATATAAAATGTGAGCTGACCGCAAACGGAGGCTCTCCGGTTTAACAATATTCACCTTTTGGTGCGTTGAACTGGGGCGCCTCCGTTTTTGGTTTGAATCTAACTGATTCAACAAAAACGGAATTTACAAATGACAAATAATTATTAAGAAAGGGGGTGAATAGAAAATGAATAAATTACAAAAACAAATCGCATCAGCTTTTGCAGCAGGATCATTGCTTCTAAATGTCGTGACACCGGTTCTTGGTGCTTCATACACCATTTCCGGAAACAACACCGACTCAACCAATTTTATTGACATTAATATGGATAAAGATACAGATGTCAATCAAAGCAATGAAGCCGATGTTCAAAACAACGTAACCGTTTCAGCAACAACAGGCGGTAATACCGCTAATGACGTTGCAGGCGGTGAAGTTTCTATTGACACAGGCAACGCTTCAACTGGAGTAAGCATCCAGAATGAGCTGAATGCAAATTGGGCTTCCGTCGAAACATGCGGAGATTGCGGAGTAGACGGTGAGTTCAAGATTTCTGGTAATAACACCGGAACAGATAATGACATTTCCTATAGACACGACTCAGAAGTAGACGTTGATCAGGATAATGATGCAGATGTCGAAAACAATGTTAACGTCACTGGCGACAGCGGCAATAACCATGTTAACGACGCTGTAAACGGAGATGTTCGAATTGACACAGGAAGAGTGACTGTTAATCCAGTCATCATCCGAAACACTTTGAACGGAAACGTTGCATCAGTCAGATCTGGTAATGGTGAAGAGGGAGAACTATCTCTCTGGATTACCAATAACAACACAGACAGTGATAACTACATCGATTTAGACTACGATTCAGATCTTGATCTTGATCAGGAAAATGATGCAGATGTCGAAAATGATGTTAACGTAGCTGGAAACAGCGGCGAAAACACTGCGAGTGACGTAGCCGGTGCAGAAATTGATATTGATACCGGAAACGTAGAAGTCGGAGTTTTGGTTGATACTATGGCTAACTTCAATATGGCTGAAGTCGAAGACTGTTGTATGGTTGACTTGGAAGCAACTATTGCTAACAACAACACAGGAACAGACAACGATATGCAGTTGGATTTTGATGGTGACCTTGATGTCGATCAGGATAACGACCTTGAATGTGAAGGTGGATTTGGATATCCAAGCGTTCTTTCATACCTTTTGGGTGGTGGAGGAAAAGGAGGTAATTGTGCCGATGTTGACGTAACAGGAGACAGCGGAAACAATCATGTCAATGACGCAGTCACTGGCGGATCAGATCCTTCCATCGATACAGGCAACGCAGCCGTTGCAGTTGAAGTCTCAAACAGTGCAAACGTAAATACGTATGGCACAGGAGCCTTCGAACTCCCCGGTGGAGAAACCTCAGTTGACATTGATCTTGATTTTGGCGGGCTTCTCGAAGCACTCCAAGATTTGATCGGTCTTTTGAGCTAATGTATGAGATTGGTGGGGAGTTTTCTCCCCACCAGCTCTACAAAGAAAAGAATTGGTATAAGTAAAAATTTAAATGTTAAATATAAAAAAAATAATTGCATCTTTAAGTATAGTGAGTGTTTTACTGGGTACTAATCCGGTCACTCCGCTTTATTTACTAAACTCTACGGTATTGGCAGAAGAACCTGCGCAGCCCAGTCAGCCATCCCAACCAACGGGTCCGACAGCGCCGACTTCACCATCGCAGCCATCAGATCCTGCAACCCCTACAAATCCAGAACAACCGACAGCGCCGACTTCACCAACAAGTCCGACTCAACCCGGAAGCTCCACCCCAACACCGACTCCTTCACCGGCGGAGACAACTGATACAACTGATCAGAGTAGCCCAACCGATACATCTTCTAATCTCGTGATTACGGAAACAGGTGATGAAAAACAAACTGACGGAATGGGTGATACAACAGTTAACTCAGGTGACGCTAATGCAATTGGGACTCTGCAAAATAATGTAAATACTAATATTGCCGGAGTACAGACGGGTACAGGCTCTACGGGTACAAGTATAATTAATGAAGGCAATAACTCAGGAAGTACAAATGTAACTTCAGCTGATACCTCAGAAGTTACAACTACTACTCAAACTAATAACGCAGTTATTACAAATGAGGCGCATGTTGTTGCTGACTCCGGGGACAATACGGTACGCAATAACGTGGGTGGAGATGTGCTAATTCAGTCCGGCGATGCCAATACTGCACTTACCGTTGTAAATCAGGTAAATACAAATATAACAGGTGCAAATGTAGTGGAATTTAACGTAGTCGAAGACCATGTTGGAGACATTATTATTGACTTTACTAACCCCTGTGCAACAGGTGGCTGTGTTGCCGGGATACCAACTTATTTGGCTAATACTGGCAACAACTCTGATTCAACTAACGTTGCAAATTCAACTGACTCTCAAGAAACGAACACTTTTCAAGGAAATGATGCAACAGTTGAAAACACTATTATTCTTGAAGCGGATAGCGGACACAATCTTGCTTCAGACATTGTTGGCGGAGATGTGGTAATTGAAACAGGAGATGCGAATGTTTCCGCAAATGTTGTTAATTTTGTAAATAACAATATTGCAGGAAACGTTTATATGGGGGTAGTAAATATTTTCGGTGACTTGACCGGTGACTTAATTTTACCTGAACAGCAAGCCGGAAGTCAGGCAGATTCAGGAACCACTGTCTCAAACACCAACAACAATTCAGATTCTGATAACTTTGCAAGTGTTGACAATTCTGTATTAAATGAAGTTACTCAGGAAAATACAGCAAACGTTACCAATAATTTGACTATATCTGCAGATACGGGAGACAACGCCGCAAGGGACAATGTCAACGGTAACAACAATGTTGAAACAGGCGATGCAAATGTAGTTGCCCAAGTGCTAAATGTAGTTAACAACAACGTATTAAACGGAGATTGGTGGGTAGTGCTTGTTAATGAAGCAGGAAATTGGATTGGGAAAATTGTCGGAAGCGACGAGAATGCGAATTTCGCAGGATCCGCGGGAACTGATTTTACAGTAAATCCTGACGGTACGGTTAACGTATCGAATAGTGGAAACAATACTGGGTCTCAAAACACCGCCAGCTCAACTTCATCAGTTGAAAACACTTTAACTCAACAAAATAATGGAAGTGTTACCAACAATTTGGAGCTAACAGCAAACACAGGTTCAAACACAGTAAAAGACGTTGCTGGAGGAGATAAATCAATTCAAACAGGCGATGCAAATGTTGTGGCAAGTGTAGTTAACTTCCTGAACAACAACTTTGCAGGAGGAAGAGTATACCTAACAGTTGTCAACGTCTTTGGCAAATGGATGGGTGACTTTGTGGCCCCCGGTCAGGAAAAAACTGCTGACACCTCTCAGAATGGCAACCATGATAATACATCCCAGGAAGAAAACACATCTGGAGTTGGGGGAAGTGGTGACTTTGTAGCTCAAAATAATAATTCAGAAACCAGTAAAACCGAAACTACACAAAACCTGGCCGGAAGCGAAGTTGTGGTTCCTGAAGTTTTGGGAACAAAAAAATCTTCATTAATAAACCATGAAGCACCTATCGCCTTTACTAACGCTAATTTGGATAGTGTTGCAACAATCACACCTATGCCCGAAGATGAAGAAACTGCAGGCAAAAAAGTAGTTAAGCTTAACCTCGCCTGGTTATTCTTATTGACCCCTGCACTCCTTGTACCGATTTCAAGAAAGCGAAATAAAAATACCCTGCCTAAAAAAGGGTATGATAAAACAAATTAAAAAAACAAAAAAAGCACTTCTGTCGATTGTAATTATCTATTCGTTAATTATTAATCTTTATATTCCATCAGCAAGAGCAGAAGAAATTACGATTTCCGGAAATAACGAGAGCACTCAAAATTCCGTAACAATAAATAATAATGATAATACTTCAATTGCACAAACCAGTACTGGCGTAATACAAAACAATATCACCATTACCTCCAGCACAGGTGGAAATAGCATAGCTGACTCAACAGGTGAGAGTAACGTTATTTCAACAGGTAATGTAAATACTACAATTGGTGTTACAACCGAAATGAACAGTTCAGTAAGTGAAGCTGGGTGTTGTGGAGATACAGAAAGTACTTACACTATTTCAAATAATAACAGTAACTCAGTTAATACAATTTCTGATTCTACCCAAAAGACTACATCAGTTGCAGTAAATCAACACGCAACAGTTACGAATAATGTAAATGGCACAATGACAACTGGAGCAAATACTATTTCTGGAACAACCGGTTCAAATACAATCGATAGCGGAGATATAGAAGTTACCGGATCGATAGTAAACGGACCGATTAACGTTGCAAAATATACACTT
Organism: uncultured Gammaproteobacteria bacterium; assembly: GCA_964458085.1. Classification (GTDB taxonomy): domain Bacteria; phylum Patescibacteriota; class Microgenomatia; order UBA8517; family UBA8517; genus CAYWFF01. The sequence continues at coordinate 20,514 of CAYWFF010000004.1, forward strand.
AAAAAAGGAACTGAATCGGTTGAAACTTATATAAAAGATAATAATAGTGAATCACTTAATAGTATCACTATTAGCAAAAATGAAAATGAAACTAATAGAATTAACAATAAAGCTGATATCGCAAACTTGGTTCTATTTGATATATTTACCGGCAATAATAAAGTTTCTGGTTCATTAGGAAAAACTAACATTTTTACAGGCGATATTTTCTTTAACTTATTTATTAAAAACGGACCTTTAAATATTTCAGAATCTGTGATTGATTGCTGCCAAAAAAATGACGATAATCCGGATGAACCTGAAGAACCGAATAAACCTGATGAACCGGAAAAGCCCATTACCCCTCCAGTAAATGGGGGAAATGGTGGAGGAGGTAACGGTGGAGGTGGAAATGGCGGAGAAGTCGAGGGAGATGGTATTGGTGGTCCAAACATCCTTGGTCTGTCGGATACCGCAAGTCCTGCAGCGCAAGCTCTTATCTTTTGGTTTGGTCTTTCACTTATAGCTTTCGGGATACGTTTAATTGTCCAAGAATTAGCTCCTAGTTACTCTTAAAAAACTTACATGGAAAAAAAAGAAAGTAAACTAAGTCTTGGCATTGCTTTGGTATTGTTGGGGGGGTTGCTTATAATAGGTCATTTAAATCCTAATGACTCTTTAACGGGAAGTATTTCCAATGAACCTATTAACATTACGGGATTATCTCAAACTGCAGATGACGCAGTTGTACCGGAAAAAATAATAATTCCATCAGTTAATATTGATTTAGAAGTTAAACGATCACCTATTGAAAACGGTTACTGGGTAGTATACGAAGATTCAGCTGCGTGGGGAGAAGATTCAGGGACTTTGGGTAAACCGGGAAACGTTGTGGTCTTTGCGCATGCACGGGAAGGTCAGTTTTTACCCCTCAAAGATATCAAGGCAAATGAACCAGTTTACCTAATTGCTGATTCTGTAAATTACGAATACCTCATCATGGAAATCAAAGAAGTATTTCCTGATGAGATTGAGGTGGTAGCACCAACCACCGATGAAACACTGACCCTATATACCTGTAGCGGTTTTCAGGACGAAAAACGATTGATTGTAGTAGCCAAAAGAGTATACGATTCCTAAAGCTTTGGCGTATTGATTCCTACGTACAAACCGCGGTATGATAGATGATATGACCTTTGCCCAAAGTGTAGTCCATTTTTGCATTCCGCATCACACGAATAACCACAAAGCAAAAGCACTGCACGCTTCAAGTCTTCTAATAATTAGCATAACAATAATTTGCTACCAACTATTTTTATCCTTACTCCCACACGCTTCCCGTATCCCGATTCTCGGTTATGCGGCAAACATTTCAATTGAGGAAGTAGTAAATTTAACAAACCAGAAACGCCAGGAGGCAGGTTTATCAGCCTTAAATATTAATCCTTTGTTATCTTCTGCTGCCAAGGCAAAAGCGGAACATATGCTGGCAAACGATTACTGGGCGCACGTTGCTCCTGACGGAACAGAGCCATGGAAATTCTTTACAGATTCTGGTTATAAATACCGTTATGCCGGTGAAAATTTGGCCAGGGATTTTTCCAATGCAACGTCAGCGATAGATGCATGGATGGCTTCCCCAAGTCATAAAGAAAATATGTTGTCATCAAAATATAAAGAAATCGGTATCGCGGTTGTTGAGGGAGATTTGGCAGGTGTAGATACAACGCTTATCGTTCAACTTTTCGGAACTACACTGGTCGATACCACACCGTCAGTTCCTATTGCTCAGGCAAAACAAAACATCGCAGTACCGACAACAATACCCGTGGTAACCGTTGTTCCTACTTCAGCCTATACACCGACTCCTACAGTCAGTGAAACGGTTTTTCTTGCAGAAGTAACCCCCATACCTTCCCCTCAAGCCCGTTTAGCAAATGACATACAGGCATCTTCCGGCAAGTCACAAGTACTGATTTCTCCCTTTAACACCACACGCACACTGTCAATGGTTACAATTATAAGTATTATCGGCATAACTCTGATTGATTGGACGGTCGCTACTCATCGCCGTGTCCAGAGAATTGGCGGTCGTACTTTTGCTCATGTTGGTTTTCTGGGAATGATACTGGCACTTGTGCTGCTTGCAAAAGCCGGGCAAATTATATAGCGTAAGAGTATGCATACCACAAAAGCTTCTAAACACATTCATCACTATTTACCGCTGGTAAGTATTTTCCTTGCCGGTATAGGAGGCTTTCTTATGTTTTCATACGATAAGTGGTTGCAGATTGGGGTGGTTGTAGCGATTGCCTGTTCATATGTGGCATGGGGTATAATACATCACTATTTGCATCATGATTTACATATTTCAACGATAGCGGAGTATGTACTAATTGCGGTTTTAGGTTTGTTTACAATTATTACTGTAATTATAAGAACCTAAATTTGTTACTTGGAGAACTTACCCAGATCTAAGCTTTGTAAAAATTTAGCAAAATCCTTTCCTATATCTTCACGTTCTAATGCAAAGTGAACTTGGGTTCTCATATAGCGAAGCGGATCACCGGTTGTCATCCATTCCCCGTCTATCCTGGCTGCGTAAACAGGCTTTCTCTTGGCGTACTGGAATATGGCATCAGTCAACCACAGCTCTCCGTCTATACCCAAACTATTACTTTCATAATTATCAACCAAAATATCAATTATTTCATGATTAAGAACAAATCTTCCGAATTGTGCCAGGTTTGAGGGAGCGTCTTTTGGATCGGGTTTTTCAACTACATCAAGAACTCTATCTTCTGAGTTTTCGGCTAATTTATAAATACCGTAACGTTTTACCTCTTCGGTAGGGACTTCCTGAACTGCCACCACAACAGAGTCTTTTCGTTTTTTAGAATAATCAATTATCTGTTTGACACACGGCTTTTTAGCTAAAACCAAATCATCGCCGAACATATATACAAACCGCTCACCTTTGTCTATTAAATCCTTAACTGTCAAAAGAGGAGTTCCGTTACCATAGGGTAAGTGTTTCCTTTGCCTAACATAAACTACGTTTGCCATTTGAGCTACCTGCCTTACTTTTTCAAGCATTTCATATTTTCCGTTTGCTTCCAACATGTGCTCAAGTTCCATGTTTGAGTCAAAATGGTTTTCCAAACTTGATTGACCAAAACGGGTCACTATGATTATATCCTCAATACCTGATTCAACAGCCTCCTCTACCAAATATTGAATTATTGGTTTGTCAATTATGGGGAGCATTTCTTTGGGTTGGTTTTTGGTTGCAGGAAGGAACCGAGTACCGTAACCAGCAGCTGCTATAACTGCTTTTCTGATTTTTCCGTTTTTCTTTTTCATGGTAGGCAAATTATACGCCAGGGTAGATTAACTAGCAATAACTGTTGTATTGGGCTCAAGCAATTGCTCAACTCAGGTCAACAGCGTATAATTTGTGCGTATGAAAACAGCAAGAAAAGAGTCAGAAAACAGCAATAGTAAAAGTAGTTATCAATTTATGGCAACGAATGGTCATTTTATAAGTCCCAACGGTACTATAAAAACTACAAGCACTATGTTAAAAGAAATTACGGATTTTATAAATGCAGATCCGACTAGTTTTTACAGTTTGATTATTGGATCTGATTCCCAGACACGGAAAACAAACGGCAGAAGTGAAATTGACTTTGTAACAGCTGTGATTATTTATAGAAAAGGTCGGGGGGCGAAATATTATTGGCATAAAGTTAAAAAACACCAGAAACCGATACTGCGGGATAAAATTTATACGGAAACACTTATGAGTTTAGATGTGGCAGAACACATAGTTCCTGAAGTTGGGAAACGCATTTCACCTGAAAATTACGACTTAGAAATTCATATCGATGTCGGTCCTTTGGGCAAAACCCGGGAAATGATTAAAGATGTTGTTGGTATGGTAAACGGAAACGGCTATATTGCCCAAACCAAACCAAATTCGTGGGGCGCTTCAAGTGTGGCAGATAAACATACTTAGACTTTTACCATGTAATTTTTTGTGACTACAACCACTGATTTAGAAGTTTTGTCTATTTCTAGTTCGTCTGGTAAGTTTAAATCTTCTAACATTTTTTCACGTAAAGTTTGTCTAGATGCTTTTAAGTCAAATATCACAGGTCCACGATTAGGTCTTTGCATTTCTGTTTTTTCTTCCCGCTCTTTTAACATAGAATATAATCTAATATGGCATTTTCCATGTTAAGAAGATGTATTAGTATGGTAAGCAAAGAGTAAGGTTAAAAATATAGTTGTATTAAATATACACTATAGTTATAATCATTAGTGCATGAAAGGTGTCATTTTAGCAGGAGGATTAGGAACCAGATTATATCCTTTGACGCATGCAACAAATAAACATTTGCTTCCGGTTTATGATCGCCCCATGGTTTTTTACCCCATACAAACTTTAGTAAGCGCCGGTGTTACTGAAATACTCATAGTTGTCGGCGGACCGCATGCGGGACACTTTTTACGGGTTTTGGGTAATGGCAAACAGCTGGGCGCAAAACATATCGAATTTGCTTATCAGGAACATGAAGGCGGAATTTCAGATGCTTTAAGTTTGGCTGAGGATTTTACGGATAAAGCACCTATCGCTGTAATTTTGGGTGATAACTGTACTGATGCTGATATTTCAACCGATGTGGCTGAGTTTTCAGGTGGAGCTAAAATATTCCTGAAAAAAGTACCCGATCCTCAGCGTTTTGGGGTACCTGTGTTTAATTCGAAAGGAGAGATAAATGATATAGTAGAGAAGCCTAAAAAACCGGCTTCAAACTATGCAGTTACAGGGTTATATATTTACGATGAGACAGTGTTTGACAAGATTAGAGCACTAAAGCCTTCGAACCGCGGAGAGCTGGAAGTAACTGATTTAAATAATTTGTATTTGGAAGAACGCACACTAGTTTGGAGCGAACTTGAAGGGTTTTGGAGTGATGCGGGAACTTTTGACACATTATACGAAGTAAATAAATATTGGGCGATAAAACCGAAAAAGCAAACAAGTGCTGACATATAGCACAGTTTTGTACGTATGTCGCACAATTCAAACATAAAACAATAAAAATATGAAGCTATTAGTAACCGGAGGAGCGGGTTTTATTGGTTCCAACTTCATCCGTTATTGGCTTAAAAATCACCTACAGGATGAAATTGTAAATTACGACAAACTGACTTATGCCGGGCACTTATCTTCCACTAAAGATTTCAAAGATATTGACCGATATAGGTTGGTGAAAGGCGATGTTTTAGATACCAAAAAAGTAGCTAAAGCAATTAAAGGTGCGGACTATGTTGTGCATTTCGCGGCAGAAAGCCACGTAGACCGTTCAATATCCGGTCCAAAAGTATTTTTAGAAACAAATGTGTTGGGAACTCAGGTGTTATTGGATGCAGCGCTAAAAGAAGAAGTGAAACGGTTTCATCATATTTCTACGGATGAAGTATTCGGATCATTGTCGCTAAAATCAAAAGAAAAATTCAGTGAGAAAACGGCCTACGCCCCTCATAGTCCCTATGCTGCCTCAAAAGCCTCATCCGATCATTTAGTTCGGTCTTATCACACAACTTACGGTCTTGATACTACAATTACAAATTGTTCCAATAACTTCGGTCCCTTTCAGGATCCTGAAAAATTTCTTCCCCGGATGATTACTAATTTAATTGATGATCAACAACTGCCGATTTATGGAGACGGTAAAAACGTACGTAATTGGTTGTATGTAGAAGATCACTGTAAAGCAATAGATCTTGTATTGACAAAAGGGAAAAGCGGAGATACCTACTGTGTAGGTGGAGGAAAAAAAGACATCAATAATTTGGAAATTGCAAAAGAGCTAATAAAGATTTTCCAAAAAGATGATTCATACCTTAAATTTGTAACTGACCGGAAAGGGCACGATAGGAAATATGCTGTAAATTGGGGAAAGATAAAGCGACAGTTAGGTTGGAAGCCAAGATATGATTTTTCCAAAGGAATTGAAAAAACTATAGAATGGTATAAAGATAATGAATGGTGGTGGCGACCACTAAAAAAGGAGGCAGAAAAGTTATATCAAAAGACAGGACAAAACTAATGGAAGGCGAAACACACAAAACAATAATTGAAACTTCAATCCCCCAACTTCTTATAATCAAACGTCCGATTTTTCCCGACGATAGAGGTTTTTTTCATGAAGTTATGAGAGTAAGTGATCTTGAAGATTATGGTATAAATTTTAAACCAGTTCAGTGGTCTCATTCCTACAATTTACCAAACGTAATTAGAGCGATCCATACTGAAGCTTGGCAAAAAATAATATACCCGATTTCCGGAAAATTGTTTACTGCATTTGTAGATATCCGGCCAGACTCTCAGAGTTTTGGTAAAGTTGAAACAATGATTTTTGATAATACCTTAAATAATGGTAGATATAATGCAGTCTACATTCCGCCGGGCGTTGGAAATTCTATTTGTGTTTTGGGAAGCTCCCCTGTCCACTATATGTATCTTGTTGATGAATATTGGGATAATTCAAAAGCCAGAGGAATTGCATGGGATGATAAAGATCTGGCAATTAAATGGCCGATTGAAAATCCGATTATTTCTGATCGCGATAAACAAAATCCTTCGCTTCGTGAATTGTTTCCTGATAAATTTTCAAAATGAATAAAATTCTAGTAACCGGAGCTGATGGTTTAGTGGGATCGCGATTTATTGAATTATTCCCTGAAAAAGAAAAATTGTTAACGCCATCGCTTACGGAATTTGATCTTTTGCGACCTGAATCAATTATAAAATATATTAGAGAAAATGTGCCCAGTGCTGTGGTTCATTTCGCAGCATTTACAGATGTGGGAGCAGCTGAAAAAGAAAGAAATGATACCAAAGGACTTTGTTGGCAGATTAACGTTGATGGACTTCAAACGCTTCTTTCTGCGCTTCCTGAAAAAACATATTTTATCCATATTTCTACAGATTATGTTTTTCCCGGAAACAAAGAATTCCCGGGACCTTATTCAGAAGATCAATCAGCAATTGATGACGCTGAAAAGTTAACTTGGTACGGTTATACCAAAGCTGAAGGTGAAAGACTTGTAAAAGCATCAAAAGTATCTTCCTCTATTGTACGAATCAATAATCCCGTGAGAAGCTCAGGCGGTCCTAAACTTGATTTCCTTCGAAAACCGCTTGCATTATTTGATGAAGGTAAGCTCTATCCTTTATTTTACGATCAAAATATTACTATTACCTATATCGATGAAGCAAGTCAGCTTATCAATACTTTAATTTCTAAGAAATTAGAAGGGACTTTTCATGCATCTTCAGTTGACTCCACAACTCCTTACGAAGTTATATCTTATATGCTCAAAAAAACCCTTGGGAAAATTGATATAAAAAAGATGAGTTTAAAATCATTTGTAAAAAAGGGCAATGATAAAAGACGTTACCCTCAGTACTCCGGTTTACATGTAAAATTAACACAAAACAAAACAGGAATATATTTTTCATCCACCCTGGAAATTGTAGATAAATTAATAATGCAAGGTTTAAGTACACCTTAACTGTTTTCTTACACTTCTCTTAGTCTTTCGTAACAATACAATTCTACGCTGGTGTACAGATTGTTATGGGGTGTAAAGCGTATTTGACATAAAGGTTATTCTATATGACTGAATGAACGCAATGTTACCTGATGCTTGCATATGCAATAGACCCCTAGTACAATACTATGTCGTGGTTAAGTTGGTTATACAATTTGTTTCCATAACTTCGTTTACGAGTAAATAGTCAGCAAACTGACTCCACGTCACATCGCACTGTTTTGTATTAAATAGTTTGATTTATACCTTTTCGAGGAAGGGGTATTTGTATGTAAAAAAATGAATAAAAGACTTGAAGTGCTGATACCAGTTAAAAACGAAGCAGAAAATGTGAATGAACTATTACAACGTCTCCATGTTGCCCTTACTAAAAATAGAATAAGTTATACGGCGACATTTATAGATGATAGGTCGGACGATAAAACAGTGACTATCTTACGAAGACTTCAAAAAAAGTATCCAATAAAAATATTAAGGAAAAAAGGTAAGCCTGGAAAAGCTTACTGCATATTGGAAGGCGCGAAAGCTGCGAAGTCAAACCTTTTGGCTATGATTGACGGGGATTTGCAATATCCACCGGAAGCGCTTCCCGAAATGGTTAAGTTATCGGGCGACTATGGAGTAGTGGTCGCAAACCGGGTTAAACACAATACTTCATTGGTTAGAAAAATAGGCAGCATTCTAAATATGTATATTTTTGAAAAATTTCTGAACGGATTTAACTGTGATACCCAATCAGGTTTAAAAGTGTTCAGAAAAGATATTATAGAACGTATTAGTGAAGACGAAGTAGCCGGCTGGGCAGTTGACATGCCGCTCTTGGCTACAGCCACCGATTTGGGACATCAAATTGGTACTGTTGAAATCGAATTTGCAAAACGTTCGGGTGGGAAATCAAAAATAAACTTTTTTAATGCTTCATTCGAAATTGCCTGGAATGCTATCAAGCTTCGTTTTAGGCGGCATAAGCCGTTGAATGTTTTAGGTAAAAACAAGAAAAATGCAATAGGTTCGGGCGTTATATATAAGGGTAAGAGTTACATTACGCACACCCATTTAGACCATGAACTTTCAGCCCTTGAAACAGTTACCGTTTCACAAAAATTAGTAATAGGAGTGATGACCTTATTAATACTGACCGGATTATTTTTCCAACTCCATTTGACCGCGATTATTGTAATAGCTATTTTGAGCGCAATTTATTTTTCTGATCTCATATTTAGCACCATTGTATTATTAAAAAGCCTCCATGTTCCTCCTGAAATAAAGGTTTCCGAAGAAGAATTGGGAAATCTGTCAAATCGAAATTTGCCAATTTATTCAATTCTTTGTCCGATGTATAAAGAAGCACAAATTCTTCCAGAGTTTCTGGAATCTATAAATAAAATTAATTGGCCGAAAAACAAGCTCGATGTTTTGTTGCTTTTGGAAGAGGATGATAAAGAAACTATTTCGGCTGCCAAGAAGACTAAGCTTCCGCCTCATGTGAAGACCATAATTGTTCCTCATTCTTTTCCAAAAACTAAACCCAAAGCATGTAACTATGGCCTCCATCATGCTAAAGGTGAGTATGTAGTAATTTACGATGCAGAAGATCATCCGGATCCTCTGCAGCTTAAAAAATCCTTTTTAGCTTTTCAGAAGGTGCCTTCAGATGTTTTTTGCTTGCAGTCAAAACTAAATTATCACAATAGTGATCAGAACCTATTAACTAGATTATTTACAACAGAATATACTTTATGGTTTGAGCTTATTCTTCCCGGATTGCAATCGATTGAAACCGCCATACCTCTGGGTGGAACAAGTAATCACTTCAGGACCAAAGACTTAATAAAGCTACACGCTTGGGACCCTTTTAATGTAACCGAAGATGCAGACCTTGGGGTCAGGCTTTTTAAAGAAGGTTATAGAACTGCAATTATTGATTCTACAACTCTTGAAGAAGCAAATAGTAACTTTAAAAACTGGCTAAGGCAACGTTCCCGATGGATTAAAGGTTATTTGCAAACATATTTTATACACATGCGATCCCCGCGAAAGTTTTTCAAAACGCAGGGGATTCATGCATTGCTTTTTCAACTGATAATCGGTATGAGGATGGTGTTTATACTGGTTAATCCAATATTGTGGGTTACTACTATTTCCTATTTTACGATGTACGCATTAGTCGGGCCTGCAATTGAGTCATTGTTCCCAGCTCCGGTTTTTTATATGGCGGCCATATCACTTATCTTTGGTAATTTCATTCATCTTTATAATTACATGATTGCTCTCGGTAAACGAGAGAATTGGTCCTTGGTCAAATATACGTATCTTGCACCGTTTTACTGGTTAATGATGAGTTGGGCAGCAATAATTGCGATATATCAATTGGTAGTTAAACCACACTATTGGGAAAAAACCAACCATGGACTTCATTTGGGTAAAAAGCAAACAAAGGGTATAGAATTACCAGAGTTTCGTTTGCCTACATTCAAAATTCCCGCTCTGCCTGTGCCTTCGCTCTCGTTTGGTGCAATTAACTTTGATTCTGCTTTAGTCGGGGCATTCGGATTTGTCAGTGCATCAACCTTTATGCGTATCAGAGATTTCCAGGAAGGTAGGTTCGATACTTCCGCGATGGGTCTTGTAGTGGTTTTTACCAGTTTTTATTATGCAGCAAAACTTTTAGCGGAATTATTGGTTGAGATGCAATCTCCGAAAAATGTTGATCTGAAAGATGTAGATATTTTTCATAAAGCGTTGAAGAAAAAAGTACGGCCAGTTTATCTTTTCGCTATGCTGATATGGCTTTTGGTATCTCCTCAGATTGCAACTTTGTTCCAAATGAGCTATCTACCTCTGCTTATATTTTCAACTATTTTTATATTTGTATTTATGGATGCAATCAATAAAGAGCTATTATCCGTTTACGGCAAAACAAAAGCTAATTCGATATTGTCAGTATTTGAGCTTGCACTTTTGACCTTTTTGACAATAGTGCTTTCAGCAATGCACTTGGGAACCCTGGTTTTTATAGTTGTCCCGGCCTCTTCACTATTTGTATTAACCATTCGTTCAAGATTAACAAAAGAAAATACACAAAACGGAGATGGCGGCGGTAAAGAAGATCTGTTTATGTCATCCGTCAGTTCTCTAAAGGCAGCAACCCGTAATTTATCAGATTTTACCTCTCTTTTTACGGGACTGAGAAAAGGAAAAACAAAAAACGAAGGTTTAAAGATATTAGTATTTAATTGGCGGGACACTAAACATGTATGGGCAGGAGGAGCAGAAATCTACGTACACGAAATTGCAAAACGTTGGGTTGCTGAAGGGCATTCGGTGACTCTGTTTTGCGGACATGACGGAAACAGCAAACTCAACGAAACCGTAGAAGGGGTTAACATAATTAGACGCGGAGGCTTTTATACTGTCTACATTTGGGCATTTGTTTACTACATTTTAAAACTTCGCGGAAAGTATGATGTAATTGTTGAAAGCGAAAACGGAGTTCCCTTTTTTACTCCTTTGTATTCGCGACTGCCTGTTATTTTAGTCGCTCACCATGTGAACCAAAATGTATTCAGAGAGAATCTGCCGCGGATACTGTCTTCATTTGCTCAATTTATTGAAAAGTATCTTATGCCTCTACTTTACAGAGAAAAAGTTATTGTTACGGTCTCTGAGTCTTCCAAAAAAGATTTTATTAAACTTGGATTCACAACCGGACAAAACATTTACATAGTACCGCCTTGTGTGAATTCAAACGCATTTTCGAAAACTAAAAAAACAGCTCATCCAAGCTTTATTTACATGGGTAGACTAAAACCTTATAAAAACATTGATATAGCTATAAAAGCTTTTGCTCAAGTTCATTCACAATTTCCTAAATCCAAGCTTACAATTGCTGGTGACGGAGAAAGTAGGGGAAGCTTAAGCAAACTTGTCAAAAGTTTAAGGCTAAAAAGATCGGTTACATTTACAGGTAGAATATCTGAACAAAAAAAGGCACAGCTTTTAGCTAAAAGCTGGATAGCACTTCAACCATCTTCTTTTGAAGGATGGGGCATTACGGTAATAGAAGCAAATGCATCAGGTACTCCCGTTATTGCATCGAAAGTCAACGGATTGCGTGACTCAGTGATTGACGGAAAAACCGGCATACTTGTTCCGGTCAAAGATCCCGGTGAAATGGCAAAGGCAATGCAAATGCTTATTTCAAAACCGAAAAAACTAATGCAATTATCCCGCAATGCATCTGAGTGGGCTAAAAGTTTTGATTGGGATAACTCTGCAAACACTTTTCTATCCATAGTTTATAAAACTCTAGAAATACAAGCTGAAGAAATGTCGGGCTCAATTGCCTTAGTTAAAACTGAAGTATGAAAAAACCATCAGTAACGATTGTTATCCCGGCATACAACGAAGAGAAAAGTATATATAAAGTACTAAAATCTCTCACGTCTCAAAAAGATTCAAATTATTATCTTAGTGACATTATTGTTTATTCTGATGGTAGTACTGATGAAACAGTTTCGATAATTAAAAGAAACTTTCCTAGAGTAATTGTATATGACTATAAAAATAATTTAGGGAAAAATAAGCGAATTAATCAGATTATGAAAAGGAATAAAAGTGATATTGTAGTTCAGGTAGATGACGATATTATAGTTAAAAGTAATCAGGTTGTGACTTCACTAATTAACCCTATTATTAAAAATGACAAAGTTGGAATTTCCTGTGCTTATCATGTTGCATTACCTCAAACAACGTTAGCAGGTAAGGTTGCTTATTTTGGTTTTCGTTTTTGGGATAAGGCTAGAATGATGATAGGCAGACAAGCAATTAGGTATTATTGCGAAGGTGGGATGCGTGCCTTTTCAAAGAGTTTTTGTCAGGTATTTAGATTACCTGAAGATAGGGCAGTCAGCGAAGATACTTATAGCTTTTACTTTGCAGTTCAAAATGGGTACAGAGTAGAGGTTGCAAAAAAAGCAAAAGTATATATGGATATTCCGCATTCGTTTTTTGATTATATAAGACAAATGAAACGCTTTTTTACTGCTACTGACAATTTAGAAAATAAATTTGATACTGACCTTATCAATAAATATGAAGTAATTAAAGGAACTTTAAAAATAAAAGCATTTTTGTATGAATTTGCGAAAACACCTATATTGGGTGCCATGTATGCTTTGTTACAAGTTACCATAAAGCTGCAAATGCCTTTTTATAAATCAGAAGTTAAGTGGACGCCGATTGCACGATGAAAATTATGACTACTCTTAATTCCGAAATCATCTATAAAAAATTAATAAATATTGCCGGCAAATTATCAACATCTATTAAAGGTAGTGCTGATATTGGACCTGACATCATTTTATGTTATCACGATGTAGATGATGATAACTGGAAGTTCAGTGTTACAAAACAGGTTTTTGAAACACATATAAACTTCCTAGCAACAAAAACTCACATCGTAAGCCTAAAGGAAATACTTTCTAAAGCCAATAAGTCAAATAAAACTCGTATCGCAATTACTTTCGATGATGGTTATCGGGGGGTATATACAAATGCTTTCCCTATACTGAATAAATACAAAGTTAAAGGAACTGTTTTTGTCGTCGGGACAAAACGTCTTGCTCAACAACATAAAAAAAGTGACTTGTTATTATATCGAAAAGATATAAAACATCTTCATAACGCAGGGTGGAATATCGGCTGGCATACTAAAAATCATAGTGATATTACCAAGTTAACTGTACAAGAACTTGAAAATGATTTGATGAAAGAAAGAAAAAGGTATGAAAAAGAAATCGGAATTGATCTGAATTATTTTGCTTATCCATATGGATACTTTAATACAAAGACTAAAAAAGTTCTTAAAATAAGTGGAATTACAAAGGCTTTTACTATTGGTGGAGGAAAAGTAGCAAAACATGATCGGTATACCATAAGTCGAGTTACAGTAACTCGCGATATGGATTTAATAGATCTTGAAAACATTATTAGTCCTTGGGGTCTGAAAGTGAACCAGTCTTTTGTCTACTTCTGGAGAATGAAAGATATGTATCTGACAAAATGAGAATTTTACACTTTGATTATGATGATCTAGATAATCCTTATGCTTCAGGAGGACAAGCTATGTCTACTAATAAAATATTCACAAGACTTTCTCAAAAACATCAAGTGACAATAGTGAGTGGTAATTATCCAAACGCTAAAAATAGTAATAAAAAAAATATCACTATCAAAAGAGTTGGTGTTGGTAATTTAGGACCAGCTATTAGCATTTTGTCTTATTGGCTATCGATTCCTTTTTGTGTTTGGAAATATTCTAAAAGCTCCGATGTGGTTACTGAATATTTTACTGCGCCTTTTTCTATTTCACTTGCTCCTCTGTTTTCCCAATCGACAGTCTTTGGTATTCCTACTTTTTTTAGTGCGGATGAAATGGCAAAAAAATATAAGTTACCTTTCGATAAAATCCAAAACTGGGGTGTAAAAAAATACAATCACTTTATAGCCTTGACCGATGAAGTTAAAAGTAAGTTAGCTAAATTAAATCCAACTGCAACGATCACTGTAATTCCAGGAGGAGTAGATGATGACTATCTGCAACTGGCAACTAAAGAAGATGACTATGTGCTATATATAGGAAGAATTGATATTTACAATAAAGGTTTAGATTTGCTTTTAGCGGCATGGAAAAAAATAGTTAAAAGCAATAAAAATATAACATTAATAATTGCAGGCAACGGCAAGCAAGAAGACGAGAAACTATTAACTGATCTGATTAGCAATAACAAACTTGAAGATAATGTCAAAGTTGTCGGTAAAGTTGTAGGAAAACGAAAATTGCTATTGTATGCAAATTCGTTGTTTGTAGTGCAACCCACAAAATATGAATCATTTGGTTATGTTGCTTTAGAGACTTTAGCAGTAGGTAAACTCTTAGTTTGTTTTGAAATACCTGGGTTCCGTTGGATTCCTGATAATTTAATTTTAAAACTTAAACCAGTTGGTGTTAAGAGTCTTTATAAAGGTCTAGATCACGCTATCAGAAGTAAAGAACTGAGAAACGAGGGAAAAGAAAAAAGGAGAGCATTTGCACGGAATTATTCCTGGGATAATATTACTTCCCAGTTTGAAAAAACTATAACAAAATATGCTTGAAACAATATTAGAAAAATATAAGTATATAGTTTTTGTGTCACCACATTTTGATGATGCAATACTATCAGCGGGTGATTTAATAAGTAAATTATCAACTATTAAAAATGTGGTGATAATAAATATATTTACAAAAACATACGGCAAAAATACGCTGTCTGCTAAAGTTAATTTAAAAGGTTGCAATGAAACAGATGCCAAAAAACTGTATAAGAAAAGAGAACAAGAAGATGGAGAAGTAGCACAAGAACTTGGCATTAAAACCATTAACTTGGGATTTGTCGAGGCACTTTGGAGAAAAAGGAAAGTAGGAAAGATAAGACAAATTATTAGTAAATACATACCAGAGTTGGAGTCTGTTTATCCCACTTATAGATGGCATGTGAAGCAAAACAAAATTGCTCCAAGTGATTTAATATTAATTTCTAAAATAGCAAAAAAGTTATCTACCGTTATACCTAAAAATGCTTTAGTATTTTGTCCTATTGCGGAAGGGAGTCACGTAGATCATTTAGTAGTAAGGGAAGCTTGTCTCACTTTATTTCCTAAAGCTATATTATGGAAAGATTTCCCATACAAAAACTCAAAAGCAATAGATAATTCCCATTATAAAAAAACCCATATGAAAGTTGCATATAAATCACAAACCCGTCAAAAAAATGAACTGATTAAGAAATATTCTAGTCAATTTTTATCTCTTTTCCCCTCTGGCATTATTCCCAATCAAAAAGAATATTACTTTATTAATTTAAATCACAATATATGACTATAGTAAAACACATTACATATATTCTATTAGTAACACTATTTGTTTTTCTGGCATTAAGAGGAGTAAGTGGTAATCCCACACCGGATGTTTTGAATACTCCTATTTGGAAAGAAAACGGACCTTTTGAGCTTTCTCCAGAACGAGGGAGATTTGCATTAGTGTATTCACTGGTGGAAGACAAATCGTTGTATTTCTCTCTTCCCTTAGCACGTTTTGTAACGCCTGACCTAGGTTTTAGTAATGGTCATTATGTTTCTTTATTTGCGCCTGGTGTTTCGTTGCTAACCGTACCCGGGTATATAATCGGTAACTTTTTTGGTGCTTCGCAGGTGGGCACCGTAAGTGTAATTGCCCTATTTGCAGTTTTTAATGCATTACTTATTGAACAACTTTCCAAAAATATAGGAGCTGATGCAATAAGTTCCAAAATAGCTGGATTAACATTTCTTTTTGCTACTCCGGCATTTGCTTATGCTGTTAGTTTATATCAACACCATATTTCTACATGCTTGATACTTCTAAGTGTATTGATGTTAGTCAAATATAATAAAAGCTGGATATCGCTTGCACTGATTTGGTTTTTATGTGGTCTAGCGGTTATTGTCGACTATCCCAATTTCTTTCTGATGTTTCCCATCGGTCTAGTGGCACTTGCCAAAGCAGTAAGCTTTAAACAAAATACAAAAAAATATTTAGTAAACCTTTCTTTCAGTAAAATGCTAGCAACTGTAGGATTAATTATTCCTGTAGTAATTCTTCTTATCTTTAATTATTTCTCTTATGGGAATCCACTTACTTTATCAGGTACTGTGGCAAGTGTTCAAAGTATTGAAGAAGATGTATTAAGAGACGAAAACACACAAGATGTCACTATCTTAAGTGGAGATTCCGTAACTACTTTTTTCGATTCCCGTAAATTAATTAACGGTTTGTATATTCATTTTTTCAGTCCTGATAGAGGTACTGTTGTCTTTGCGCCAATACTAATTTTCTCTTTAATTGGCATAGTTTTATTATATAAACGAGAGCAATCTATTATGCCTTTACTATTAGGTGTGCTTATGATCAACATAATTTTATATGGTATGTGGAGTGACCCTTGGGGTGGGTGGGCGTTTGGTTCTCGTTATCTTATCCCCGGCTATGCAATCCTGGCAATTTTTTCTTCCGTTGCATTATCAAAGTACAAAAAACATGTACCTTATTTATTTGCTTTTAGTATTATTTTAATTGCCTCATATTCCATAAACACATTAGGTGCGTTAACTACAAGTGCTAATCCACCGCAAATACAAATTGCTTCACTAGAGGAAATATCAGGCAGAAAAGAACGTTTTTCTGTTGATAGAAATTGGGAGTACTTAAATAATTCAGGAACTAAGTCTTTAGTTTACAACAACTATATATCTAAATATTTAGACCCTAAAACTTATTATATTTTAATTGTGTCTGCGATATCGTGTCTTGCTCTTGGACAGATGTTTTTATTGTACTCTAAGAAAACTCACTAACTATGGAAATTTCTATATCAAAAAAATCTGTAAATAAAATATCTCGGAGCATAAAAAATAGAGGACTTGTATTACTTACAATTTTCCTCGTTCTAATTTCAATAGCTGCCTTTTTCATTTATTATAAAAACGGTTTAGGTCTTGCGTATAATGATGCTAGATCACATTTGGATATTGGTAGACGTGTAGTTGAAGGCTTAAAACCAGGTCTTGCCCAACTAGGTTCTGTTTGGTTACCGCTCCCGCATGCTTTAATGATCCCCACTATCTGGATTGACTTTTTTTGGCACACAGGTCTATCGGGCTCAATTATTTCTATGCTCTCCTTCGTGGGAACAAACATTGTTATTTATTACTTTCTTAAAAATTTGGGAGTAGGTATTCTTGGAAGATTGGCGGGTATAGTACTTTTTGTAGCTAATATTAATATTCTTTATTTACAGTCAACTGCAATGACTGAGCTATTGTTAATGGTGACAATGACAACAGCTGCGTATTATCTACTTCTTTGGCATAAAAATGAAAATCTACTTCATTTAATTAAAACTGCTGGTTTTATCATGTTGTCTACATTGGTTCGCTATGACGGCTGGTTTCTGTTGTTTTTTGCAACTCTGATTGTTGCCTGGACTACTTTTAGAAAGAAAGGATTTAGGGCAACCGAAGGTACAATAATATTGTTTTGCACATTGGGTGGATTGGGAGTGGTTCTGTGGTTAATTTGGAACCTACTTATTTTCAAAGACCCTCTTTACTTTGCTTTCGGACCTTTTTCTGCTCACGCACAGCAGGAACAACTCCTCGAAGCCGGCGACTTACTTACAAAAGGTGATTTGCTTTTATCGCTTAAAGTTTATATCTACGCTCTATTATATAATTCATATACAGTTCCGGCTCTTCTTGCACTGGTCGGTGCCATTATGCTTTGGTTTGATAAAAAAATAAAAAAACCTGTACGGATTGCTTCATTGGCACTACTAGCACCACTTATATTTAATATAATTGCCTTATATCTAGGGCACTCAGTTTTATTTTTACAAGGTATATCAGGAAATACCTGGTTTAATGTCCGATATGGGGTATTGGTGGTTCCTGCAATTGCAGTCTACGTTGGTTATTTAGTTGATAGAGCAAAGACACTTAGAACTTCACTAATTGGCGTTCTCGCATTTGTACTATTGTTTGCTTTTTTCAACAATGATGCAGTCACAATTGATGACGCAACTGTCGGGTCAAGTCAAAAAAACGTAACCGAAGTCAGCGGTTGGTTAAAAAATAATGCTGAAGAAAAAGACGGCTTTGTGCTTATTTCTGCTGCTTCTCATGATGCCATTATTTTTTCGTCGGGATTACCGATGAAAAAATTCATTCATGAAGGAACTGGATTATATTGGGAAAATGCAGTTGCTGTTCCTGACCGATGGGCCAGATGGATTATTATGCGTACTCACGATGAAAACGACTTGACATATAAATTGGTTAGTAAATCTTCCGGTTTTGATAAGTATACTATTGTGGAAAGCTATCCTTTTGCTGATATTTACGAACTCAGAAACGAATATCTTGATACACTGGAGACTAAACCTGTTTTAACCAAAAATGAAACCTAGTTTAAATAAATTAATAATCGCGTTCTCACTCGTGTTTTTATCAACCGTACTTGTAATTTCCCGAGTGAGATCGCAAGCAATAAAAAATGCCCCGGATATTCCACGCCAATGGTGGAGAGTGCAGTCAATAGATACCGTTAAATATTCACGCGATTTAGCCAGAGCAAAAATGACTGATGAAAAGTTTGATGTCACCATCGACAACCAGGTGCGGCTGATTGCTGAGACCGGAGCGACACATGTTGCAATCGGAACACCATATGATATTGAATTTGATCCTTTTATGAAAAAGTGGGTATCAGCTGCCAGGAAACATGGCCTGCTTATTTGGTTCAGGGGCAATTTATCCGGATGGGAAGAATGGTTTGAGTATCCCAAAATCACTAAAGAGGAACATTTGGCTGGCATAGAAGATTTTATTACACGGAATCACGACCTTTTTGTCAGCGGAGATATTTTTACTTCCTGTACTGAATGTGAAAACGGTGCTCTGGGTGATCCGAGATTTGCCCAAAATTTGGAAGAGTATCGTACATTTTTAATAAATGAGTATAGTGTTATGCGCGAACTTTTCCGAAACAACGGAAAAAATGTAACTTCTAATTATTTTGCGATGAACGGGGATGTGGCCAAGCTGGTTATGGATAAAGAGACAACCCGTTCACTGGGGGGTGTGATTACAATTGATCACTATACAAAGAGTCCTCAAGAACTTTCTCACTATATTAAAGAAATTGTGGAAACGTCAGGCGGTAAGGTGGTAATTGGTGAGTTTGGAGTGCCAATTCCTGATATACATGGTTCTATGGATGAAGCTCAAAAAGAACATTGGCTAATGCAAACCTTATCTCTTTTAGCGCAAAACCCCAACATAATCGGTATAAACTATTGGGTTTCACACGGTGGCAGTACTCATCTTTGGAATGATCTAAACGAACCGGAAACTACCGTCACGGTTTTAGCTAAGTTTTACACACCCAAAGCAGTAGAAATCAGTTTGAAAGATGTAATTGGTAATCCTATAAGAACTGCTAAAACAGAGTTGAACGGTACGATAATACAAGCAGGTCCGGCAGGGCAAATGACTTTATATTCTGTTCCAAATGCACCTGAAATAAAACTTACTGCGCCAAATTTTCAGGATAAATATGTTACTTTAGCTTCACTTAAAGACCGCAATACTGTCATAATGGATAAAAAATCAGAAAGTTTATTATTTAAACTTCTTAAAAGATTAAAGACCCTCTAACTTGTAGAATTTCAGGCTCCATGATATAATCCTATATTCATATACTATGAGAAGTATACTATTTTTATTACTCCTAATATTACAGCTAATAGTTGTTACTCCGGTTAGAGCGACATCCGAACCGCAATTTCCTTCCTGTGTGGTACCGCGTGGAAATATAAAAGCACATTACGATACCGGCAGTCATGGAATTATCGGTCAACCTCAACTATTTGTCGGTAGCGATAGCGTATACGAAGTATCCGAAAACACTTTAATCCAATGTTTTTGTCCCGCTGAGGGTTCAGAGGGTATACAGACTAATTGGTGGAAGATTGGCCAAGTTACCGAAGATGAAGTAAATAGGCTTAAGAATATCGGATATTATTATGTTCCTACAGGAAAGGTGTGGGGTCTTGAGGACACTTCTTATGTCGCTAAAAACATCAACTATGTTTGTAAAACAGTTAGCGGTGTCTCAAGCGAAAGCGGAACGGGTGGACAAATAACTGCTGAGGCAGCTTCAACTATTGCAGGAGACGTCTTGGCTGCAACGGGTAGCAGCAAAGTTATATTTACACTTTCAGGTCTTATCCTTATTACGTTTGTACTTGGTCTTCTTTTCAAGAAAAAAATAGCTTAACATGCTTAAATTAGGGAATATGCTTCACTTAGTTTCTGTGATATTAATTGTAGTTCTAATTTTAACTGTCTACAATCAAAATAAACCACGGTTGTTTGCCTTTTCTGATATGCCTCAATTAGCGCAATACAATGCATCCGACTTGCCTGTGGCCGTAAAAATTCCATATAATGAAAACCCACTTCCATTAATTTATAAAGAAATTGTTCAGAACAATTGGCCGGAGGTGGCGGACGGCGTAGTTTTTATAAACGGATCCGGTGTTCCGGGTGAAGCAGGAAACAGCATAATGTACGGACACAATTGGAGTTCGTTGTTGGGTAAACTAGATAAAGTACAAACCGGAGACAAAATTGTTTTTTATTATGTTAACGGCACAAACCGATCACTCACAGTTAAAGAAAAGCTTATTGTTGATCCGGACGATACATGGGTTGTTAATACTTCCATTGATCCCAAAATAACAATTTATACTTGTACAGGTTTTCTTGATAGTAAAAGACTTATTGTGGTTGCTTCTTGAGTAGATCAGGCCTTCTTTTTTTAGTTTTTTCCAAGGCTTTTTCCTGGCGCCACTTTTCAATTTCTGCATGGTTTCCAGACAAAAGCACTTCCGGTACTTCCCATCCTTTAAACTCAGCGGGTCTTGTGTAGTGAGGATATTCTAAAATATTGTCAAGTTTTGAGTTTACTTGATCGAGTTTTGAGAATGATTCGAATTGTATTGCCTCTTCTTTATTGAGAACTCCCGGTATGAGTCTTACTACTGTATCTACTATTACCATAACGGGCAGTTCTCCGCCTGTCAAAACATAGTCGCCGATTGAAATTTCACGGTCAACTAAATGTTCCCGAATCCTCTCGTCATATCCTTCATAATGACCCGCTAAAAAGATTAAATGAGTTTCATGGGAAAGTTCCTGGGCAATATTTTGATTAAATTGCTCTCCCTGTGGAGTCATTAGGATAACTTTTGATTCTTTTGTACGAAGTTTTTCAATCGCTTTAAAAATCGGTTCAATCATTAAAACCATACCCACGCCGCCCCCAAACGGTCTGTCGTCAACTATTTGATGCCGACCCTCTGCCCAATCACGTAAATAATGGATATTGATCTCAACCAATTTTCTGTCTTTTGCCCGTTTAATAATTGACTCATCAAAAGGCCCTCTGAACATAGCTGGGAAAAGTGTGATTATGTCAATATTCATAGCTTCTAGTATACTACATGCATGTATCAGATCCCTCACTTTGTGTTTCCGAATTTGTCGCACTGTATTTCCACAAAAGATGAAGGTAGTCTTTCATTTAATTTTCACTCAGAGGAAAAAGTCAAAAAAAACAGATTAAGATTTTTGGAGAAAGCAGGAATAAAACCTGCGAACTGTGTGGGTATGAGAGTAGAACATAGTGACGGGATATTAATAGTGACCGATATAAACAAGGGGAAAGGCATACTTGATTGGGAGTCGTCACTGATCTGTGATGCTATGATAACAACCGAGAAAGGACTTTCCCTTTTTCTTTTGATTGCCGATTGTGCACCGGTAATTATTTATGACCCGCAAAAAGAGGTATTGGGATTAGTTCATATAGGGTGGAAAAATGCAGACATTAATCTTATTGGGAAAGTGATAGAAGTATTTATGCAAAAGAATTCAGATCCGAAAGATATCCTTGTTGGTATCGGTCCGGCTGCAAGAAAAGATTCTTTTATCAAAGAAAATCCTTCTCAAGTTAATGATCTGAAATGGCAGCCATATATAGAAAAGGTTGAAGAAAATAGATTTAAAGTTGATTTTGTAGGACTTTGCAAAAAGCAGCTTTTTGATGGAGGAGTATTGGAAAAAAATGTAGTAGACTGCGGAGTTGATACCGTAAAAGATTTTAGATTTTTTTCTCATGTTCGCGAACATGATATGCCCAAAGAAGTACAAGGAAGATTCGGATGTTTGGTAAACCTAACTTAAATTTTATATAGTCATGTATCTTCCTGCATTAACATGAATATTTTGTCCTGTAATACTTTTAGTTCTTAGTAAATACAATATTGTTTCTGCAACGTCATCAACGGAAGTTAGTCGTTTCATGGGAATCCTATTTAACACATCAGGCCTGCTCTTTAATACCTCTTTACCCATCGAAGTGTCCATGAGCCCGGGACTAATTACATTTGCTCGTATTCCCGAACTTGCGTATTCTCTGGCAATTGAAAGAGTTACGGATTCCATAGCTCGCTTTGAAGCATGATATGCTGCTTCAATTACCGGCCCTGTTTTTGCGGCTACTGAGCTTATGTATGTGATAGTATGTTCAGCATTGTCGTTATTGTGTAACCATGTTTTTATAAAGTGCTGTGACAAGATAAGTGGCACATAGCAGTTGACTTTCATACAATAATCAATTTGTTCTAAAGTTAACGTAGTGAAATCGTTGTCGATCTTAACACCGTGACAGAAAATAATGTCTGTTATTTGTGGTTTTGCATTAACCCTTTTTTTAAAGAAATTCAGATCAAAATTATTGAAGTCACTAGAAATATAATTAGAAGTCAAAGGAGAATTCTGAAAAATTACTTTGTTGTTTTTTTCTTTAGAGACTAAGGTTAATAAATAGTCAAACTTTGCCAGTTTTTGAACTGTTGCCGTACCCAATCCCCCGAGTGCTCCACAAATTAGAATATGGCGATTCATACCATAATAATACTATATTTATTTACTCATATCTAAGTGCCTGAATAGGATCCAGGCGGGAAGCGCGAATTGCAGGTGCGACACCGAAAACGATTCCAACCAAAGCAGAAACACCAAACGAAAGCATTACAGACCAAAGTGTTACTCCAGCCGGGAAAAATTGATTAATTGCCAAAGATCCCGCCCAGCCAATGAGTATTCCGACTGCACCTCCCGTTACAGACAGGACAACGGCTTCAATTAAAAATTGAGTCAATATGTCGTTGGGTTTTGCACCAATCGCTTTCCTTAAACCAATTTCTCTTGTTCTTTCAGTAACTGATACAAGCATAATGTTCATAATACCCACACCTCCCACAACAAGTGAAATTGCAGCAATTCCACCAAGGGCTGCAGTCACTACACCCAGAATACTATTGATCGTATCAAGAAGACTGGATTGGTCGATAACTGAAAATTCATCATCCGCCAAGTCACCAAGTAAGTAATTCTCCACATCTTCTTTTGCTTCTTCAATAGTTTCTTTACTTGTTGCCTGAACTATAATAGATTGAATCGAATCTGTTCCGAAGACGATTTGAAACGTGGAAACAGGTACCGCAACAAAATTATCAATATCAAAGCCTATACTTTGAGTGCCGATTTCTTCTATTATTCCGACAACTTCAAACTTTTCTTCTGCAATGGTCACTTCTTTACCTAGGGCTTTGGTAGCTCCAAAAAGGTCTTCAACAATTCCGCTTCCCAGAACTGCAATTTTTCTGGAAGCGTTTTCATCAGCGCGGGTTAAGGTTCTGCCTTCAGATATTTCCAAACTCATAATGTCAGGATAAGTGTAAGAAACCCCGGCAACTGTAGTATATTTGGATTCGTTTCTGTATTTAACGGCCGCAGGAGATTCATTATCTGCAGCGACAGCTTTAATAGGGCCACCGAGTTTGGATATATCATTTACATGATTCATTGTAAGCTTGCTCGTGGAAAAACTGGGTCCGCCCTGAGAAAAGCCTTCAACATTTCCCGGAAGTACATAAATCTGGTTTGCACCCAATTGTTCAAACTGGTTTGTAATGTAGCTTTGAAGACCCTGCCCCAGAGATACTAGTAAAATTACAGAACCTACACCTATTATTAATCCAAGCATTGTAAGAGTTGAGCGGGTTTTATTTCGCCAAATACTGCGAAATGACAGCAGTGCTGCCTCCCTTAGTCCATGTGGAATAATTTTATTAATGTATAGCATGACCGTTTTTTACATCCCGAATAACCAGTCCGTCCCTTAGTTCTATAATCCGTTTTGTCTTTTTTGCGATATCTAGCTCATGTGTAACTAATACTATTGTATTTCCGGCATCATTTAATTCGCCTAAAAATTCCATAATTTCTTCTCCTGATTTGGTATCTAAATTCCCTGTCGGTTCATCTGCTAAAATCAAACTGGGGTCGTTTATAAGTGCTCTTGCTATTGCTACCCGTTGTTGCTGACCACCGGAAAGCTGTGTCGAAAAGTGACCCAGTCTGTCACCAAGACCAACACGCTCCAGTGCTTTTTTTGCCCTTTCGGTTCGTTCTTGGTCGGATACACCGGCGTAAATGAGGGGGAGAGCGACATTGTCAAGAGCTGAAGTGCGGGATAGCAAATTAAACGATTGGAACACAAAACCGATTTTTTTGTTTCTGATTTCAGCTTGTTCTTCCGGTGATAATTCCGAGACATCTTTACCCTCAAGAAATACCCGGCCGGATGTCGGTCTGTCTAAAATACCGACTATATGCATAAGTGTAGACTTCCCGCTTCCGGATGAGCCGACTATGGACACAAATTCACCCTTTTCTATATTTACATTAACGCCCTTGAGCGCTTGAACAGTTACGTCTCCGTCACCCATTACGTAAGTTTTGACAACGTTTTCAGTCTGTATTATGGAAGTCATGAGGAATTAATCAGTTTCACTGACGGTTTGTTTTTCTGTTATGCCTCTTGGCGGGCGTACTACTACAATTTCTCCTTCATTTACTCCATTTGTTATTTCGTAGCTATCTACAGATGATGTTCCGACAGCAACTTCCATACGTTTAGTTTTACCATCTTCTACTTTCCACACAAAAGTATTTCCATCCTCTTCTACAATGGCGGTTACAGGAACCGTAAGTATGTCCTTAACCGTTTTTACGACAAAATCAACATCACCTTTCATACCTACGCGAAATTTATCGGCATAACTCTGCGGTAACTTAATTTGAACTTCATATGCGGTTCCTCCGGTTGTAGTTGTTATGTTGGTATAGCTAATGTTAGTAATAGTTTCTTCAATAGAAACTTCCGGGAATGCGTCTAATTCAACTATTGCCCTCATATCGTTTGTGAGTAGGGGAACGTCGATTTCGTTTACATGAGCATTGAAATAGATAGATTCTGGATTTATTAAAGTAAAAACAGTCGTCGGTCCAGCGGTTGTTCCGGTTGTAACCCCGTCAGAAATATTTGTGATTATTCCAGTAAATGGGGCAGTGATACTTGCGTTAGTTAAGTTTTCTGAAGCGCTAACAAAATTACGATAGGCAACATCTTTTGCGGCTTCTGCCTGAGTCCTGGTATTTCTTTGGGCAAACGACTCATCGTTTTCGTGCCCCTGTACTTGGTCATAAGTTAAATCAAGTGCAGCCTGTGCTGCACGGAGATTTGCTTCAGCTGCCAAATAGCTTTGATAAAGCGAGGTTGAATCTAGTTGAGCAATCACCTGTCCTTTTTGAACAAAATCTCCTTCTTTTTTATGAATATATTTAATTTCTCCGGATGTTTTAAAAGTAAGCTCTGCGTATTCATGAGCTGCAACTTCACCTGAGGCGGAAACTGTTTGTGTTAATGTTTCCCGTTTAACTTTTGCGGTTTCCGTGTCTAAGCCTGCGTTGCGGGCTGCTATTAAACGCCAGCCAAGAATTCCAAGGAGTATAAGTATTAACAATATTGTCCTCCTTTTTGTAATTAAAGGACGTTTGTGACGATTTTCCGCTTTAGTTTTAGTGATTATTTTATTTTTTGCCATGTTTTCAAAAATAAGCCCGATATATATCGGGACACTTTATTATATCCTTATAACGACTGCAATTCAATTACACTACAGCTATTTTTTATTTCTAAAGTTTGCTACTATAAATATATGGACAAAGTTGTCATCATCATGCCTACCTATAAAGAGGCAGAGAATATCAAAAAGATGATTCCCGAACTCTTTGATGCCCACTTTCCACAAATCAAAAATGCTGAGATGCATCTTCTTGTGATGAATGATCTGCAAGCCGATGGAAAGGCACCAGACTCAACTGGTGAAATTGTCCGCGAATATCAAAAAAAATATAAAAATCTCCATTTGCAGGAACATACTAAAGAAGGTTTAGGTTGGGCATATATTAGAGGAATGAAATACGCTCAAAAAGAATTAGATGCCGACGCAGTTATGGAAATGGATGCTGATTTTCAGCATCCTCCTAAGTTTGTTAAGCCTATGGTAAATGCGTATCTGGAAGGTGCTGACTATGCAATTGGATCACGCTACATTCCGGGGGGCTCTGTTCCTCAGGAGTGGGCTTTTTTCAGAAAGGCTGTCAGTTATTTCGGCAATCTTTTCATACGGATTGTGTGGCTTAAATTTTCATTGCATGATCTAACCACAGGGTTTCGGTTGACGAAAGTTGAAGGAGTTTTAGATAAAATCGATTTAGATCAGATTCAAGAACCTCACCGCTTTGCATATAAAGTGGACCTGTTGCATAAAAGTATCAAAAGCGCCAAAAAAATAGTGGAAGTACCTTTAGAATTTGCTCCGAGAACAGAAGAAGATTCAAAATTCAGCACAGAAGAGATGATCTCAACATTTAAACTGGCAACAATTCTTGGTATAAAAGATAAGGCAAGATTTATTAAATTTGGGACAGTCGGCTTTGTAGGTTATTTGGTTAATGCACTTTTTTTACGGCTTTTTACTGTCATGGAATTCCATAGCGCATTTGCGTGGGGACTCTCAACTGAATTTGCAATTATCAGTAATTTTATCCTCAACAATATTTGGACTTTTAAGGCAGAAAAAATTCAAGGAGTTGCTCAACTATTAAAGAAGTTCTTCCAGTTTAACGCGACTTCTTTGGGGGCGCTTGCTATTCAGGTTATATTCGGATCAGTGTCTGATACATTGTTTGGCGTACAATACCGCCAACTTGCACTTCCGTTCATAATAGTGTTTTTGGTACTTCCTTATAACTATTTCATGTACAACGCAGTAATCTGGAAAACGTGGAAACTTCCTTGGGTAAAACATTGAGTTAAACACTTCGTATGACTACTAAAGTTTCGGAAATCGAGCGCGAGAAACGTTTTAATGAAAATCTTGTTAGGCAATATTTGAAATACGGATCGGTAGATGAAGCGCTCAAAAAGAATAAATATGATCTGCCTATTTCCTATGCCGGCTATCAAAGAGTATTAAACAAATGGGGAGTTATTAAAGCTGCCGGTCCAAACAGTAAATTATCTGAAAGTGTTGAATTTCTGTCCCATTTGTCCCGCGAAAACTTACCATTTGAAGAATTATACAGAAGAATGCCCCCAAGTTTCCAGACTTCGGCAGCAACACTTTATAGAGTTCTTTCTTATATGAAAGAAGGGATTACTCGAAGAGTGGGGACAGCTTTGATAATCACTCCTTTTAATAACAATAAAAAAATTCTCATTGCCAAAGACCGTTCTATTCCACGGGTTGGGTTGGGTAAGTTATTCGGAGATAATTCACTACCTATGGGATTTGCACGCAAACGTGACACCAGAAGGGTTGCTGTTACAAGAATTTTGCAGCAGGAAGTCTTTACCGAACTAACTATAAAGGGAAAATTTCCCTATGAGCTGGTCAAAAATGTTTCTCAACCGTTTATGTATTTAGATATTGCAGATGTTAGGGTTGCTGTATTTCATTTGCAACTTCCGCAAAAGCTAAGTTCTAGATCAGTTTTTAGTAGTTACAAACTAAGAGACTTTAATTTTAAGACTGTTGAGGAAATTACTTCACGAAAAGTTGACGGACATTATCGGGTTGGAATATTAGAAGCCGTTAATGGATTTGAGAGATATTTAAATTTACTGGAGCGTAAACTTAAGGTAAACCCGTTTCAGGCGAAGTCGCAACTGAATCGGGATTTTGTTTTTGGGTTTGAGATGGAGTTGTAATTTTGTTTTCCGCTCTATTTCCGGTTAAAGGATCAAACCATGAATTTCCTGTTAATGAGACACGGCCTAATTTGTCACAGGCCCCTGCGAGACGTTTTCTTACGTGGTTCATTCTCCAATCTGCTGGAACACTCGTTTCACGCATTATAATATATCCTTTTGAAAATACACATTTGGATTATAAGTAATGAGAAATGTTAGTGTGTTATGCGTAAACCTTTTTGTTAAGACTATCACTATTGTTAACTCTACCTGCCTTAGGTGTTCAAATACTCTCAATTTTACAAAAGAGGTGCCCAGTCGGAGATAGGCATTACATTTTGGGAAATGTAGACGATTGAGAAGAGATAAATGGGAATTATGATTACTGCCATAACTATTTTAAATTCTTTTTGAATGAGAGTATTTGCAAATGCAGTTAACAAAAAAGGCACAATAGGTAAAGAATACCGGATAATGTCACGATGAGATACAAAAAGTATAG
>CAYWFF010000005.1:0-2882 GCA_964458085.1 uncultured Gammaproteobacteria bacterium
ATATCCGCCGATCCGCGCCACAACCACTCATGCACAAACCAACCTGCAACAGTTGGAATTCCGGTGTAGGAAGAAACGACATTGTATTCGGTATAACTATCTCCCGCAGCTTCGAGAATAACACTTTTCTCAGCTGCGTTATTTTTAAGCCAAGTGACAATGTTGTAAAGATCAGGTTGAGATTTTTTTAGCCATAAAGCGCCGTCCAAACCTTGATACTCTTCTAGCTCATTGTAGTAAGAGCCGATTGCTTTGGAAGGATAAGTCATAACACCAGAAAAAAGTAATATAAACAACGCAAAAAGAATACCTTTTATAAACATGTTTTTTGTTAAGTTAAGTACACGCATTGCAACATATCCGCTGGAAAGATAAAAAAGGACAAACGCCTGATAGGTCAACTTAAACATGGTGTTTGCGCGGTAGTGGGAAGCAATATATATATCTTTCACATAAAAAACTTCTGGGATTATGATGAGTACCCAGCCTGTTGCAAACATTGCCAGAACGAAAAGATCGGTTTTGATAATTTCTTTTCGCGAACTTGTGATTCGACTTATAAATAGCAAAGTAAGAACTGCTGGGAAACCCCAGAGAATTGCCAGTTGCCAAAGAGGTGTATGAGAGTAGGTTAGCTTAATGCCTTGGGCAATGGATTCGAAATGAAGGATAAAAGCTAAAGCAGCCACAACGCTTACCGTTAGTGCGCTTCCCACATCAAGCATGGTCTGCCACAGTGCCTGGCTTAGCTTGAAACTCCAGAGATTGGTAAAAAGAAATGCAAAACCTGTAAAAATAAGATAGTTTCCGAAATCCCAAGTACTGGTCATAAACATAATTCCTAAAATTAATCCAAGAAAAGGAGTAATGTAAAATCTTTTTTTAACAGGTGTTCTGATAGCAAGCCACACAAATCCCAGGTACATGAGGACAATGGGTAAGTTAATTAAATGCGCGTGTAAGTCAGAAACCACAAATGAATAAACAGGAAATTCGTGAATGGTTTTATCATTAGTCTCTGGATTATAACCGATAAAACGTGTCGCATCAGGATACCAATAAGTATCAAATCCTTCTTTTAAACCAAAGAATGGTGTGTGAAAGTTTCCGGCAAAAGAAAGCAGAATTGCGGAAATGATTCCTCCTGCGATAATTTTTCTTATCTTAGGTTTTTGGAGTGAGTCAGTAATCAGAGTCGATATTACAGAAAAAGCAGTTGAGAGGCTTAAACCTAATAGTGTTGCAAGTGAAAGATTATAGGTAATGCTTGAGGGAAGACCAGAAAGTTTTGTTAAAAAGGCAATCCAATAATGGCCAAACCAATAATAATTTATTGACTGATTGGAAAACCACATGTCTTCAGGCGGAAGTGTTGTGCCGTAAAGAATAGCGTTTACAAAACCAAAATCCATGAATTTTTCAAGCCCGTTAATATCCGGCGCAAATCCTCGGATATACGCCCATAAAAATAATCCCCCTGAAAACAGCGCTTCTTGCAAAAGAATAAATTTCCACCTTGCTTTAATGGTTGTTGTGATTAGGTTTTTCTTTTTAAGAAAAAGCAATCCGTTTACAAACGCGAAAATACCGCAAAAAATAAACATGGTAAGTAGTGTTAAGGGTAGAATTTTGAGTATTACAAACAAAAATACTGCGTAAGACACCATTAATGTTCCTAATGTTTTGGCAAAACCATATCCGGCATCAGTAAAAGACCGAAAAAGTATAGTTGTAGTAGGAGTACTTACTAAACCAAATAGGAAAAGCAAGAACCACCATTGAAAAATGAAACTAAGGTCGCTTACCATATCACTATTATACGTATATATAAATTTTCTCCCAGAAGGAAATACTAGTTAATTTTAGGGGCAGTTGTCGGTTACTTTATAGACGGCGATGTTTTCTTCCGAATCTTTGAAAGCTATAGTAAACATGTTTTCAAAATATTCCGTATTGATATCAGGATAATTAGAATCTTTACTTGTGTCTTGGGTGGTGAAGTAGTCCAGTTTCTGTGTGCGAAGAATGTTACAGGCTTCAGGCTTGTTTTGGCTCGTATAAAAAGAATTTACAATGTCTGCGCGCTTATTCGTATCATATCCTGCAGACCATCCAAAATATGGCCAACCCATAAAGATACTTCTACCGGCTAGACTTGCAGGAGTATAAAGATAGCTGGAATTCATAAATACTGCGTTTGCCGGCGTGTTATCTTTTATAAATGTTGCGGTTCTGTTTAGCGGAATATCTTTTACTGAAATATTGGAATCGTTAAAAATCGGAAAAAGATCAATTAAACCGGTAAGGGTAAGTGACAGTACTAAGGGAACAACTAAAAACTTTGCGATTACATTTTGTTGCCATATTTTAACTAGTACGCTTGCGGTTAAAAAATTTCCTCCGATTAAAAACAAATTAAAAAATTTGTGATTGGCTGCGACCTCTATGGATACTTGTATCAAGTTTCCGACTATAAATAAAGTTAAAAACGGTAATAAAAAACGTCTTTGATCTTTTGTGACCAGGAAATAACCAAGAGGAATTAAGAGTAAAGACAGCCCGAGGTTATAGGACCAATAGTGAATAAAGCTAAATAAGTTTAAATCTGTTATAAGATAACCCGGTGAAAAAAGCTCTGATGAAACGCCGGACTGTCCCATCCAAATAAGCTGAGGTATTCCTAAAAATACTGCAATGCTGCCTGCGAGGATTAACCTTTTTCTTATAGGTTTATAAAAAAGTACCTGTATTCCTAAACTTATAAGCATCACTCCAAAGACAGCCAAGTGTATGAACGGAAAAAGTCCAATAAGGATACCAATTGTAAGGGCGCTTTTATAAGAAAGTTTATTTCGACGAGTAAATAGGTATAAATTTAGAAG
>CAYWFF010000005.1:2982-48935 GCA_964458085.1 uncultured Gammaproteobacteria bacterium
ATTAAAAAAAGTAAAGCAGTAAAAGCAAAAGCACTCGGTAAGTTTAAGGCCCAATCAAGCGGAATTCCCAGCCTTTCAAGTGTTCCTACTAACATAAAAAAAACAAAGTGATATCTGATAGGGGGGCCTGCAAAAATGGGGTATTCGGGAGGGAAGTTAAAGCCGAAAGAGAATGATCGTATTAATGGAATGGTGGCTGCAAAGTCGCTCCAGACTTTGGTTGCAGGTTTTATATACCCCGGCTCAACTGTAAAAGTTTTCCACATTAAAGCTGCGGAAAATGCTATAGCTATAATAAAAACTATATAGTCAATCGTTTTGAGTTTCGATAAATACTTAAACATGTAACCAGTATAGCAGTGGAGCCGAATTAGAGGGCAAGAGCAAGCGCCAGTAGAAGCAATAGTGTGCCGCCGGCAAATCCAATAATTGTAGGTACTGGTATTCCTGCGTCAGGAAGCGTGTCGCCGGTTGCTGCAACTTCAGTTGTCGGTGTTGCCGTAAGCGGAGTTGTGGGGGTCGGTGAGGTTCCACCGAGAGGCTTATCTGTCGGAGTTGGACTCACGGTTGGTGTCGGAGAGTTCGTAGGTGTTGTACCCGGTATGTCTGTCGGTGTCGGTGACGAAGTGGGTGTTGCTGTAGCAGTCGGAGTAACAGTCGGAGTTGCTTCAGTTAAACTAAACGCCAGAACTTCACAAGCTTGTCCGCCTTGGGGCTGTGATGATTCTCCTGAACTTTGGCAGTCAAGCGTCCCTTCAACCCTCCAAGAAAAACTTGCCGGGACATCAACCGTACCGATTGTTGCGCTTTGCCCCGCTGCTAATGTGGGAACACTCAAGGTTGTTACCAGTTGTCCGTCTATATAAACCTTTGCTTGTTGGGGCGGCTCGTTATTAGAAGAATTGTTGGCAGCAGTTACTTTTCCCTGACTATCTACCATAAAAGTGTAGAGTGTGCAGTTCCAAGCGGCAGGTTCACTTTCCGGGCTAGCAGGGGAAACGGTCTCACCGCGCAGCTGATACAAGCGTATGGCAGTAAATACTGCAACACCCGCAAGTATTATGGTTGCAATGACTATTATGACGGTTACAAGTTTATTTGCGATAAAATCTTTCATAAGCTACATCCATCCTAATGTCGAGTGGAATACCTCTCCTTTTATAGTAAATGAATTAGTGCCTGCAGGAATTGTGTATTCAGTGAAAAATTCATTTGTTCCATCCCTTTTTTCAGTCACTTCAGGAAGGACTTCTCCATTTATGGTAAAACGAGCTTTATCAAAACTTCCGGTTGAAGCAGTCCCGGATACAGTAAATCTGACTATATCTCCTGCTTTGCGAGCGCTTAGGTTGGCTATTGTGAGCGGGTTCCATTCATCGTCAAACGCCTTCACCTGATTGCATTGAGCGCTGGGTGTTGTGGCAACTTGTTCGATGGCAGCGCAAACAGGAACAACACTGTTAGGGGAGGTAGTATCAGGGTATGCGGGATGAATTGCAACAACCGAAGAAACCGGACTGCTTACTGTAAGATTGGTGTTTACTACTTCAGTTAAAAAGTCTTGAGATTCAGGTAAATCAGAAATAGGATTAGAAGAAACAACTTCATTACCGTTTGAACCCTTTAAGGAAAGTCTGTAAAACTCTTTTATTTGCTGCTGGCTGGTTTTGTCAGAGTGGTTATCATAAGAAACTAGCGTTACTTTATAAG
This sequence comes from uncultured Gammaproteobacteria bacterium, assembly GCA_964458085.1. Classification (GTDB taxonomy): domain Bacteria; phylum Patescibacteriota; class Microgenomatia; order UBA8517; family UBA8517; genus CAYWFF01. Next base: position 4,693 of record CAYWFF010000005.1, read on the forward strand.
TTCCCTGAGGCATTGACACTGCAAAAGGACCGGTGTACGAGTCCACATCGGTTTTGTCTGTACGAAGTACTTTTTCGTTAAAAGTAATAATTGTCCTTCCGGCCTGAGGATCTAGAGGGCACACGAGAGGGGTGACTCTGTCGGATGCACGTTCTTCATAATCTTGTTGTTGCTGTACAAGCAAAACTCCGGCAGCGACACCTCCTAAAAGTAAAAGTACACCCAACACTGCAACTATTTTTTTTGCCCCCGATCCTTTGTTTCGATTATTGCCTTTTCCTGATGTGGTGGTAACAACATTGGTCATAGGTTGAGGAGGAGGAGTTTGCTGGCCGGCTTGAGGGAGGGGTGTAGAAGTATTAACAGCAGCTCCGGGCGCAGGTGGAGTCAAAATAGAATTGTTGGTAACAAATGTGTTATCGTCTGTGGGCATATTTATCCTTACTCCATAGTAATTGATTTTTACTTAGTAAATCAAGCACTGGAATGTATGTAATGCTTTACTTTAATAATTTCCGTTACTGGAACAGCTGGGAATTCCAATTGCCTGCCAGGTAAAAGTTCGGTTGTCTGGAACTTCTACGCTGCCGATGGTTACGGCTGAACCCGGAGCCAGCTCAGGAACTTCAAAAATAGCCTTTTGCTCCTCATTTATGGATACCCGAACTTTTTGCGCTGACTGAACGGTTGTTGCTGCGTTCTGTACGGTAACAATACCGTCTTTACTGACACCGAATGTATATGTGCCACAGTCCCAGGCTCCGACACTGGCAAGTTGTTGTTGTTGCACAAAACGTACACTTACTGCAACAGAGGCTATCAGAAAAACTAAACCGAAAAGGGTGACTACGACTGTGTTGTTAGTTCTTTTCTTGTCGTTTTTCGCCACCACTTTTGCCATGAGCGGTTGATCTTTTTGAGGATCGGTGACTATTGCAGAGTGTGTTGTAACTACCGGATTTTGGGGTGATTGATCTCTTGTATTTGAAACTGGAGTTTGGTCTGAAACGGATGGGTTCATATGTATTTTCTAATAAACTGCCTCCGGAGCCGTTGTGAGAATGTCAGCATCAATATTTGTAAATGTCTGCACCGTTCCCAGAGACATTGTAGGTACAAGCAGTTCATTGCCTGCAAAAGTTGCATGAGCAACTCCTACAGAATCCGAACTGTTTTGCACAAACACTTCAACTGTTTGTTTTGTGGTAACGGCACTGCTGGCTGCCGGAATTGATAGATGCCATGAGCCTGATTCATCTGTAACAGTTGAATAAAAATCTGTTCCGTTTACCGTAACATACACTAATGAGTCCGCCGCAGGTAAAGCATTATCTTTGACAACAGATCCGGAGATCACGCTTGAAACGGGAATTTTAGAAAGTCTGGTCTTTGCGGCCCATAAAGAGTCGTTGTTGTAGAATTCTTGACCATTAGAAACAACCGTGAATGTATAATTTGTATCCTTATCTAAATTATTAAGCGTTACATAGTGTGTAAGTTTAGGGTGAACGTTCTGTTCACCATAAACCATAGGAAAAAGTTTATTGGTTGAGTAAACCCTAACAAATCCGAGAGATGCCTTATCTGTGACCCAGGAAACCGTGAGGGACTTGTCTGTGATATTTGATATACGTACATTCTTGGGAATTACTACCGGATCTGCACGGAGAACAAAATACTGCCTATTGTTTACCAGAACGACTCCGAGAGCCAAGCCGAGGATTAGTACGGCCAATCCAAGAATAGTTGGAATTCTTGTCTTATTCATGTTTATGGAGCAGCTACTTGATCTGTTGTTAGTTCTGCGGTTTCGCTACTTGTAGTTGCGGCAGTGGGTGTGGGATTTGATAGCGGAACGGATATAACTGAAGGTGCTGATAGAGGTGCGGTACTGCCTTCTTCAAAATATATCCGACCGGGAATACTTTCCAAAAGTTCTGAATTGAGTGTAGGATTTATGGGGGCTAGCAGTTTTTCATCAACTTGCACAGACTTTGGTGTAGACAATATCTCATATACCGTAAGAAATATCCAAGAAATTACGGTGATGGTTGTAAAAACTACGACGGTTACAAGTTTGGGTGCTTTTTTCATTCAGCCACCTCGCTTTCCGCTGCTTGTCCTGAAACTGCTCTCTTTTGTAAATTTTCCTTCAAATAAGGCAATCTGCCGTCAACCGTAAAAATTAAACGGTTTCCTTCGGTTAGTTTTTGATTAACCGCAATCACAAACGAGTCAATTCTTGTTGGTCGTCTTAATAGCATAAAATCAGAATAAAAACTTGAAATAGTTTGGAAATCGGTAATGGGCGCTGAGGCGTTTATAGAAAAAGCAACTTCACCAGCAGATTCCGATATGGGGGTTTTAGCCATTCTTGTTGCTGGTTCAGCGGTATCGGATCCAAGAAGAACCGCTTTACCCACGGTAACTGTGTCAATAGTTATTCCATGCTTCTCAGTAAGCCCTTCAACTTGACGAACAAACTCTTCAGGTTGAGGTTTCTCCGGCAAAGCAGTTTTTAGATGTTGGATATTGTTCCATTGTTTATTGTATAAACTTTGAGCTTGTGAAATTTGGCTTATTTTATCCGTCATTCTCACAACGGTTTCTTCTTTTGCTTCAATTTCTTTAAGAAGTTGAGCTATGGTAACTAAAGTCGGCCTAAGCGCAAAAACAGAAAAAATAATGATAGTTGTGAGAGACAAAAGTATCTCAAGATAGGTTTTGATATCTGCTCTTTCCTTATAATGCAACGCAACATTCAAAAAATAAGATCGATAACGTACGTAGTTTTTTCTCCAACCGCTTTCCATGTTTAGTTAGTTTCCTCCTTTGGTAACTCAATTGTAATATCAAAGCCCATAAGGGAAGGGTCTGTGGGGTTGGGTTTAATGCCGCTTAAGGAAACCGTCCCTATGGACTTGTTTGCTTGTAAATTTACTATTAGTTGTTGGATACTCTGCTCACTGGGTGATAACCCTACTAAAATAACCCGAGGAGGTGAAACGGAAAGTGAGGTCAGGAGAGTGTCCGGAGGCAGACCTTTACTAGTTGTATCCACAATGTTTGCAACAAGTTTGTTCTCTTTGTCTAAGGCGTCTATGAGAGCAAGTTTTGCTTGAGTCGCTGCAAACTGTTCCTCAAACTCAGTTGATGCTGCAAGAATGGTTTTCCGTTGTTCAAGTTCATCTGTTAAATTTGAATTTTTTGCATCCAACCAGAATCGGGACAAAAAAGCAAACATAACTATCATTTCAGTTACTATTACAATAATGCGGAAGGTGGATAGAATCCATGATAATATGCGACCAGTTGTGGTATAGGAAAACTGTTTTTGCGGTAAAAGATTAATAGACTCGTGTTTTTGTTGGGCAGCCATAGCCTGTCAAATCTGTCTGAAAGTACACTCCTTAAGTACTCCTTTCTCACTATATCATAGGAAACTTTAGTCAGTACAGAAGAATTTTTAAGTGCAGTTTTAAAAAAGGGAAGATGTTTATCAATAAAACAGTTTGAAGTTAAAAGGCAAAACAAAACACAAGGTAATTGAATTAGGGTTTAATGAAGAGGTAAAGGAGTGGTTATTTTGTAATCAGCTTTGAAAGTGAGCTTTTTAGACGCGCTGCTTTATTTTGATGGATATAATGTTCTTTAGTTGCCCGGTCAAGCGCAGCTGAAGCTTTTTTGACGCTATCTGTTGATTTCTCCTTTTTTGCCAGGCGTATAAGTGTTTCCACGTTAGTCCAACGCCTTGTGTTTACATTGGCTTTTCTTTTTGAGGAGCGAAGCGCCCTTGCTGCTGTTTTTGTAACTGGCATATTTGTATAAACTTATATTAGATAGTTCACTGTTTCTCAGTTTGTGAGTATAATCGAACAAGCGTAAAATAGCAAATTTATATGGTCAATAAGCTACTTTCAAAAAGCAAAGAGTTACTCACCGGTCCCCAAGTTAGCGTTTTGTCTGCTGCCTCTATTATTATGCTTATGATTATAGCTTCAAGAGTATTAGGTTTGGTAAGACAGAGAGTTCTTGCACATTTCTTTGCTCCGCAGGAGCTGGCTCTTTTTTTTGCTGCCTTTAGATTACCTGACTTAGTGTTTGAAGTTTTAGTTTTCGGCACCTTTTCTTCTGCATTTATTCCTGTTTTTACAAAAGCACTTGATAAAGGTAAGGAAGAGGCTTGGGATGTGGCTGCAACCGTAGTAAATATCGGACTATCGGTTTTTATTTTATTGGCTCTTATAGTGGGTTTGGGAGCAAATCCTCTTTATAGCCTTTTTGCTCCCGGTTTTTCAGGAATGGAACGCGACACCATAGTCCAACTGACACGTATACTTTTTGCTGCGCAAGGGTTTTTTGTGGTCAGCTATGTTTTGACAGGTGTATTGGAATCTCTCAGGCGTTTTCTGGTTCCGGCTTTGGCACCGCTTTTTTATAATCTGGGAATTATTGGAGGAACTATCTTTCTCTCTGAACCTTTTGGTCTTATGGGACCTGTAATAGGTGTTGTTGCGGGTGCTTTTGCTCATTTTGCTATTCAGCTCCCGCTTGCATTTAAGCTCGGATTTCGTTTTCACTCTTCTTGGAAAGTAACTGATAACGTCAGGAAAATCGGTAAACTGGCACTACCGAGAGTCGTCGAAGTGTCTTTCTTGCAGCTTTCAAAACTGGCAGAGCTTTATTTTTCCTCACTTATTTCAACAGCATCTTATGCTTACTACACTTTTGGCAATACATTACAACTTTTACCGGTTGGTTTGTTCGGAACTTCTATTGCAAAAGCAGCACTACCTACCCTTGCGCGAGAATCTGATGATCCGAAAGCGTTTTCCAAAACACTTTTTTCAGCTTTAAACCAGTTGATCTTTTTAGCGCTCCCGATTGCAACTATCCTTATCGTGCTTCGCGTTCCCGTCGTCAGGCTTGTGTACGGAACGGATATTTTCAGTTGGAACGCTACGCTGGAAACCGGTTATGTTTTGAGCGCGTTTGCGGTCGGGGTTGTTTTTCAGGCAGGGATTGCGTTGTTGGCACGATCGTTTTATGCCCTTCATGACACTAAAACACCGGTAAAAATTTCCATTATAGCGATTTTACTGACCGTTATTCTTGATTTTGTCTTCATTCGGATTTTAGGTTTATCGGTGTGGGGACTCGCTTTGGCATTTACTATTGGTGCAGCTTTTCAAGCCATTTCCCTTTTTTTACTTATAAACAGAAAAATTGTCAAAAGACCGTTAACCGAGCTCCTTAATCCCATATTAAAACTGGTGTTTGCTGCTTTTAGTTCAGGTGTTGTTATGTTTTTTCTTCTTAAAATATTCGATCGTTCAGTATGGGTAAAACGATTATCCTTTTTGGGGAGACTGGAGAGCACTCGTTATTTTCCCTTTGAGAGATTTGTGCTTGACACTCGCTACACTATAAACGTCTTAGCATTAACTGTCCTGGTATCGCTTGTAGGACTTATAGTTTACATTCTAGTTGCACTTCTTTTACAATCTGCGGAAGTGCTTGTCTTTTTCAATTTAGTGAAAAGGCTTTTTACCAAACGTAAAGGTGTTTCAATACCGGAAAAAGAACAAGAGCCAATTGCGCCGACTCCAACTGAAACCGCATCGTGAGACTATTAATATTTAATATAGGTCTTGACAATAAATTAGCACTCGTGGTAATCTTCTGCTAAAGATTCGTACAAAGCGCAGAGTGAAAAATGTAAAAGTACATTTTTAATTCAAATTGTTGTATGTTTTTTGCACTTTGCACTATTTCATAGCTTATGTCAGACGCACTTACAGCACGCCAAACTCAAATTCTAAAAGCTTTGATTGATGAATATATAAATACTGCAGTTCCTGTGGGTTCTGAAGCGTTGGAGAAAAAATACAGCCTTGGTGTTTCTCCGGCAACTATCAGAAATGAAATGTCGGCACTTACCAAACTTGGATATCTTCGTCAACCTCACACTTCTGCCGGCCGAACTCCTTCACCTAAAGCAATGAAATTTTACGTAAGCCAGTTAATGGATGAAAAACAGATGAGTTTAACTCAAGAAGTGAAAGCAAAAGAAGATGTTTGGGATAAACGGGGGAACTTGTATGAGTTGATGGATGAAGCAACACACGTTCTGGCACACCAGACCAGAAGTCTTGCAATTTCATCCTTAAACGAAGGGAAAGTTTGGCATTCGGGTTATGCTCACATTTTTATGTATCCTGAGTTTACTGACTCACGACTGACAGCTAGCCTTTTTACTCTTTTAGAAGAAGCCGGCAGGCTGCAGGAACTTTTTTTTAAAAGAATGAGCGGTATGGCGCCAGTTGAAGTAATTTTTGGCGAGGAATTGGGGTGGAGTGATTTGGGCCCTATCGGAATTGTCGGAACCAGATTTCAAATTCAAAATCACGAATGTGCTTTAGGAGTTGTAGGGGCAACCCGTCAGAGTTATTCTACAATAGTGCCGGCATTAAGATATTTCAGAGGTCTGGTACAGGAACTAGCACAATAACAATGGCGAAAAAGAAATCTGACAAAACCGAAGATAAGAATCGAATATTACAGGAACAGTTGGCGCGCGCCCTGGCGGATTACGACAATTTGCAAAAGCGTTTTGACCGTCAAAAAGATAGCATGCAGTCGCTGGCCAGCCTGGGTTTGATCGTAAAATTACTGCCGCTGTTAGATATGCTTGAAGAAGCGCAAAAACATTTGCAGGACTCAGGTCTCGCAATTGCAATTACCGAATTTTATAATATTCTAAAAAGTGAAAATGTTGAAAAAATTATGCTTAACGAAGGGGATAAATTTGATGTAGAGGTATGCGAAGCAATCGAAACAGTTTCCGGTGAAGAAGGAAAAATTGCAGAAATTGTTTTAAGCGGTTGGAGGTTTACTGATAGTCTGATAATAAGACCTGCAAAAGTAAAAGTAGGAAAGAAAGAAAATACTACGAAAACTATAAATGAAACAAATAGACACGAATAAAAAACTTATTTACAGATTTCGTATTTATTCGTATCATTCGTATAGAAATCGTAGATTAGTATAATAAAAATATATGGGAAAAATTATTGGTATAGATTTAGGAACAACTAATTCAGTGGTGTCAGTAATGGAAGGCGGGCAACCGAAAGTCATTCCTGCTGCTGATACCGGCAGAAATATCACTCCGTCGGTTGTTGAACCTGTGAAAAATTTAGTAGGTGATGTTGCCAAGCGGCAAATGATCTTAAATCCTAAAAACACTATTTACTCTGTAAAACGGCTTATGGGCAGAAGAGCTGATGATAAAGAAGTTAAAAGAACAGAAAATATGGTGCCGTATGACATTAAAGCCGGAAAAGACGGTGGAGCTGTCGTTGAAGTCGAAGGAAAAACTTACACTCCTCAGGAAATTTCTGCGCGGGTTTTGATGAAACTTAAAAAAGATGCAGAGCAATATCTGGGTGAGTCGGTAGACTCTGCAGTAATTACTGTTCCTGCGTATTTTGACGATTCTCAAAGACAGTCAACGAAGCAGGCGGGAGAAATTGCAGGACTAAAAGTTGAGCGCATTATTAACGAACCAACCGCAGCCGCTCTTGCATACGGTTTAGACAAGAAAAAGGCAGAAAAAATAGCAGTATACGATTTGGGTGGGGGGACTTTTGATATTTCCATACTCGAACTTGGAGAAGGAGTGTTTGAAGTCAAATCAACCAATGGCGATACACACTTGGGTGGTGATGATTTTGATGAAGTGATTGTGGATTATATTGTTTCAGAATTCAAAAAAGATACGGCTGTCGATTTGAAAGCTGACAAGCAAGCACTGCAAAGAGTCAGAGACGCAGCCGAAAAAGCAAAGATTGAATTATCAGCCGCTCAGGAAACAGAAATTAATCAGCCATACATTACTCAAAAAGACGGCCAGCCTATGCATTTGACAATGAAACTTAGTCGGTCCAAATTGGAAAATTTGGTTGATGACTTAATCCAAAAAACAATGGATCCCGTAAAGGACGCTTTGAAGGACGCGAAATTGGAGGCAAAAGATATTGATGAAATTATTTTGGTCGGCGGTATGACCCGAATGCCGAAGGTTGTGGAAACTGTTAAGGATTTTTTCGGTAAAGAACCGAATAAATCAGTGAACCCCGATGAAGTAGTTGCCATAGGTGCCGCAATTCAAGGCGGAGTTTTGGGAGGCGAAGTTAAAGATATTTTACTTCTTGATGTAACTCCGCTTACCCTTGCTATCGAAACTATGGGAAGTGTGGCAACCCCTATGATTACCAGAAATACAACTATCCCTGCTTCAAAAACCGAAGTGTTTTCAACTGCAGCTGATAATCAGACTCAGGTCGAAATTCATGTGACTCAGGGAGAGCGGCCTCTCGCCGCTGACAATAAATCCCTCGGCCGCTTTATATTGGACGGTATTCCTCCTTCCCCTCGGGGAGTTCCTCAAATCGAAGTTATTTTTGATATCGATTCAAACGGTATTTTGACAGTTACAGCCAAAGACAAAGCAACCGGTAAGAGCCAAAACATTAAAATTACCGGCGCGGTGGGTCTGTCGGACGAAGAAGTAGAAAAGATGCAAAAGGAAGCCGAAGCTCACAAAGCTGAGGACGAGAAAAAAGCACAAGCAATTCAGGCTAGAAATCAAGCGGATTCCATGGTAAACGCAGCTGAAAAAGCTCTTAAAGATGCGGGAGATAAAGCTCCGGCAGAAATAAAAACAAAAGTAGAAGAAAAGGTTAAAGCAGTTAAAGACATATTGGCAAAAGAAGATGCTGATAAAGACGCCATTGAAGCCGTTACCAAAGACCTATCCGACACATTAAGTGAAATCGGCCAAGCGATGTATTCTGCAGAGCAGAATACTCCACAACCCGAAGCTGCCGAAGCTCCTACTGAGGAAAATAAAGAAGAGAAAAAAGAAGGTAAGAAGAAAGATGGAGAAGTTGAAGAAGGGGAAGTGGTTGGATAAAAAGTGAATGAACGATTAGAAAATAAATCTGCTCCAACCAAAAAAAAGATATCTTCATACAGATTAAAGCTAAAGTCGGAAGATTGGGAAAAAATAAACAGCAGGGTTAAAATCTTTGATTAGTTAGGGATTCCTCAAGTATAAGGTGCTTGCTATGTTATCGTAACAAAATACCATTTAATATTTTTGAAGTCTCTAAACTATTTTTTATTCTAATGTAATCAACTCCGAAGTTTTTTAGATTATTATTTTTGTCTTCACTATCATCAATAAGTACACAGTCACTTGGTCTTAAAGTATTTACCTTTAGATATTCAGAAAAAAACATACTTTCTCCATTCAAAAAGTCTTCTTTTAAAGCTTTCATTTCCCAGGAGCTTAGTATCCCATCAAATAGTTTATTAAGTTTAAGACTTGGAACGGTGAAGCGGGTAAAAGTATCCATGTTATCGGTTGCAAGTACTATTTTTATAGCTTTTTGTTGTAATTCCCCGATAATTTTAAAGACTTGTTTGTCCGCGAATTCAATGTGTTTTGCACTTTTGATTAATTCTTTGAGAATAAACCGTGAACTGATATGAGTATCTCGGGCGATAACTTGAGAAATAACTTCTGATGTATAGACACCTCTCATCCAAGGCCCGATTAAGTCCTTATTTTTTATAAAACATGAAGTAGTGATTGCTTTATATATATTTTCATTTTTCGCTTCTAAATCTTGCCAGAAGGTATTCTCGGATAAAGTTTTATACCAATCCAAAAATACAACTTTCATAAAGTGGTAATTACCATATATCTCCACCCATTAAAAGCCAACTTTCTGCATTAAGAAATGAGTCGCGTACAGTATGTTTGTGGATTTTGACAGTGAGATAGTTGTGAGACCGGTCTGGCTGACGTTTGTATCCTAGAGCAGAGAGCATAGAATGCCAACTGATGTTGTCTAAAATATTGATGACAATAAACGCTTTCCTGTTGTTTTTCAGTAATTGTTCCACGCCACTAATTACTTCAGGATAGTTAGTAAACGGAATGCCAATGATATCCAACAAATCCACCCGGAGATCGTGAAGTCGTACAACAATAAAACCTATTGGTATTTGTGGTGACTTTATTTGATAAATCTTGTAACTATGGGCAGGCCTTTTTATATAACGCCATTTAACGTACTCTACTGGTTTGTAAATCCTAATAAAATTATCTGAGAAAGCTTCATATTTATCAGGGAATGAACCGATTTCTTTGAAAGTTATATCTGATGGCTTTGAGAAAAAAACACTTTTGATATATTTTGCGAACTTACCTACGATTTTATATCCATATTCATTTGCATATTTATCTACTTTAATCCCTTGTTCATTTGAAAAACCGAAAGACAATACAAATTTTGACTTACGTACATCTTGGTAGAGTTTTTGCGAAAGCTGGGTAATAAGACCTTTGCCACGATGTTGAGGCACTGTTGCCATGTCAAAACAAGTCAAAGCTTTGATAACGCTACTTTGATAAATAAGATTATTTTCCAGATTAGTATACTGAGAAACTAAGTTCCCTTTGTTGTCCCATGCTCCGTAATAAAACAAAGTTCTTGGAAATTGTGTATAGGCATATTTCCAACGAACAGCGCTTATTTTGTCTTTTATTTTAAATTTAAAACACTCTTCCAATAACTTAGTGATTTGAGGTATTTGATCCTTAGAGTATGGTTTAACATTAAATTCCATATTTATTGTTATTTTTCCCTAAACCTGGTGCTGGTATTAATTTTTTTGTATGAGGTTTGTTAAACTGTATAGGATAGCCTGGAATTATGCACTTGCCCAGCTTGTCGTGGTCTATTTTAATTAGGGCTTCATGTTTGAAGAACCAATCGTCATTTGCGATATCAGACATCTCATTTACATTTCCATATGGAATTTGTATTTTGTTCATCTTAACTACTAATCTTTTCGTTTTAAATTTAGAAAAAACCACCTCGATGATTTCTGTAAGCAGTTTTTTATTTTCTAATCGTAGTGAATTTGTGGTAAATTTTGTTAAATCTATTGCGTAATATTGTGAAAGAAATTTTGCAAACGAATTCCAGGTGGTGTCATTGCCACAAGCAATAGCCAAATAACCATCTAGTGTTTTGAAAACTCCAAAAGGAGCAACTGCATTATCTTGATTCTCAGGTCTTTCTGGATTTTTACCATTAATTGAATAGTCTATTAGATTATGTTCCAAAAGTTGAACACTTGTTGTTAACATAGAAACAATGATTTGTAGTCCTTCATTTGTCCGTTGCCTGTGATAGAGTGCGGAAGCTATGGCAAATGCTAAATTAACACCAGCAAAAGCGTCGGTTACGGCAGGAGCAATCTTAACAGGATTTTTTTTAGTTCCCGAAAGAGAGAGTAAACCAGATTCTGCTTGGGCAATGACATCATAGTATTTACGTGTATTTTTTTGGTCAAGACCTGAAAGGGAAGCGTAAATGATTTTTTTGTTTAGGTTACGAATAATTGGATAATCGATTTTGAGCTTGGTTTTAACATCAGGGGTAAGATTTTCTACAACCACATCAGCATTTTTACAAAGTTTATAGAAAAGGTTTCGATGTTTAGTATTTTTCAAATTTAAAGAAATGCTTTCTTTGTTTCTGTTAAGCATTTCAAAATATTCGCTCCAATTATTTTTTAGCGGCGGAAAACTACGAGAGTCGTCGGGACTATTAGGATGTTCAATTTTTATAACCGTTGCGCCGTAGTCTGCTAAGTATCGAGTGGCAAGCGGGCCACTTAATATTTTGGTTAAATCAAGCACATTTACGCCGGAAAAAATTCCAGTTTTTGTATTCATGTCAACTTCTCTATATCTTACTGTTATTTTTACAAAATAAAAGCTAAAGGTAAGTTGTTTAGCACTCATTAAATTTGACTGCTTAACAAGTTCCATTTAAATTGGTAAAATCTTTAGTGTTATGGCAGCCAAGAGTGATTATTACGACATTTTGGGAGTTACAAAAACTGCTTCAGCCGATGAGCTTAAAAAAGCTTACCGGAAGCAGGCTTTGGAATGGCATCCTGACAGGCATAAAGACAACAAAGAAGCCGCAGAAAAGCGTTTCAAAGAAATAAACGAAGCATACCAAGTGTTGTCGGACTCGCAAAAACGTCAGGCATACGATCAGTTTGGCCATTCTGCTTTTTCTCCGGGAGGTATGGGTACAGGGACTGGTCAACCGGGAGGTTCGCCTTTCGGTCAGGGTGGCCAATGGGGACCGTTCACATATACCTATACTAATCGAGGCGGTGGCGGAGAATCACCTTTCGGAGGGTTTGATTTTGGGGATCCTTTTGATATTTTTGAAAGTTTTTTTGGAGGCGCTCAACCTTTTTCCCAAGCTCGTTCCATACCCCGATATAGCATAGATATTGACTTTATGGATGCTATAAAAGGAGTAGAAAAGTCTGTTGAAATTCAGGGTAAAAAGCGAAAAATCAAAATTCCTGCTGGAGTGGACGACGGATCGCGTATCAGGTTTGACGATTTTATTTTATCCATAAATGTAAAACCTCACGAACTATTTGAGCGGGATGGAGCTGATATTTATGTTCGCATGAACATCCCATTTTCGCTTGCAACTTTAGGTGGGGAACTCTCTGTACCTACTGCGGAAGGTGATATCAAAGTACGGGTCCGTCCCGGTACTCCTTCAGGAACTATGATGAGACTTCGCGGTAAAGGTGCACCAAACCTGCGTGGAAGAGGAAAGGGAGATGAATATGTGAGGATTCAGGTAGCCGTACCGGAAAAACTAAGTAGAGAACAAAGATCTGTAATTGAAAACATGAAAAGGGAAGGATTGTGAGTTTGACTTCAAACCTGCTCTAAGGTACACTATGAGAGGTTAAGAAAGAGAATATGGTGGGATTTGAGCCCGCCATTTTTTTTACAAATTAGTACAAAGTGCAGAAAACAAAGTGCAAACGGAAAACTATGCACTATATGCTTTTCACTATGCACTATTCCTGAAAGGAATTTATGCAAACACCAAGAACAGAATTTGCACAAGCATTAAGAGCAATTGCCACCGAGCGGGGGCTGGATCCTGACGTGATCATTAATACTATCAAACAAGCAATTGTTGCAGCTTACAAAAGAGACGCAAGAGAACGCGGTGAAGAAGTGGAAGAGCTTGAATTTGATGTGGTACTTGATCCTGCTAATGGCGAGGCTCAAATATTTTCTTGGGCACCCGAAACTCCTGAGGACAAAAAAGATGTTACTCCTCCCGGTTTTGGTCGGATTGCTGCACAAACAGCAAAACAAGTCATTCATCAAAAAATAAGAGAAGCAGAAAAAGGCGCCATTATGGATGAATACTCCGGGCGAATCGGGTCACTTATTTCCGGCATGATTTTACGTTTTGAAGGACCTGATGTACGAGTCGATCTTGGCCGGACTGAAGGCATCATGACAGCTGACGAGAGGGTGCCAAATGAACGCCTTAACCCTAATCAGCGGTTTGTTTTTCTTCTGAAAGATATTGAAGAAACACCCCGCGGAAAACAACTTATGTTATCAAGAAGTGACAGTACATTTGTCAAAAAACTTTTTGAGAGAGAAGTACCAGAAATTGCAGCAGGTTCAGTTGAAATTAGAACGATTGCACGGGAGCCCGGAGTGCGGACAAAAATTGCAGTTGTTTCAAGTCAGTCCGGAGTTGATCCTGTTGGCTCATGTGTCGGACAAAAAGGTGTACGTGTGCAAGCGGTTACAAACGAGCTGGGCGGAGAAAGAATCGATATCATTCCTTTTACAGATGACACGACAGAACTTGTGAAAGCTGCTTTGGCACCTGCAGAAAGTTTATCTGTTTCTTTAGATGAAAAAAGTAAAATTGCAACTGTTAAGGCTCCTGAAGATCAATTATCGCTTGCTATAGGAAAAGACGGTCAAAATGCCAGGCTTGCTGCAAGGCTTACTGGTTGGAAAATTGTTGTTGAGGACGTTGATGGAAATAAAAGTAAAAAAGAAGAACCGGAGTCAGAACTTGAGAATGCGGAAAAGAAAGAGGCGGTGGCAGAAGATGCTGCTTTAAAAACACAACCACTCGACGATATTGCAGCAATTGATGAACCGGTTGAGAATACAGAAATTACTGAGCCTGCGGAAACATCTGAAACCGGAAGCGAAGCTTAAATGAGACGTATAGTCCTTACTAACTTATATGACCGACCAACCAGAAAAAACTGGCAGCAAGTTGCGACCGCCCATTATAGCGGTATTGGGTCATGTTGATCATGGTAAAACCAGCCTTCTCGATGCGATAAGAAAAACTTCAGTCCAGAAGAAAGAAGCAGGAGGAATCACCCAAAACATCGGCGCATCAGTAATTACCACATTAGACGGGAAAGATGTTACTTTTATTGATACTCCCGGTCACGCTGCTTTTTCAAACATGCGTGCTCAGGGTGCAAACGTAGCCGACATTGCCGTTCTGGTTGTTGCAGCTGATGACGGTGTAAAGCCACAAACTAAAGAAGCTTTACAATTTATAAGAGAAGCAAAGATTCCTTTTGTGGTCGCTGCAACCAAAATGGATTTAGCATCGGCAAATATAGAAAAGGTGTATGGAGATTTGGAAAAAGAACAGGTTTTGTTTGAAGGGCGGGGAGGAGATACTCCGCTTGTTGAAGTTTCAGCAAAAACAGGTGAGGGATTAAAAGAACTTCTCGAAATGATTACTTTAGTTTCAGAGATGCATGGTTTTGAGGGACAAGCTGATGGAAAATTAGAAGCAGTAGTTATAGAAACCAGAAAAGACAAACGTGGTCCTTTAGCATCAGTTGTAGTCAGAGACGGTTCGATTTCAATCGGGGATGAAATTACAGACGGTGAAGTTGTGTCAAAAGTACGGGGTCTTTTTGATTTTCAACTTAAACCCATTAAGACTGTGTATCCGGGTTATCCCGTTCAGATAATTGGTTTTTCAGAACTTCCCCTGGTAGGATCTCTACTGGTTCATAAAGGTGATGACATAAAAGCCAAACTAACAAATCTAACAGATGACAAAAATAAAGCGCCTGAGGACGGGATTCCTGTTGTGGTAAAAGCAAACAATACAAGTGCCCTTGAGGCAGTTTTGGTAAACATTCCTGAAGGATTTTTTGTTGTTTCTTCCGGAGTGGGAGATGTAAACCAATCGGATATATTTGTGGCTAAATCAGCAGACGCAGATATATATCTTTTTGAATCAAAAGTAACAAACAGCGTAAAAAAGCTAGCAGAAAATGAAGGCGTTAGTATCCATAGCTATAACATCGTCTATAAATTATTTGAAGACCTTGAAGAGATAATTCAAAAAGGTAAAGTTAGAGAGTTCGGCAGAGCAGAGATACTGGCGGAATTTCCGTTTGATAATAAAAGGGTAGCGGGGAGTAAGGTCATAAGCGGAACGATAACAAAAACAAGTAAAGTTAATATAATACGTGGAGATCAAGTATTGGGTTCTGTTAAAATACTATCAATTAAAAAACAGAAAAGTGACGTAGGAGAGTTAAAGCAGGGGGAAGAGGGGGGTATAATATTTGTACCGCAATTAGAATTCAAAGTAGGGGATGTTATTGTATCAACTGACCGATAGTAATATAATACCCTATATTATAACCGCTATCCGTGAAAAGTGGATAACGTGAAAAAAGGGAAGTATGGAACAATCATTCAAAGGATTCATCGACCAAGCTCAATCGGTACTTATTTTGTTGCCGACAAAGCCTTATTTTGACCAAGTCGCAGCGGGTCTGTCTTTATTTTTAACACTTCGTGAGGAAAAGTCAGTACAAATATATTCACCCTCCCCTATGGTTGTCGAATTTAACCGGCTCATAGGGGTAAATAAAGTAACCCAGGAGCTTGGAAACAAAAACTTAGTGGTTAGTTTTGTCGACTATCAGGCAAGCGACATTGAACGTGTCAGTTATGACATTGAAAATGGCCAATTTAAGTTGACTGTAATTCCAAAAGACCGTATCTCTCCCCCTTCGCAAAAACAAATCGAATTAGGTTATTCCGGAGTATCTGCCGATATGGTTATTTTAATCGGAGGTGCAAACGACTCTCACTTCCCTGCTTTATCTAAAAACGAGTTGGCCGGAGCGAAGCTAATACATATTGGAACCCGCGACATCAACCTAACCGGTAAGAAGGTTATTTCGTTTTCCCGGCCTTCGTCTTCAGTCTCGGAATTAACCGGTGTGATATTGAAAGATAGCGGATATAGTTTAAATGAGGATGTTGCAACAAATCTTTTGACAGGCATAGAAGACGGAAGTAACAGCTTTACCGGGAACGATGTAACTGCGGACACCTTCGCAATTGTTTCTGAACTTATGCGCTCAGGGGGAAAACGCGATTTGAGCCAGCGCGTACCCGAAAACTATCCGCCTGGTGCAATACCCGCCTCATCTTCACAAGGACAAATACCCCGAAACTACCCGCCTGCCATGCCACAAGGACAAAACGTTCAACAAAAGGCAAGTGACCAAGCCCAAGTGCAGGATGAGGAAGAAGATGAAAATGCTCCGAAAGATTGGTTTGAACCTAAGATATTCAAAGGGACTTCTGTAAAGTAGCACAGTTTTGATTGCTATTTAATGTAAGAAATGATACTATACCATCTGATGTAACTCACGGTTTGGCGATGCCACCGAGTCTGACTCGGCGCCTTACTGAGACTACATGACTTACTTAACATGGCATTACCTAAAGATCAAAAACAGGACATAATAAATAAATTTGCACGCGAGAAGGGTGACACTGGATCTCCTGAAGTACAAATTGCACTTCTTCATGCCCAGATTGATAAGCTTGCAGCGCATCTGAAAGACCACAAAAAAGACGTTCATTCAAGACGTGGACTTTTAAGTATGGTTGCTAAAAGAAGAAGATTACTAAATTATCTTAAAAATCGCGATGAAGAACGGTACACAGTTCTTCTAAAAGAACTTAAGCTGGATAAGTAAAATATTAATAAGAATCTACAAAAGAATTCGAACGTAACAAGTATCTGCAAATTTTGTTACACTCCAGTAAAGTAAGGTAGAAATAATGAAAAAAGTAGAAAAACAAATTGAATTAGCAGGAAAAAACCTGACACTGTCAACCGGACATATTGCACAGCAAGCAAACGCTGCAGTTCTTGCAACTTACGGAGATACGGTAGTTTTAGCTACGGTTGTCGCTTCCCCGCTTAAAGTCGACCTTGGTTATTTCCCTCTTTCTGTTGAATATCAGGAGAGGCTCTATGCCGGTGGGCGGATTAAGGGTAGCCGTTGGGTAAAACGGGAAGGCAGGCCTACTGATGATGAAATATTAACGGCACGTTTGGTTGACCGCTCTATACGTCCCCTCTTTCCCAAAGAATTCAAAAAAGATGTCCAGGTCATTTTAACTGTTTTATCGGTAGATTTGGAGAATTCGCCGGATGTTGTGGCAGGGATTGCAGCATCGGCTGCTTTGGCAATTTCTGATATTCCCTGGAAAGGACCTATTGGACTTGTTCGCGTAGGCAGAAAGAATAATGAGTTTCTCGTCAATCCTTTAGTTTCTGAAATGGTTAGTTCTGATATGGATCTTTTAGTTTCCTCTACTGATGAGGCGATAGTAATGATTGAAGCCGGCGCAAATCAAGTGCCTGAAGAAACCATGCTCGAAGGTATTGCCTACGCACAAAAAGAGACAAAAGCTCTGATAACTGCTATTAATGAACTCGCAAAAGAGGTCGGAAATAAAAAAGAAGCAGTTGAAAAAGTTAAACCTGCGGCATCACTTGAAAAACACGTTAAAGAATCCTCCAAAGATGTTATTAAAAAGTTAATAACCTTAATGGCAACCAAAGAAGCAGGCTATACCGAGCTTGACGCCGCCAAATACGCAGTTACAGCAACAGTAGACGAAAAAGAAAAAGCGCTTGCAGGAGAAATATTTGAAAGTCTTTTCAAAAAAGATCTCCGCGACATGCTTTTGAAAGGTAAAAGACCAGACGGGCGGAAAGCAGATGAACTACGGGAGTTGACTGCTGATGTGTCAATTTTACCCAGAACTCACGGTTCAGCCATTTTCAAAAGAGGTGCTACACAAGTTTTGTCAATTGTTACACTTGGCGCTCCTTCGTTGGAACAATCAATAGAAACTGCCGAAGGGGAAGAAACCAAACGCTATATGCACCACTACTCCATGCCTCCCTACTCGACCGGCGAAACCGGCAGGATTGGTTCACCCAATAGACGTGAAATCGGTCACGGAGCACTTGGTGAGAGATCCCTTGAACCGGTTATACCTGCTGTGGCTGATTTTCCATATGCTATCCGTGTTGTTTCTGAGGTGTTGTCTTCAAACGGTTCAACCAGCATGGCATCAGCAACTGGGTCAACTTTAGCTTTGATGGATGCAGGAGTCCCCTTGAAAGCACCGGTTGCAGGAATTGCAATGGGGCTTATTATTGAAGATGAGAAAAAATTCACAGTACTCACAGACATTATAGGCCTTGAGGATGGCAATGGAGATATGGATTTTAAAGTTGCCGGAACTGAAACCGGAATCACGGCGCTCCAGATGGACGTAAAAACACTCAGCTTAAAAGTTGAAATGTTAGAAAAAGCATTTGCTCAAGCCAGGGATGCCAGACTTCAAATTCTGAAAGTTGTAACTGATGCAATCGCAAAGCCCAGAGAAAAAGTATCAATGTATGCGCCCAAAATTAAAGTAATAAAAATTGATATAGACAAAATTGGAGAACTCATAGGCCCGGGCGGTAAAACGATAAAAAAGATTATCGCAGAAACCGGTGCCATGATTGATGTTGAAGACGACGGGTCTGTCAATGTGTCTGCAATGACAGACGAAGAATTGGAAACTGCGTTAAATAAAGTTAATGCAATTACAAAAGACCCTGTGCCCGGAGAAATCTATGAAGGAGTAGTTAAAAGACTCCAACCCTTCGGTGCATTTGTTGAAATTCTCCCAGGGAAAGACGGATTAGTACATGTCTCTGACATGTCAAAAGATTTTGTAAAGGATCCGGGAGATTTCGTTAAAATGGGTGAAACTGTTACTGTCAGGGTTAAAGAGATCGATGATTTGGGCAGAATAAATCTCTCGATGCTTCTTGATCCCAAGGAAGACGAAGAAAAAAATAAACAAAGAAGAGAAAAATTGAGCGGAGATAGGGACAGAGGAAGCGGAGGTAATTATCAAAGGAGACCTGATAGAAATGACAGGCGTGATCGCAGACCTGGTGGAGGTAGTGGTGGACCGCATTTCCCGACAAGTAGATTTTTGGATGAAGATCCAAAACGAGGCGGCAGTAGAAGAAAGTAATCATATCTTCACGGGCACTTCCTTTTAACTTCATTGATTATCTATAAACATTAATTACAAACATGTTGTTAGACTGGCTTTGCCAATGTTTCGAAAATAGGTATACTTAAATATATGGGTGCAGCAACTGAGCAAATCAGCCAATTAACTCAAACTATGCAGGTGGTTGAAATACCGGACGAACTTAAAAACCGTGTTTTCGGACGCTTAAAACAACTTGAAGTGCTCCTGGACTCCCCTACTTTTTTACCCGAACTTGATAGAATGACACGCTACATTGAATGGATATCAGCAATTCCCTGGAACAAACGAACTGAAGATCTTTTAGAATTAACTAAAGCAAAAGAAATTCTGGACACTAACCATTTCGGTCTGGAAGAAATAAAAGCCCGAATTTTAGAATATTTAGCTGTAATGAAACTGAAACGTGAGAAGGGTGAGTATAAAGATTTTATGCGGGCGCCGATTTTGTGTTTTGTCGGTCTTGTGGGTACTGGTAAAACCACAATTGCGAAGTCTATTGCAGAGGCGATGGGAAGGCAATTTGTGCGTATTCCTTTCGGAGGTATGGGCGACCCCTTAGACCTTCGGGGTAAGTCGAGGATGCACGCCGAAGCTGAACCGGGGAAAATTATAAAAGCATTGGTGACTGCCCAGAGCAGGAATCCGGTCGTACTACTGGATGAAATTGACCGGGTAACCGAAGAAGGCCGCTCCTCTATCATGGGTGTATTGGTCGAACTTTTGGATCCTGAACAGAATGCGGCGTTTGTCGACCATTATATTGATTACCCGGTTGATTTGTCAGAAGTTTTATTTGTTGCAACTTCAAATAATACAACAAATATAGCAACCGCAGTCCTTGACCGTATGGAACCTGTCAGTATGCCTTCCTATACAGATCAGGAAAAAATCACTATAGGAAAACAATACATGCTTCCTGAGATCCTGAAACAAGCAGGAATTGGCGAAGAATCTGTTGTTATTGATGATGAAGTGTGGGCAAGTATTGTAAGACCACTCGGGTTTGACGCCGGAATGCGTACTTTGCAACGGACGATTCAGGGGATGATAAGAAAAGCTGCACGAGATTTAGTGGAAGGAAAAACGCAACAATTTCATATTACCCAAGAAAACGTAAAACAATTCTTGCCATTGTAAAAAAGCACTGTATGACTAAAAAAGAAAAGCGGGAGAAACTTCTTAAACTTTATCGGAAAATGCAAAAAGACGACTCCCTTCCTTTGAAAAAAGGAGCAACTAAGCTGGTGTTTGGTGAGGGAAATGTGGACTCTGACATCCTTTTTGTAGGTGAAGGCCCCGGTTATTGGGAAGACCAAAAAGGAAGACCGTTTGTCGGAAATGCCGGTTCTTTTTTGAATCAGTTATTAAAGGAAGCAGATCTTTCGCGCGAAGAAGTGTTTATCACTAATGTGATCCATTATAGGCCTCCTAACAATCGTGATCCGGAACCTGAGGAGCTTTCTGCATTTGCAGTCTACCTTGATCCGATGATTGAGATTATCGACCCGAAAGTAATTGTTACATTAGGCAGATTTTCTATGGCAAAATTCATCCCGAATGTAACTATTTCAGGAATTCATGGTAAAGTTCATCAGGTTAACTGGCAAGGCAAAGACCTTACTGTTGTTCCTATGTATCACCCTGCTGCAGGTCTTAGAAACGGGGACATCCGCCAAAAAACAATTGATGACTTTAGGAAATTGCAACCCATTCTTAACGATATCTTAAAAAAAGAAGACGAAAGTGAAAATCACGAACAGCTGAATCTGGTATAATTAACTATGGCTGAATTAAAATTTATTGCATTATCGGGCACCACAGAAGTAACAGAAAATCTGTACATTTATGAATATGGTAACGATATGCTTGTTGTAGACTGCGGTGTCGGTTTCCCCGAGCAGGATATGTATGGTGTGGATCTTGTTATCCCCGACTTTAGCTACATAATCGAAAATAAACATAAAATCCGGGGGATTTTGGTATCTCACGGTCATGAGGATCACTTGGGCGCTCTCCCCTTTTTGCTCAAGGATGTGAAAGTGTCTGTGTACGCAACAAAACTGGTTGCCGGATTTATAGAAGAAAAATTACAGGATTATAAAGTCGAAACTGAAAAAGTGAAGATTTTTGATCCTGAAAGTGACACCCTGTCTCTTGGGGTATTTAACGTGACGCCATTTCGGGTTTCTCACTCTGTTCCTGATGCGGTGGGATTTGCAATTGATACACCTGAAGGGAAGGTGTTCCACGTACCTGACTATAAATTTGACTGGACTCCGGTCGACCAGAAACCGTTTGATGTGGCAAAAGCCGCTCAGTTGGCAAGCGGCGGGGTGCTGGCGCTTGCGTCAGATTGCCTTGGTTCGACTACCCCGGGATACACCGAGAGTGAATTTGAAATAGAGGAAAAGATTGAGACAATCGTTAAAAACGCCAAAAAAACGGTTTACTTTACAACAATTTCTTCGAATATCTCCCGGATTCAACAAGCCATGAATGTGGCAGAACGAGCAGGGAGAAAAGTCACTTTTGTTGGCCGTTCAATTGATAGTAAAGCTGAAATTGCAAAAACACTTGGTTATTTGCATTATAATGACAAACTTGTAGTTACAAAAAAACAGGCGCGAAATATTCGGGGAGAAAATATTATGTACATAATTTCGGGTTCATACGGACAGCCGGGAAGTAATCTTTATAGAGTTGCTTTGGGAGAGCATGACAGTTTGGCAATTGAGCAAGGTGATGCTGTAATTTTTTCGGGTGATCCGGCACCTCCCGGATCGAAAGTTAACGTTGACATGATTGTGGATAAACTTATTGAGTTGGGTGCGGATGTCCATTACTACGACTTGCAGGAAGATCTCCACGTTTCAGGCCACGGCAGCATGCAGGACATTAAAATGTTGTTTGCTCTTTTAAAACCTAAACATTTTATTCCCATCGGAGGAACAGTGAGGCATATGCGGGCATATAAGGAAATAGCTCTTTCAATGGGAGCAAGAGATGACTTGGTATTTAATCCTAAACCCGGTGACATAATTAGTTTTACAAATGGCTTTGGACGAACTAGCGGCAACGTGCCTGTTAAAAGCGTTTTGGTTGATGGATTGGGTATTGGAGACGTGGGGGAAGTTGTATTACGAGACAGACAAACACTTGCACAGGATGGTATTGCGATTGTTCTAATCCAGGTAGACTCCAGGAATAACAAACTTACCAAAAATCCTGAACTAATAAGCCGGGGTTTTGTTTTTCAAGGAAAACAGCAGGGCTTTTTAGAAAAGGTGGCAAAAGACTTGGGTGTTGAAATTACAAAAAGAGGAAAATTTGAGCGTCAGACTATAAAAGAGACAACTTTCAGCTATTTGGAAAGGGTTTTTTATAAAGAAACCGGTCGCCACCCCATGATTATCCCATTGGTTGTTGAGGAATAACTCTGCGCGTCTTTCCCTCTCTTACTATCCTCAGGTATAATGAATTATGGCTAAAAAGAAACGCAGGTTAAAATCCAAAAAATCAATGCGTCTGAAGCTCAAACCGGCAACAATTTACTCAATCATTCAGATATCGTTTTTTTCTTTGGCAGGACTAATTGTTGTTTCATTTACCCGCCAGGGTTTGATTTTAGAAATGATCAACGATTTTGTGTTAAATATCTTTTCCTGGACCGCCATTTTTTTGCCTTTTATATTTCTCTCCAGCGGATTTTTAGTGTCCAAATCTAAACATTTTTTAAGTCAGCCAAACGTACTCGTCGGTTCTATTTTGTCGTTTTTTTCCCTGGTGGGTTTGTCACGCGCAGGCCTTTTAGGTCAATCTTCTTGGGATGGGCTGGTAACTTTGGTGTATGGTGCCGGTGCTTTTATAATCTTTTTGGCAACCTTTGTCATCGGTATAGTAGTCATGTTTAATACATCTCTTGATCATCTAATGAACCTTGTGGTAACACTGTTTCGGAAATATGGAGTTCGGGGACAGTCACAAATAAAAGATGCAGGCAGAAAATTTACCCTACCTTCTAGGGGAGAACTTAAAGTATTTGGCGGAGCAACGCCGAATATGGGGGCAGCAAGAGTTTCTCCTCCTGAGCCGCAAAAACCGCTGAATACAGCTAAAGAACCGTTGGAACAAAAACTGGTCAGCAATATTCCCGGCGAAGACAAAATATGGAAATATCCTCCGCTTGACTTACTGTCAGATAGCGGAACGGGTAAAGCAGACAGAGGAGACATAAAAGGGAACGCGGCAATTATCGAACAAACGCTTGAGTCGTTTGGTATTACTGCCAGGGTGGTAGAGGTTAATTTGGGTCCGGCAGTTACTCAGTATGCAATAGAAGTAGCGCTCGGTACCAAGCTTTCGAAAATTACAGCTTTAGAGAGGGATTTAGCACTCGCTCTGGCAGCGCCTACCGGTACAATCCGTATCGAAGCTCCGATTCCTGGAAGGTCTATGGTAGGTATAGAATTACCGAATCGGGCTCCGGAGTTTGTTGCCTTAAGAAAACTGTTTGACTCTCCCGAACTTAAAAACAACACTCACAAATTAACAGTGGCGTTGGGACTGGATGTTTCAGGTAAACCGATAGTTGCAAATATAGGTAAAATGCCGCACGTTTTAATTGCAGGACAAACCGGGTCCGGTAAAAGCGTTATGATGAATACTTTTCTGGCATCACTTTTAATGCGTACATCGCCTTCAGAAGTAAAATTAATTTTAGTTGATCCTAAGCGAGTCGAAATGACCGGCTACAACGGAATTCCGCATTTACTTGCTCCGGTAATAGTTGAACCTGAAAAAGTTGTATCGGCTCTAAAATGGGTTATGTCAGAAATGGACAGGAGATATAAATTATTTGCTCAGGCCGGTGCGCGGAATATTGATGCTTATAATGAAATGTCCGGTTTCCAAGCCCTTCCTTATATAGTTGTTGTTATTGACGAACTTGCTGATATTATGCTTTTTTCTCCGGCTGAAGTTGAGGACGCCGTTACAAGAATTGCGCAAATGAGCAGAGCAACTGGTATACACATGGTTCTTGCCACTCAGCGTCCGTCGGTAGATGTTATAACAGGATTAATAAAAGCAAACATACCGAGCAGAATCGCTTTTGCGGTATCGTCTCAAATAGATTCCCGGGTTATCTTAGACGGTCCGGGTGCTGAAAAACTTTTAGGAAAGGGAGACATGCTTTATCTTCCTCCCGAATCCGCAAAACCTATGCGTATTCAGGGTGCATTTGTGTCAGATAAGGACGTGACTTCACTTGTAGATTACATTAAAAATCTAGGAGTTGCACCCCAGTATTCTGATGAAGTGACTTCAATGCCGAAATCAGGATCCGTAGGACCAGGAGGAATTGGCGGAGACATCGATGACCTTTTTAAACAAGCAGTTGAAATTGTTTGTCAGTATGACCGAGCATCCGCATCTTTACTCCAGCGGAGACTGTCGGTCGGATATGCACGAGCTGCTCGAATTATTGATCAACTCGAATCATCAGGGGTAGTGGGCCCTGCCGACGGATCTAAACCCCGCGAAGTACTTGTTCAAAACGTACAAGAATATTTTGCTTCACTTGAAGCAGCTAACGGAGAGCAGGCGCAAGCTTAATTCAACCATCTTTCTTTCATGCGTACATTAGGCACATTTTTCAAAGAAACCCGACAAAGCTTAAAGCTGACTATTGCAGAAGTCGAGAAGAAAACCAGGATTAAGACAAGTTTTATAAAAGCGATTGAAAGCGAATCTTGGGACGACCTTCCTGAATTTCCTGTAGTTCACGGTTTTGTGAGAAATATTGCAGAATCACTTAGCCTTGATCCCAAACAGGCGCTGGCACTACTTAGACGGGATTATCCGCCCAAAAAGCTACCGATAAATCCCAAACCGGATATTAAAGAAAAATTTGTGTGGAATCCCCGTTTAACTTTTTTATCAGGAATTTTGGTAGTTATGCTGTTTTTAGGAACTTATCTAGGTTATCAGTATATACAGTTTATCCGCCCACCTGAG
Source organism: uncultured Gammaproteobacteria bacterium (assembly GCA_964458085.1). Lineage (GTDB taxonomy): Bacteria > Patescibacteriota > Microgenomatia > UBA8517 > UBA8517 > CAYWFF01. The sequence continues at coordinate 30,074 of CAYWFF010000005.1, forward strand.
CTTACTGTAACTAACCCCCAGGAAGGAGAAGTAATTGAACAACGGTCAATTGTTGTAACCGGATCAACCGTTCCTGAAGCTGTAGTCAGAGTAAACAACCAACCTGTACTTTTAGATGAATTTGGAAATTTCAGAACCGAAATCGAGATTTTTGAAGGAACCGGCGAAATTGAAATTAAATCAATTTCCCGTTCTGGTAAAGAGACCGTAGTTCATCGTAAGATAGAACCAAAGCTTAATGGTGATTAGTGGGAAGTGAATGGTGAATAAGTAATGAAAGCCAATTTATTTGCACTTTGAACTCTGCTCTTATTACTATTTTTTAAATTATGGACGGTATAGAAAGATTACTTATTATTGTTATTGTGTCGCTGACACTGCTGCTTGTAATTGTTGGTGTCCAAGTTGTGCTTATTATTTCAGATCTGCGCCGTGCAGTGAAGCGGTTAAACAGCATTTTAGAAGATTCAATATTGGGTGGCGGCCTCATTCGGCCGGACAAACTCACCTCAATTTTAGAAATGTTTGGAAAATCCAAGAAAATGGAGACCCATGGTGAAGCAAAACAAACAGCAAAAGACGAAATGAAGAAAGTTTAGGCAGTTTGCGTGAGTTCTCCAAAAAAAAGCTCTCGTTCTTTTTTCTATTTTCATAAACACAGTCAAAATACAACCGTATTAACACAAATGTTATTGGAATCGGTTATAAAATAACGCTATACTACACGCATGAAAGCAAGTGAAGTTAGGGAAAAATATCTTAAGTTTTTTGAATCTAAAGGCCACAAACGGATTGACCCTGCACCATTAGTTCTTGAAAACGATCCCACTACTCTTTTTACTTCTTCAGGCATGCAACCTCTAGTTCCCTACTTAATGGGTGAAACTCATTCAGAGGGCGATAAGCTTGTCAACTCTCAACCTTCCATAAGGTTGGGCGATATTGAAGAAGTGGGAGACAATAGACACACAACTTTTTTTGAGATGCTAGGCAATTGGGGTTTGGGGAGCTATTTCAAGGAACAACAACTTTCTTGGTTATTTAGCTTCCTTTATAACGAACTGAAATTAAACCCCACAAAACTATATGTCTCAGTATTTAAAGGAAACGATGTTGCCCCACCTGACAAAGAGTCAGTAGATATTTGGAAAAACCAGTTTTTGCAAGTTTCAAAAGATTTTATAGAGATTGGGATTAAGGAAGTTACTGAAAATGAGAATCCCCATAAAGGAATGAAAAAAAGTGACAGAATTTTTTATTACGGGGTAGAGAAAAATTGGTGGAGTAGATCGGGTACTCCTGATCAAATGCCAGTAGGTGAAATAGGTGGACCAGATTCTGAAGTTTTTTATGATTTTGGTGAAGAGCTGAAGATTCACGAAAGTTCTCAATGGCGCAACAAACCTTGCCATCCAAATTGCGATTGTGGAAGATTTATCGAAATTGGTAACTCTGTGTTTATACAATATGTAAAGCAAGGCGATGGTTTTTTTAAAGAGTTACCTCAGAAAAATGTAGACTTTGGAGGAGGGCTCGAGCGTATAACCGCGGCGACAGAAAACACTCCTGACATTTTCAACATCGATGTTTTTCAACCATTAATAATGACACTAGAACTTTACTTTGGAATAAAGTATGGGAGCAGGAAGGAAACTGACGAAATGTATAGAGTAGTTGCGGAACATACAAGAGCTGCAGTTTTTTTAATAAAATCGGGTGTTAGACCAGGTAACAAACTACAAGATTATATTTTAAGAAGACTAATTCGACGAGCAGTCGCTAAAACTTATATACATGACAAGAATTTTGATAGTAAAAACTTTAAAACATTGGTAGGGGTTGCCATGGAGAGTTATTCTGAACAATTTGATTCTGGAGATAAAAAAGTTATTGAAGATATTTTTAGCATTGAAGTTCGAAAGTTCAGAGCAACAATCGAAAGAGGACTTAGAGAACTAGTAAAACAAGCTAAAATATCGGGTGATACGATGTTTAATCTTCTTCAGACTTATGGATTTCCTCCCGAAATTACAAAAGAGATAGCGGGTATGGAAAATATCAGTATGGACAAAAATGTGGATGAAGACTTTGAAAAACTAATGAAAGCGCATAAGGAAAAATCAAGGACTACGTCAGCGGGTGTATTTAAAGGCGGACTGGCAGATCAAACTTCTGAGGTTGTGAAACTTCATACTGCAACCCATTTACTTCTGGCTTCCTTGCGCAAAGTCCTAGGAGATCAAGTAGTTCAGAAAGGCCAAAATATTACTAAAGAGAGGACACGGTTTGACTTTCCTCATCCGAAAAAGCTGACCGATGAAGAATTAAAGGAAGTTGAAGATATAATCAATGATGTAATTAAGAAAGATCTGCCGGTTGGTTTTAAAGTTATGCCAAAAGATGAAGCAGTCAAAACCGGGGCAATACATGCATTTAATGAAAAGTATGCGGATACTGTAAAGGTGTACTATGTTGGTGAAAGTTTAATGAGCGCTTTCAGTAAAGAGTTTTGTGGAGGACCTCATGTCTCTCGCACTGGGGAAATCGGACATGTTACAATAATAAAACAGGAAAAAGTCGGAAGTGGTCTGATGCGTATATATGCCAAGTCGGACTAATTTGACTTCTTCATTTTAACTATGACAACAGTCTGCCCAACTTCACAAGTTTCAATTACATGTATTTTTATATTTTCTGATATTTAGAAAAGTACATTATGGATTTAAAAAAATTTTTACCCGGCCAACCTACAGAACCCGATGCGGAATATTTCTGGGCTGTTGTTATTGAACCGGGATGGGTACAGGCGGGAGTGTGGCGAATTGCAAACGGCAGTGCGCAGGTTTTGTATACATCAACCCCGAATTCGTGGGAATTGGAAAGCGAACTTGTCTCGGCGACCGACATTTCGCTTTCAAATGCAGTAAAACATTTTCCCGATTCTATTCCCGATCCCTCAAAGACAGTATTCGGCGTTATTTCTTCTTGGGTTTCAGGCGGAGAAATTAAAGTTGAATACCTGGCACAAATAAAAAAACTATGCGGAGATTTATCCCTGAAACCCGTAGGGTTTGTCGTTATACCTGAAGCTATTTCTTATTTAATCAAATCCGAAGAAGGCAGTGTCGTTAACGCGGTTTTTTTGGGGGTTTATAAAGAAACTCTGGAAGTCGCGGTTTTTAATTTAGGCAACCTTATGGGTGCAACCAGTGTTGCCAGAAGCCTTTCGATAGTTGACGATGTAATTGAAGGATTGGCACGTTTCGCAGGTCGGGAAGCTCTGCCGGCCAGGTTTGTTTTATATAACGCCCGAGAAAGTGAACTATCGGAATGCAGACAAGAATTGACTCAACACAATTGGGAAGAAACTAAAACCCTTAACTTTCTGCATACTCCTAAAGCTGAAATAATAAGCCCGGATAAAAAAGTTTACGCTGTATCGCTTGCGGGAGCAGCTGAGATTGCAAATGTTGAATCGCTTGTTTCTGCTCCGGTAAATGAACCTGCGGAAGATGTCGGAACTGAAACACTTTCAGATTCCGTCCCTGAGGCTTTTTCTCAAGAACAAAACCCGGACAGCAATGTTACTGAAGCTACACCTGAAGAGTTCGGTTTTACGAGCGATGATTCAGCGGTCGAAATTGAAGAAGCTCCGGCTAATAATTTAAACGAAACGCTGGAGAATCTGTCTAAAGTATCGGATACCGAAGAGGCAGAACTAATTGGTAACGACCCGAAAGCAGAAAAGAGTTCTTTTTTTCAAAAATTCCTTACTAAGTTACCTGTATTTTCCAAACCCAGGTTTAATTTTAAAAAGCCGGGAGTAAGCAGGGAAGGCAAAAAAAGCTTAATTGCCGGAATTGTTGTGCTTGTTCTTATTACTATTACATTTTTTGCGCTTTGGTGGTATCTGCCTAGCGCAACCGCAATTATCTATATATCTCCCCAGCGTCTGGATGAGCGTATTGAAGTAACTGCAAGTCCTGAAGTCCAGGAATTGAATGTAGAAAACCGGTTATTGCCGGCAGAAAAACTGACAGTCTCTGTTTCCGGTGAAAAAACAAAGTCTACTACAGGGACAAAAACAGTCGGAGATAAAGCAAAAGGTGAAGTAACACTTTACCGTGTGGGAACATCTTTAACAATACCTTCCGGTACCGCACTCCATGGTCCGGAAAATCTGGAATTCGTTTTAGATGAGGAGGTTGCAATCGCAAGTGGAAGCGCCGGTTCTCCCGGAACCGCTAAGGTTGGAGTTACTGCAGACGATATTGGTGCTGATTATAATTTAGCCTCAGGTACGACTTTTAGGGTAGGAAACTATTCAAATTCAGACATTGAAGCAAAAAATGAAGAATCGTTTTCAGGCGGAAGCAGTAAAGAAATTAACGCTGTATCAGAAGCAGACCGCGAAGCTTTATTAAGCGAGCTTGAAGAAGAGCTCAGGGAAAAAGCAATTACTGAATTGAAGGGAAAGATTTCAGGAGATACTTACTTAATCGAAGACTCTCTTAGTGTAGACAAAGCTGACGAAGAATTCAGCGCAAAAGTCGGAGACGAAGCTAACTCTCTGACGCTTTCGCTTGGTGCTGAAGGCAGTGCTTTGTCCGTTGAACGGAGTAGACTTACAGAACTTCTAAGTGAAGTTCTGAAAAGCAAAGTCCCCTCAGGATATGTGCTTAGGGGTGATCAGATTGAGTCTGATTTTAAAGTAAAAGAAGAGTCAGGAGAAGGATATGTTTTCGAAACTGAAGTTGATGCAAATTTGTTGCCTCAAATAGATACTGATGAAATTGGTCGAAAAATAGCCGGTAAGTATAAAAGTGTTGCAGAAGAATTTATCAAAAAAGAATTACCCGGTTTTGTAAGAGCAGAAATTACCATAAACCCGAAATTACCGGGAAGATTGGGAACTTTGCCCCACATCGCAAAACGAATTGATGTTCAGCTATCTGCCGATCGCTAGCTGGTGTATTAAACTCCATTTGCTACACTTATATACGTATGAATAGAAAAAAAACAATCGCTCAGGCTTGTGCAGCCATATTGGCTGTTTCAGGCTTAATTATATTGTTTTCTACCATTTATCCCCTTCTGCTTTATGAGTGGGAAATAGGTAGAAAATATCCTTCCCTCATTACACCGCTTATTATGGATTACGAAGGTAAAAAGGATGTGGACTTTACTAAAGCTAGTACTTGGTTTACGGACCAGGAAAAGGTGACTTTTGTATCGGACGAAGTGTCTTACTACACTTTAAGTGTTCCCAAGTTAAACATTTATAATGCCAGTGTTGCAATCGGCGGAGAAGACTTGTCAGAATCGTTAATTCAGTATCCCGGTACGGCTGCACCGGGATCTTTGGGAAACGCGGTAATATTTGGCCACTCCATACTTCCCCAGTATTATGACCCTAAAAGTTATATGGCTATTTTTTCTATTTTATATAAGTTGAAAAAAGGAGATGAGGTACACGTAAACTACAAAGGCGTGTCCTATGTTTATGAGGTTGACACACTCTTTGAAGTAAAACCAACCGATTTGCAAATTTTGGAACAAAACACCTCCGATTCCTATTTGTCACTTGTAACTTGTACTCCTCCAGGGCATCCGTTAAAACCGAAACGGTTAATTGTTAGAGCGCGTATAATACCACAAGAAAAACATGCACAAGCATTTACTGGGAATTGATTACGGTAGGAAGAAAATCGGTTTGGCAAAATCCACATCCAAGCTTTCGGAGCCTTTTGCTGTTTTGAAACCGAGAACTTTAAGGGAACTGATAACTTATATTTCTGTATTGGTAGAACAGGAAAATATTTCTGAAGTCGTTGTAGGAATTTCGGAAGGTGCTATGGCTAACGAAATAAAAAAGTTTGGTGAGGAATTACAACAAAAGTTAACAGTGCCTGTTGTTTTTAGCGATGAAACTTTAACAACTTACGATGCGCTTCATCTTTCGATTAACACAGGTATGAGGCGAAAAAAGCGCAAAGCGATGGAAGATGCATATGCTGCTGCTGTAATGCTGCAAAGTTATCTGGATTCCCGCTAAATTCCTTATTTCAAATCGCGCAGTATCTAGTATACTTACACTAACACATGCTAAAAAATGCAATAGCTCCAATACAGGCATGGTTGCTATCTCAAGGAAGATGTGTCGGTTGCGGAAAGCCATTAGCTTCAAAGGACCGTACTAAAAGAAACGACGGAACTGAACAAGTCACTTGTGACTGCGGCAGAATTTTTATTTATACTCCAAAAACAAAAATCTATCGCCGTGCACTTCTCACTGAAGTTTAATAAACTATTTTCATGAAACGAATTTTTGTAATATTTGCCGTGGGTATTGCTTTGTTCCTGGCTTTTGCCGGTAGCGCTTTTATTTGGTGGCAAAATAATTCTCAACCTGTTTCAGAGATGGAAGGAGAAAAACGTTTTGTTATTGCTAAAGGTTCCTCAGCTGAAAAGGTAGCCATTAATCTTTATGAAGAAGGATTAATTAGAAATCAATTAGCCTTTAAAATATATGTACAGTTAAGCGACAAGGCTGATAAAATACAACCTGGAGTATTTACCCTCAGAAAAGACACTTCTCTCCTTGATATCGTTAGCAGACTTACACAAAACCCTGATGAGCTTTGGGTAACAATTCCTGAAGGTTTACGCAAAGAAGAAGTGGCGGAAAAAGTAATTTCCGGACTCGAGCTCACCGGAGACAAAGCAGAGTCGTTTCGCCGTACCTTTTTGACAGCAGTAGCAGATAGGGAAGGTTATCTCTTCCCGGATACTTATGCATTTCCATCTGATGTTTCCCCAGAAATAGTTGTCAGCACGCTTACTACGACCTTTAACCGAAAAACTGCAGATCTGGCAAAATCTCTACCTTCAGGATATTCTTTTGACGAGGTCGTGATTTTAGCGAGCATGCTGGAGCGGGAAACCAAAACCAAAGATGAAAGACCAATTGTTGCAGGAATAATGTACAACAGACTCACTCAAAGTTGGCCTTTGCAAATTGATGCTGCCGTACAATACGCGGTCTCTTCAAACCGCTACTGTAAAGGGGTAAATGTTTGTATTCCGACGGCAGAAATACCTGAGTGGTGGCCAATTTTGTCTCGGGAAGATTTGGAATTGACGTCTCCTTACAATACTTATTCTGTCACCACACTGCCACCCGCTCCTATCGCAAATCCGGGTTTATCTTCCCTTGAGGCAGCAGCCCGGCCTGAAGAATCGGATTATATGTTTTATTTACATGATCAGGAAGGGCAAATTCATTACGCACGAACACTTGAAGAACACAACAGGAATGTCCGTACCTATCTCCGTTAAGGAGACAAGGTCTTGACAGAAGCTAAATATCATATATAATCCTGCTAGGCGTACTTTGTAGGTTCTTCTTTTTTTATTTAGGGGATATCTAGCAAAAAAGCCGGAAAAAACCGAGTGAGACTCGGGAAAAATTTATGTCCCAAGCACATCTTGGGATTTTTCGACCAGAAATATCGCAAATGAAGCAAATAAACAGCCGAAAAAACTTTGGAAAAACCGAAAAGAATTTGCCGAAACTGGACCTATCTCTCGTACAACGTGAGAGTTGGGAGTGGTTCCTGACAGAAGGGATTGCACAAGAACTCTCCGAAGTTTCCCCCATCGATGACTTCACCGGCAAGAATTGGCAAATTATTTTGGAGAAGCCTGTACTTGGCGAAGCTAAAATTACCTCACGTCAAGCACAAGAAAAAGGTCTTACTTACTCCTCTCCGCTAAAAATTTCAGCCACACTTATAAACAAACGAACAGGTGAAAAGAAAACCCAGGAAGTCTTTTTTGGTGATGTGCCTCAGATGACTACCCGCGGTACTTTTGTAATCAATGGTGTTGAACGTGTTGTTATTAATCAAATCGTCCGAAGTCCGGGAGTTTACTTCTCGGGCGAATTGGATGCTTCTTCCGGGCGGATGCTTTATAAATTAGAAGTCAGACCTTTAAGAGGTTCATGGTTGGAATTTGAAGTTGATAAAAACGATGTAATAGCTGCCAGAATTGACCGTAGGAGAAAAGTTGTCGGTACTGCAATTTTGCGTGCCATGGGAGTTGAAACCGATGAAGAACTCACAAATCTTTTCAAAAACGTTGATACCGACGATAACCACAAATATGTGCAGGCTTCAATTGCTAAAGACCCCTCAAAAAGCACTGATGAAGCACTTCTTGAGATTTACCGTAAAATGAGACCCGGGGAACCTGTACTTTTGGAAAATGCCCAGGGTCTTTTTAACGGGCTCTTTTTTGATCCTAAAAGATACGACCTCGGAAAAGTAGGCCGATTTAAAATAAATAAACGTATTAATCTTGATATCCCCAATGAAAAAGAAAACTGGGTGCTTACAAAACAGGATTTAATTTCCGGACTTTCATATCTGATAAAACTACAAAACGGTGAAGGTCGAACTGACGATATTGATCATCTTTCCAACAGGCGCCTTCGCCGAGTCGGTGAATTGGTAGCTACCAATGCATTCCGGGTGGGGCTTTTGAGACTCGAAAGATCCGTTAAAGAGAAAATGAGCCTTATTTCACCCGAGGACAAACCTTTACCCGCAAATCTTATTAATGCACGCCCTTTAATTGCGGCTCTTAACGAATTTTTCCGATCCAATCAGCTGTCAACTATTTTAGACGACACAAATCCTTTATCGGAAATTGACAACCTTCGTCGTGTGTCTGTATTGGGTTCGGGTGGTATAAACAGAGAAAGGGCTTCATTCTCTATCCGAGACGTTAATTCGTCACAGTACGGGCGAATTGATCCGGTGAGAACTCCTGAAGGACCGAACATCGGTCTTGTTACTTATCTTGCATTATATGCACGGGTAAATGAATTTGGTTTTATAGAAACTCCGTATAGAAAAGTGGAAAAAGAAACGAATGGAGGCAAAACTAAAATGCGAGTGACAGATGAAGTGGTTTATTTGACGGCTGATGATGAAGAAAATTATCATATAACTCACTCCGGAATTGAAACTGATGAAAAAGGGTATATTACTCAAATCCGCGCACCCTTCCGTTACAAAGGAAGTATTACAGAAGGACCTGCAGAAAATGTTGATCTTATTGATGTTACACCAAGGCAGGTAATCGGCGCATCTGCGTCACTAATTCCTTTCTTGGCACATGATGAAGGGAATCGTGCGTTGATGGGCAGTAATATGCAATGTCAGGCAGTGCCTCTTATTAACCCGGAGTCTCCCGTCGTGGGAACCGGTATGGAAGGTGAAATTGCAGAAGGTATGAAAAGGTTGGTCCGAGCAAGGCATGCAGGTGAAGTAACTTATGTTGACGCTGACCGAATTGATGTTGAACTCAGCGAAACCGTGACCGAAGCGGACCCTTCTGAAGATGTCCGTATTCTAAATACCGGCAAAACCGAGAGCTATTTACTTACCAAATTCAAAAGAACAGCAAATTCCACCTGTTACAACCAACGTGCAGTTGTTAAAGTCGGGCAGAAAGTACAAAAGGGCGATCTGTTAGCAGACGGGCCTTCCATGCAAAACGGTGAACTGGGCCTCGGGAGAAACTTAACCCTTGCTTATACTTCCTTTGAAGGATACGGTTTTGAAGACGCAATTCTCATTTCTGATAAATTAGTTAAAGACGATCTTTTAACCTCTATTCATATTGAAGAATATGAAGCTGATGTTGTAGATACTAAACTGGGACCTGAAGAATTAACCAGGGATATTCCCAATGTAGCTGAGGCAGATCTTGCTAATTTAGCGGAAGACGGAATTGTTGTAATAGGTGCAGAAGTCAGCCCGGGAGATATTTTAGTCGGTAAAATTGCACCAAAGGGAGAAACGGAACTAACTGCAGAAGAAAGGCTTCTCCGGGCAATTTTTGGAGAGAAAGCCCGTGAAGTCCGCGACACTTCACTCCGAGTTCCTCACGGCGAGCGGGGAATTGTAGTTGATATTAATATTCTTGACCGGGATCGGGGAGACGAGTTGGGGCCGGGGGTTCTAAAGCGAGTAATTGTGAAAGTAGCCCAAATGAGAAAAATCACGGTCGGAGATAAGATTGCAGGACGCCACGGAAATAAAGGAGTAATTGCTAAGATTTTACCGATTGCTGATATGCCATACCTTGCAGATGGTACGCCAATTGATATTATCATCTCTCCTCTATCAGTTCTCGCTCGTATGAATTTAGGGCAACTTTTGGAAACCCATTTGGGATGGGCAATGAGTAAAACAAATCAAAAGGCAGCTCTTCCTGTGTTTGATCCGGTTTCAGAAGATGTAATTATTGAATCTTTGAAAGAAGCAGGTCTTCCCGTAACCGGAAAGGCAAGGCTTTATGACGGAAGAACCGGCGAAGCTTTTAAAGAAGATACGGTCGTGGGGACGGGTTATATTTTGAAGTTAAAGCACATGGTTGAAGACAAGACCCATGCCCGATCAACAGGACCATACTCATTAGTTACGCAGCAACCTCTCGGTGGTAAAGCCCAAATGGGAGGCCAGCGTTTGGGAGAAATGGAAGTTTGGGGACTCGAAGCACATCGTGCAGCCCACATATTGCAGGAGATGCTAACTATTAAATCTGATGATATACTAGGACGCGCCCGTGCGTTTGAGGCAATTGTTAAAGGAACGGACATTCCTGAGGCAACTGTACCTGAGAGCTTCAAAGTACTGATCAGAGAACTTAATTCCCTGGGTCTTTCAATTGATGCGGAAGGCGCCATTTTTACAGACGGTGAAGATGAATTACCTGTTACTGAAGGAGCTGACCTGGCATCAGCAGTAGGAGCTGAAGTTGTGGCAACGGAAGAACTGGTTGCTGATGAAGGATCAATGGAAGTTGAAGAGGTGAAAGAAGTTGTAGAAGCCTAAAAAACTATGGAACCACTATCAGGACTTAAAACATTAACCGATTTTAAAAGTTTAGTTATAAAACTGGCTTCTCCTGAAGAAATCAGGAAGTGGTCTCGTGGAGAGGTAACTAAGCCTGAAACAATAAACTACCGCACCCTTAAGCCTGAGAAAGACGGATTATTTGATGAAAGAATCTTTGGTCCTACAAAAGATTGGGAATGTTACTGTGGAAAATATAAAAGAATTCGATATAAAGGAGTTGTTTGTGATAAATGCGGAGTGGAAGTTACCCAATCAAGAGTTAGGCGTGAGAGAATGGGACACATTTCACTTGCATCTCCTGTTATGCACGTCTGGTATTTTAAAGGGGCACCATCGAAAATTTCACTTCTTTTAAATGTTGCTCCCCGAGCAATTGAGCAAGTCATCTATTTTGCGCGCTATCTTGTTTTGGAAGTAAATGACGCTGAAAAAAAGGCAGCACTTGAACGGCTTGAACAAGCTCGCTCTACTAGAGAAAGTGAAATTAATGACAGCTTCAAAGAACGCCGCGACGTTTTGAAAGTTAAATCCCAAGAAGAACGGGAAAAAGCTGAAAAGAAAATTAAAGACAAAGAGCAACTAAATTTGGCAGTTTCGGAAATTGATCTTGATTTGAGGAAGAGGGAAACTGCACTTTCAGAAGAAGAACGAACAACGGTTGCCAGGACAAACGAACTGTTCGAGAACCTAGCACTTCTTATTAAAAGCTTACGTCCGCTTTCAATTCTTACTGAGGAAGAATTTGATGAATTGGTGGCGTATGATGCTGCTGATTTCTTTACAGCTAAAATGGGCGCAGAGGCTGTCCTTGCTGCTATTGATACTATTGATCTTGAGAAATTAACCGCAGAGTTAAGGAAAGAGCTTGACGAAACCAAAGGAACTGCAACAAAGTATGTTAAATTGGCGAAACGTTTAAAGTTAATTGACGGCATGCGCCGTTCTAAAGTAAATCCTGCATGGATGGTGGTTCGGGTTCTACCGGTTCTTCCCCCCGATATTCGTCCTATGGTGCAACTGTCCGGTGGACGATTTGCAACAAGTGATTTGAATGATTTGTATCGCAGGGTCATTAATAGAAATAATCGCTTAAAGCACTTGATTGAATTGGGTGCTCCTGAAATCATTTTGCGAAACGAAAAGCGAATGCTCCAGGAGTCGGTTGACTCACTTATAGACGCATCTCAAAGAAAAGCAACCCGTAGAGGACGCGGAAGACAACCGTTACGTTCTCTTTCAGACATGCTCAAAGGGAAACAGGGACGTTTCCGACAAAACCTTTTGGGTAAACGGGTAGATTATTCAGGCCGGTCAGTTATTATAGTCGGACCTGACTTAAATATTAACCAGTGCGGTCTTCCAAAAGATATGGCACTTGAAATTTTCAAGCCATTTGTGCTGCGTGAAATGATATCCCGGGGGATTACTCCTAATGTAAAGTCTGCGAAAAATATGTTGGAACGCCGTCCGCCTGAAGTGTTTGATATTTTAGAGGAAATCACTAAAGATCATCCGGTTATCTTAAACCGGGCACCAACCCTTCATAAGTTGTCAATTCAGGCATTCTATCCTGTATTGATCGAAGGTAGTGCCATAAGACTGCACCCTGCGGTTTGTTCCGGATTTAATGCAGATTTTGACGGAGATCAGATGGCAGTTCATGTTCCTTTATCCAAAGAAGCAATTGCTGAGGCTGCTGAGCGCATGCTGCCGGAGCATAATTTACTTCGTCCAGCAGACGGAACTCCTATTACAACTCCTGCAAGTAAAGAAATGGCGTTGGGTGTTTATTACCTTACAAGTATTGACCCTAGGCTTCCCGCAAGTGAAACCGTCTTTTCTGATAAAGAAGACGCACTTGTTGCCTATCAATCAAAACAAGTTGAGATACGTCAAGTAATTACAGTTCGTATTGACGGGCAGCTGCTGGAAACTACTGCCGGTAGGATTCTTTTCAATGAAGTTTTACCTGAAGGTTTTGAATTTATCAACGAATCAATCACATCATCAATTATAAAACAGCTTTTCAACCGTGCTTATGTAATGGCTGATAAGAGTTTGGTGGTAAAAATGATTGACTCAGTAAAACGTCTGGGATTTCTCGGCGGAACAATGTCCGGCTTGTCTTTTGGAATTTTTGACTCAAAACTTCTGCCTGAAAAAGCAGAGATTCTCAAAGAGGCCGATGTCCGAGTTGCGGAAATTGAAAGTAATTTTGCTTTAGGGCTTATAACCCAAGAAGAAAAACGCCGTCTGAGTCAGGAAATTTGGATTGAGACAACTGAAGAATTGGCAGATAAAACCTGGGATTTATTAGAAGAGACTTCTCCAATTCGGGTCGTAATTGACGCAAAAGTCGGTCGTGCTTCCCGTGATCAGGTTAAACAGCTTGCTGCCATCAGAGGACTTGTTGTTGATCCGTTGGGTAAAATCGTTGAACTACCTATCAAATCCAATTTTCGGGAAGGCCTGTCAGTATTTGAATATGTCACTTCATCGCGAGGTTCACGAAAAGGACTGACTGATTCAGCTCTAAAAACAGCGGATGCGGGATACTTAACCAGACGACTTGTTGACGTGGCGCATGACTTAATAGTCAGGTCGGAAGATTGCGGTACGGAAGAAGGATTGACCATAAAACGGGCAGTACGGACGAAATCATTTGCAAGCCGCTTAGTGGGCAGGTTTGTTCAGGAAGATGTTGTTGATCCGAAGACAAAAAAGACAATTCTTGTTAAGGGTGACATGATTGATATTGATATTGCTACTGCTATTGATGCTGCAGAAGTAGAAGATGTGCTTGTCAGAAGTCCGCTTACTTGTGGTAACAGGTACGGTATGTGTTCAAAGTGCTACGGAATTGATTTATCAAACAAGCAAATGGTTGAATTGGGAACGCCGGTCGGAGTTATTGCAGCTCAATCCATCGGAGAACCGGGTACTCAGCTTACGCTTAAAACTAAACACGCTGCAGGTATCGTCGGAGTTGACGTGACTCAGGGGTTACCCAGAGTCGAAGAATTATTTGAAGCAAGAACGCCAAAAGTACTGGCTCCATTAGCTGAAATCTCAGGGAGAGTGCACATCGGAGAAACAGAAGACGGTTGGAGAGTTACCATTACATCCGTTCAAACAAAACCAAAAGAAGAACGTGAATATTTGGTTCCGAAAACTCTACAGCTTGTAGTTGAAGATAAGCAATTGGTTGACGCAGGAACTGCGCTCGCTTCCGGCTCTCTTGACGTTCGCGAGATACTTTCAATTAAGGGACTTAGGGCTTCTCAAGAATATCTGGTAGACGAAGTGCAAAGAGTATATGAGTCCCAAGGAATTCCGATTCATGATAAACATTTTGAAGTAATTGTCAGAAAAATGAGTGATGAAGTACGGGTTGTGACACCGGGAGATACACCGCTTCTTCCCGGAGAACTTGTTGATAAAGCTCTTTTTGAAGAAGAAAATGCAAAAGTTTTGGCTGCAGGCGGAGAACCTGCCAGTGCTCAACAAGTTGTCCTTGGTATCACAAGACGTGCCCTCTTTACTGAATCCTGGCTATCTGCAGCATCGTTTGAACAGACCACGGATGTTTTGACCAATGCCGCACTGCAAAAGAAAGAAGACCGACTCCTGGGATTAAAGGAAAACGTTATTATTGGCCGTCTAATCCCTGTTACACCCGAACGGGCAGCATTACCAAAAGAGTAATGTCCTATTTTAATCTCAGTATTTCGTAGTATAATACCGCTGAACTATGCCAACAGTATCACAATTAGTCAGAAAAGGAAGAAAAACCGTTGTTAAGAAAAACAAAAAGGCGGCACTGAGGCGTTGGTATAACGCTAAAGACCGAAAGTATAGTGAAAACCCATCCCCTTTTAAACGCGGAGTAGTATTGCAAGTCCGAACTCAAACTCCCCGTAAACCAAACTCAGCCTTAAGAAAAGTTGCCCGTGTTCGCCTTTCCAATAAACAGGAAGTAACGGCTTATATTCCCGGGGAAGGCCATGAATTATCAGAACACGCAATTGTTTTAGTCCGTTACGGTAGAGTTAAAGATTTGGCCGGAGTAAAATATACGATAGTCAGAGGAAAGTATGACACGGGCGGAGTGGTCGGCCGAAAAACATCCCGTTCCCGATATGGGACTAAAAAAGAACAAGGAGGGGCAGCAGCAGCAACTGCTTAAAATAAAGTATGCCAAGACGAGGAAGCGCAAAAGTACAACCAATTGATCCGGATCCTATCTACAAAAGTAAATTAGTTACAAAACTTATTAACCGTGCGATGAAAGACGGTAAAAAAAGTGCATCTCAAAAACAAGTCTATAAAGCTCTCGAAATTTTGGGAGAAAAAGCCGGTGCCGATCCTCTGAAAGCTTTCACTGACGCAATGGACAATATCCGTCCGACAATGGAAGTACGGCCGCGAAGAATTGGCGGTGCTGCGTATCAGGTGCCGATGACTGTCCGAGGACCGCGACGCGATTCATTAGCCATTAGGTGGCTTATTGCCGCATCAAGAGCCCGGTCAAACTCTGAATTCCATACATATGCCGAAAAATTGGCAGCAGAACTTTTGGATGCTTTGAAAAACGAAGGCGGAGCCGTTAAAAAGCGAGTTGATGTGGAACGTATGGCTGAAGCAAACCGTGCCTTTGCCCATTTCAAGTGGTAAGAAGCTATTTTGACCTCATATTTAATTGGAAAGATCTCCGTATTTTTTTATTTAAGTACATAAAACCTTTAAATTAGGCTGTTTTTAAACTAATAGCAATTAATATGTCTATAAAATTGAATGAGGCATACAAAATTTGAAATTTCTCGCGTATTCCAACTTTTGTACAGCTTATAACAAACAGAAATGTTGAATTATTTTATAAGATTATGTGTATCTTTAATTTTTAAGTCTAAAAAATTCTAAGTCTTCTGCTTTTTAAAATTTTGAATTATATTGCTTAGGCACCAATAGTTTGTTACAATTGCTCTACTGTTCTCCTCGGAGAACGGTTATTTTTGTCAGGAGAGTGATACTAGAGTTAAAGATTTGAAATCAACACCAATCTTTCTTAAACTCTTTCACTCTTATACCTTTAGACTTTGAGTACATGGCTGCACAAGTAACAAAGAAAAAATCAGCGATGGTGGTTACCGACACTAAAGATCGGGATCTGCCTATGGAAAAAATCAGAAACATAGGGATTATCGCTCACATCGATGCCGGTAAGACCACTACTACGGAGCGGATTCTTTTCGAAACAGGTAAAACATACAAACTCGGTTCAGTCGACGAAGGCACAACTGCAACTGACTGGATGGAGCAAGAGAGGGAGCGCGGAATTACAATTGTTTCCGCAGCAATCACAACTTTTTGGGATCTTCAAACATCTTCCTCTGTTGATAACGGACATTACCGTATAAACATCATCGATACTCCTGGACACATTGACTTTACCGCTGAGGTGGAGAGGTCTCTTCGGGTCTTGGACGGAGCCGTGATGGTTTTTGACGGTCGGACAGGTGTGGAGTCTCAATCAGAGACGGTTTGGCGGCAAGCAGACAAATACCACGTTCCGCGTATTTGTATTTTAAATAAATTAAATTTAATAGGTGCTGATTATGAAGGCAGTATCAAATCCATAAAAACTCGGCTTGGTGCAAACGCATCCCCTGTAATTTTACCTATCGGAAACGAACACTCTCTTCGGGGTGTGGTAGACCTTATTCGCATGAAAGCTTATACCTATAAATCAATTGAAGACAGCAAACTTACTGAAGAAGAAATTCCGGGCGATCTTTTAGACAGGGCAAAAGAATTGAGAAATGAGCTTATTGAAGCCGTTGCGGAATATGATGACGAAACATTATCCAAATACCTCGATGGTCAGGAACTAACTGAAGCAGATATTAAAAAGGCTATCAGAAACGGCGTCATTTCCGTCAAGTTTTTCCCTATTCTTGGAGGCGACAACCGGACTGCAACTACCCAGCTTTTGATGGATGCTGTTGTTGAATACTTGCCATCCCCTGCCGATATTCCACCTGCCAAAGGAATACATCCGGCAACTGAAAAAGAAGAAGAACGGCGTGCAGAATACAGTGAACCCTTTTCAGCTTTGGCTTTTAAGGTGGTAACAGATCCGCATGTCGGACGTTTAGTTTATCTTCGTATTTATTCAGGAACTCTGAAAAGCGGCCAAGCGGTCCAAAACGTAAGCAAAAGAATGCCTGAACGTATCGGTAAGCTAGTTCTGATGCATGCCGATCAAAGGGAGTTAGTGGAAGAAGCCTATGCAGGTGAAATTGTTGCTGCAGTAGGTGTAAAAGACACTACGACCGGTAATTCTTTATCAGACCCGGCGCATCCCATTTTACTTGAATCCATATCGTTCCCTGAACCTGTTATTTCTTTGGCAATTGAACCGTCCACCAAATCTGACCAAGAAAAAATGGGGCTAGCACTTCAGAAGTTGTCAGATGAGGATCCTACTTTCCGCATAAAAACCAATCATGAAACAGGTCAAACAATCATTTCAGGAATGGGTGAATTACAGCTTGAAATACTGGTTGACAGAATGAAAAGGGAATTCATTATTGACGCCAAAACCGGTGCACCACAGGTTGCGTATAAAGAAACTATTAAAAAACATGCAGAGGGAGAAGGTAAATACATCAGGCAAACAGGTGGACGCGGACAATACGGACACTGTTTTTTGCGTATTGAACCCTTAGGTCGCGGAGAAGGCTTCAGCTGGGAAAATGCCATAAAAGGCGGAGCAATTCCCGGTGAATTTATCGCGCCAATTGAAAAAGGTGTTATTGAAAAACTTGAAAACGGCATTATGGCCGGGTATCCAATGGTAGATCTTAAAGTAACGGTTTACGACGGCTCATACCACGATGTTGATTCTTCAGAAATGGCTTTTAAAATTGCAGGTTCATTGGCCGTAGAAGAAGCGGCTAAAAAAGCTGACATGGTTTTGCTGGAGCCAATCGTCAAAGTTGAAGTAACTACCCCTGCGGAGTTTATGGGAGATGTTATTGGTGACTTGTCCAGTAAGCGTGCACAAATTCAAGGAACTGAAGAACGGGCAGGAATGACAATTATAAATGCCACAGCACCTCTGGCGGAACTGTCGGGATATGCAACGAAACTTCGTTCAATTTCCCAGGGAAGAGCTAGTGCGTATGTGGAGCCGAGCCATTATGAAGAAGTGCCGTCAAATGTCGCAGCACAAATTGTGGCATCCAAAAAGCCCTTAGTTTCCTAATGGAAGGTCAATTTAGGTGTTGACAAGCCTAAATAGTGACTCTTATAATACGAACACTGACCACGTAAGCGCGTGGTTTCATTTTGAACTAGACAATAAACTAGTTTTAGAGTAATATAGCAAACATGGCATCTGAAACAAAACAAAAGTTTGAAAGAACCAAGCCACATGTAAATGTCGGTACTATCGGACATGTTGATCACGGTAAAACCACACTAACCGCCGCTATTTCCACAGTTCTTGCCAAGCATAACCCTGGCGGATCCAACAAAGGATATAAATTTGAAGACATTGATAATGCTCCTGAAGAACGCGAACGCGGAGTTACTATTAACATTTCCCACATCGAATACGAAACCGAAAAGAGGCATTATGCTCACATTGATGCTCCGGGTCACGCAGATTACATTAAAAATATGATTACCGGTGCAGCCCAAATGGACGGAGCAATCTTAGTTATTTCAGCTCCCGATGGCCATATGCCCCAAACCCGAGAGCATATTATTTTGGCTCGCCAGGTTAACGTTCCTGCACTAGTTGTAGCACTCAATAAAATTGACATGATGGACGATCCTGATCTTATTGAACTAGTTGAATCAGATATACGTGAATTGCTTAAAAAGTACCAATATCCGGGAGACGAAATTCCAATAGTTCGGGTATC